>JAYUJY010000216.1:0-124569 GCA_043764895.1 Synechococcales cyanobacterium | reverse complement strand
AGGGGCTGCATTCCGAATGACAAACTGGCGAAGACAATCTACACAGATGTGATTTTGTTTACCTTTTTTGATCCCGTTCTTACGGATATGACTCGATTTACATTCAGGGCATTTCATCAGGATTCACCTTAACTCATACACTAATTATGCAACGCCAAAGTTCATTCATTGCCACCGGACGAGGTGGAATTCCGCAAGATCCCATGAGAAAGAAAGGAAGCGATCGTCCCTGGCATGATCTTCGTCCGCTCACTACAGCCATGTCCACTATTCAAAGCGTTTCAATCACACCACCCATCCAACCGATCGTTGAAGCCAGTGCTATTCAGGTAGATGAGTCAGGTTCGACTGTACTCGTTGCGGCCAAACCCATTGTCCCGCTTTCAACAACAACTTGTGGGATAGGAACAAGTTCGATCGCCGAACAATAGCCTCGAATATTATTGCAGGACCAATTATGAAATCAGCGCTTTGGAAATAGGTGTTGATGGCAGTGAGTCCGATCGACTGAAGGGGTGGGGCGATTGGACTAGTCTTTGCAGCGATCAAACCAACTGACCAAATCTTGCACCTGCGAGAAATCCATTAGATCTTCAGCTAAGTTGTTCAATCGCGCCAATGGTAATGCCTTTATTTTGTCTTGAAGATCGATCGATACAGTTCCTACCCGTCGATTCAACAGGTAAAGAATCAGATCTACTTTCCCGTTTTTCTGGCCTTCCTTCTGGCCTTCTTTCTGGCCTTCCTGCCTAGCCCGACTCATCTCAGCCCGGTAAATGGTGTCAATCTCTTGCATGGTCTTCATAAAGTTCTCCTCTTGTTCAGATAATCCCGTTTCCGATTTCTCAACCAAATATTTGAAGTGCTTGATGCATATTTCTACAATATCATTTCGCTCTCGCTTTGTGTCGGGTAGTCGTCTAATATTAGCAAAGGCATTGGTCAATATTTTGTCTTTGCCTAACCCGCGCAACCACAGAGTCTCAGGGCTTTCTGGTAGCTCTCGAATCACCACGACACCCATCCTCAGTCCTGAAACCAGCCTGTAAATCCCGGCACCCATCCCTGAGTCTAGCGTCGCCCCAAACGATCGCAATATCGTCTCACTACAGCCCGTCGCCAACATCCAGGTGAAGGGTCTTTGGGCGTCGGAGAAGCGTTGGCGTTGGCGAAGCCTCTGCAAAGCAGAAAGCCTCCCGGAACGGGAATCGCCCCGTTTTTTGGCTTCTTTCTTTTCTCCACTGACGTAGAGGTCCATACGAGTGACGCATCGGATGATATGGTCGGCGTTTAGATAGCCGCTGTAATGCTCGATGACGATCGTGGGATGGACGCGCATCATTTGGTCGAAGACGCCTAGATCCTCGGTGGCCCAAGCTTTGCTTTGAGGATTTCCAACGAATAGCAGATCTATTTCTAAGCTCTCGTCACTCTTGACTCGAACGTTGGTCTGGACTTCGCCCTTGGTCTGGTAGAGGGCGGTTGTATAGGCTTTGGAGAAGTCATCATCTTGATATTGACTCATAATTTGCGATCACTCATTACATCAACGATACCATTTCGCAATCGACCTTAATTTGACGAAAGCCTGACCTGTGGGGTGACAAGTTCGATCGGGGCACTCTAAGCACAATCATTGATCTAAGGTTAGCTATGAAACGGGTATTATTTGGGCCAGTTGCTGTACTAGTGGGTGTGCTCTCGATCGACGATCGGGTCATTGCTCAAGTTGTACCGGATACGACTGTAAGAACCCAAGTAATTCAATCTGGCGCGGTATTTCAGATCAACAATGGAACCCGATCGGGCAACAACCTTTTCCATAGTTTCAGCCAATTCTCAATCCCTACGAATGGCTCTGCAATTTTTAATAACGCGACAGATGTACAAAATATCTTCAGTCGTGTGACGGGATTCCAACTGTCTAACATTGACGGTATTTTAAAAACCCAAGGTAGTGCGAATCTATTTTTAATGAATCCCAACGGGATTGTATTTGGACCGAATGCGCAATTAAACCTCGGTGGGTCATTTGTTGGAACAACGGCGAGTGCGATTAAGTTTGCCGATGGGCTTGAATTCAATACCGTGAATGCAACGCCTGCATTGTTGAG
The DNA here is from genome assembly GCA_043764895.1 of Synechococcales cyanobacterium. Lineage (GTDB taxonomy): Bacteria > Cyanobacteriota > Cyanobacteriia > Leptolyngbyales > Leptolyngbyaceae > JAAFJU01. Next base: position 122,455 of record JAYUJY010000216.1, on the reverse strand, counting down.
TGTGAACGTGCCGATCGGACTTCAAATGGGGACAAATCCAGGAGCGATCGAGGTTAACGGAACGGGGCACAAACTACAGTTACAGAGTACTTATTCGCCCGTCATCAGAACCAACCCACAACCAGCAGGATTACAGGTTAAGCCTAATCAAACTTTAGCGCTCGTCGGGGGCAACGTGACATTGAATGGCGGTGTTCTTTCCGCACCACAGGGAAGTCTAGCAGTTCTGAGTGGTGCCAATGGCAATGTCAGCCTAGCAACCGCTTCTCAAGGTTGGCACTTGAACGCGGATTCCCTACAATCCTACAGAGATATCCAGATCACCAATCGATCGTTACTGGAGGCCAGTGGAGCAGGTAACACGAACATTCAGCTCGTGGGCAAGACGATTCAGATTCTTAATGGCTCGATCGCGCTGATGGTCACTCAGGGATTTCAGCCGCCAGGAAGGATTCAGATTAAAGCGTCTGAGACTTTTCAACTATCTGGAGTGGATCAATTCGGGAAGTTTGGGAGCTTTCTGATCCATGATGTGCTTGCAGGAACGGGCGCAGAGATAACGATCGCCGCGCCTCAAATCGCCCTATCGCATACGGCGATGATTCATGCTAGAGCCTTCGGTAAAAGTCAAGCGGGTAATGTAGCGATCAATGCCTCCACCCTTCAAATTGATGGACAAGCCGACATCAATCCCGCTATCCGCACTAGAATTGCGGTTTCAACCTTAGATCAAAGCAATGCTGGAATACTGACGATTTCGGCGGATGAACTTAACATTTTAAATGGTGGAATTATTGCGGCTTCTAACTTTGGCAGCAAACTCGGCGGGGATGTCGTCGTGGTTGCCAATACGATCAAAGTTGATGGCGTCAGCCCATTCTCTAGACAGGCTACCCTCTTGACGGTATCGGCTTTAGGATCAGGCAATGCAGGCAACTTGAGTATTCAGACCCAGACCTTAAGCGTCACTCGTGGGGGCACCGTTAACACATCAACACTAGCGAGTGGAAATGCTGGCAACTTGACGATCAATGCCACTCGATCGATCGAAGTGAGTGGTAGTGGGCTTTTGTTGAACGGAGCGATCGACGGGAGTGCCATTGCGTCGGCGGCAACTATGGTTTCGCGCGAGATTCAACAACGGCTGGGATTGCCGCCCATTCCCAGTGGAGCAGCAGGCAGTGTGACCATCAACACGCCATCGTTGAGCCTCCTCAATGGCGCAACCATTAAGGTCGATAACGAGGGATTAGGCAATGCTGGTACCTTGCAGGTCAATGCGAACTTCATCACTTTGAAGGGAGGCAGCACAATTAAGGCGGCGACTGCGGTTGGAGAAGGAGGCAATCTATCCTTGCAAACCCAAACGCTGTTATTGCGCGATCGGAGTTCGATTACGGCGACGGCAGGCGGGGCAGGTAAAGGCGGTAACATCACTATTCAATCGCCGATCGTTGTGGGACTCGAAAATAGTGACATTGTTGCTAATGCTCTAAAAGGGAAAGGAGGCAATATTCAAATCAGCACTCGGAGTATTTTGGGATTAAAGTATCGCACGGCGCTGACCCCTGAAAACGATATCACTGCAAGTTCAGAATTTGGCATCAGCGGCAATGTTCAAGTGAACACCATTGGGATCAATCCTGCCAATTCATTAAACACACTTCCTGTTGATGTGGTGGATTCGAGTCGCCAAATTGCCGATCGCTGTGGCAATGCTAAAACAAGTTCATTCATTGCCACCGGACGAGGTGGAATTCCGCAAGGCCCAAAAAAACGGGGTAGCGATCGATCGTGGAATGACCTCCGCCCCCTCACCGCAACCCCTTTATCTGTTCCTATTGCGGCGGTCAATCCAACCCATTCCCTGATCGAAGCGAGTGCATTACACATCAATGAATCAGGCACAATTGCGTTGGTAGCCGCACAACCGATCGGACTTCAACCCATAGCAACCTGTAGCATCGGCAACCCTCAATAAAGCGATTGAAACCCTGAAATGACTCCATTGATAGTCTAACTTCACCATTGGGAACGATAACAGGGTGAAATTAGAGATGACTTGACTATGAAAGCGATCGTATCCAGCGCAATGATGCTTACGGTAGTCTGGGGAATGACTGAACATGCAATTGCTCAAGTGGTTCCAGATTCGACTCTCGGAACCCAAGTCACTCAAACGGGGACTACGTTTCAGATTAACAATGGAACCCGATCGGGCAACCATCTTTTTCATAGTTTTAGCCAGTTCTCAGTGCCCACAGGTGGCTCTGCTATTTTCAATAATGCGCTGGATATTCAAACTATTTTTAGTCGGGTCACGGGATCTCAACTCTCTACGATCGACGGGATTCTAAAATCACAGGGTCAGGCCAATCTGTTCTTAATGAATCCTAACGGAATCGTATTTGGTCCCAATGCGCAATTGCAATTGGGAGGTTCTTTTCTCGGGACGACCGCTACGGGAATTAAGTTTGCAGATGCGATTGAATTTAATACGATGAATGCAACGCCTGCGCTGTTGAGTGTGAATCTGCCGATCGGACTTCAAATGGGAACTCAACCCGGAAGCATTCAAGTCAACGGGACCGGGCATCGTCTAGTCGCACCGTCTCCAACGTTCACGCCTTATGTGACCACCGGGCCGATCGCTGGATTAAAGGCTCAACCCGGAAAGACCTTAGCCTTAGTGGGCGGTCCGATTAACCTCATGGGGGGTGTCCTGACGGCAGAACGGGGACGGGTTGAACTCGCAAGTCTTGACGCACTTGAAACGGCGAGCCTTGACGCGGGCACTTCTCTCTGGAAGCTCAACACTGCCGCTACTCAGAAATTGAGTGACATCACCCTGTCCAAACAATCGATCGTACAGGTCAGCGGGGTAGGTGCGGGTTCGGTTCAAGTTCAGGGGCGGCGGGTGAGCCTGACGGAGGGTTCTTTACTATTCAGTCAAAATCGAGGACTCGCCGCTGCTGGAGATTTCCGCATTAAAGCTGATTCTTTAGACATCATCGGCGGTATTGCGAACCGTAATATTCGCAGTGCGATCATCAATGAAACCCTAGCGGGCAATTCTGGCAGTATTTCAGTCACGACGCGCCAGCTTAATTTAGTGGATGGCGGTTCGCTGGCCAGTCGGAGCTTTGGCCTAGGGTCCAGCGGAGACGTGACCATCAATGCCAGTGAATCAGTCAAGATGGCGGGATATTTAGCGGGAAATTCAGAGTTGATTAGTGTGATTGGAACCACTAGCTTTTCGCCCCTGATAACCGGACGATCGGGACTCGTTACGATCTCGACGCCTTTCTTATCGGTCATGAAGGGTGCCATTATTTCTGCAACGACCTTTGGAAATGCCGACGCTGGGAATGTCAATATCAACGCCGATCGCATTGAACTAATAGGAAGAAGTCCCAGTTCCTTTGGTCCCAGTACGATTTCGAGTTCGACCCTAGGCAACGGGAATGCCGGAAATGTCACGATTAATACTCGATCGATGTTCATGAACGATACGGGCAACCTGAATACGGCGAGTTCTACGAACGGAGATGCGGGAAATCTGATGATTAATGCCAGTGAATCGCTCGAAGTCGGCAACCGGAGTGACATTACTTCTGGCGCAGGTCCAAGCACCCCATCCGTAATCGCCGCACTGAATTTGCCGCTGCGCCCTCGGGGAAATGCGGGAAGCATTACGATTAATACCCCTCTTCTCAGAGTTCGAGATCAAGCTCGCATTATTGTCGCGAATACCGGGCTGGGCAACAGTGGTAAAGTCAGCATTACCGCCGATCGGATTTTGCTCGATCGGCAAGCCCAAATTAGCGCCGCCACGGTTTTAGGAGAAGGCGGGAATGTCGTTTTAAAATCCCAGGCTTTAGTTCTGCGGCACGGCAGCAAAATCACGGCAACTGCCGGAGGTTCTGGCAACGGCGGAAATATTACAATAGATTCGCCGATTATCGGCGGACTCGAAAATAGTGACATTGTTGCCAATGCTTCGACGGGACGAGGCGGCAACATTGCGATTACAACTCAGGGCATTTTAGGATTAAAATATCGCACGGCGCTGACCCCTGAAAACGATATCACGGCAAGGTCAGAATTTGGAATCAGTGGCAATGTTCAAGTGAATACGATTGGCATCAATCCGACGAATGCTTTAAATGAATTACCCAGTGAAGTCGTAGACTCCAGTCGTCAAATCACCGATCGTTGCGGTACTGCAAAAAGTAGTTCTTTCATTGCCACCGGACGCGGCGGTATTCCACAAGCTCCCAGCCAACATAGAAGAAGCGGTCGATCGTGGAATGATGTGCGATCGATCGCTGCAATGAATCCATCAGTACCCCCGCTACAACCGATCAAACCTCTTCTCGAAGCCAATAAGTTACATGTCGACCCATCAGGCACGATTGCACTAGTCGCTGCACAACCCATCGCGCTTCAGGCAACGGCAACGTGTGGCACGGGAGAACCAAACTGGCAACAGTGGAAATAATTTTAACTAGCTCGGCGGGAATTCCCACGCTATATCGTTTACAGATTAGCGTGGGATGAAAGCCAGGTGGATGAAGCGAAGCGGTGTCCACAACCAACGGTCAAACAGTCACAGAAGATTTGTTTACTACTTTCGTGCTTTTGTAGTAAGATAATAGAATCATGAAAGCAGTCAAGGTCAGAATTTATCCATCCGATGAGCAGAAAGAATCGCTATCCAAAGCGTTTGGCTGTGCTCGTTGGTTTTGGAATAACTCGCTGTCCGAGACCAATCGACTCTACAAAGAAACCGGGAAAGGGTTGTCCCAGCAAGGGATAAATGACCGTCTACCGGGATTGAAGAAAGAGTTTGAGTGGTTGGCTGAACCCTACAGTCAAGTGCTGCAATCAGTTTCGCTGAATCTATCGAGAGCCTTTATCAACTTCTTTGACGGACGGGCAAAGTTCCCCAACTTCAAATCAAAGTTTGGTAAGCAATCGATTCAGTATCCTCAGAACGTCAAGATGACCGATGACGGCTTGAAGCTGCCAAAATTAGGCGTGATTCCAGCTAAGTTTCATCGGGTGTTGGATGGCAAACTGAAAACTGTCACCGTCTCAATGACGCCATCCGGCAAGTATTTTGCCTCATTGCTGTTTGATGATGGTGTCCCTGAATTGGTTAAGTCCAGTGACGGGAAGGCGGTCGGCATTGATTTGGGATTAACTCATTTCGCCATTACGTCTGATGGGTCGAAGTTTGACAATCCTAGAGTGCTGAAAAAACGGGCTAAGAACCTGAAGCGCAAGCAACAAAAGCTGTCGCGCAAAGTGAAAGGCTCCAATACTCGGAAGAAGGCAAAGCGCATCGTGGCGCGAGTTCATGAGCGCATCGCCAATACCCGAAAAGACTTCCTGCATAAGCTCTCTCGCAAAATGGTGAACGAAAACCAAGTCATCTGCGTTGAGAATTTGGCGGTGAAGAATATGGTCAAAAATCACAACTTGGCAAAAGCGATTAGCGATGCCAGTTGGGGTGAATTCACCAGAATGCTTGAATATAAAGCAAGAGAAGATGGGAAATGCTACATCGAAGTAGACCGTTTCTTTCCCTCCTCAAAGACTTGCTCAGTCTGTCTCAATCGAGTCGGTCGTTTGCCGCTAAATATCCGGTCATGGCAATGTCAGAACTGTGGAACAAAGCATGACCGTGACGTGAACGCAGCGATCAATATTCGCGATGAAGGACTCCGTATTTTAGCGTTAGGAACTAGCGCTGCTGCCAATGGAGGGAAGGTAAGTCCAAAGTCTGGAAGGCGCAAGTCATCCGTTTCTAAGGCGCTACCCGTTGAAGTTGGAAGCCTAGACCATACTGCTTTGCGGTTGGTGTAGGTAGTTCACTCATCAAGTCCCAATCTTGAACGCAAGATTCGATCGATCGTCTCTGGATCTTCAACATGAATATTATGACCGACACCGGGGATAATATTCAGGCGAGCATTGGGGGCGGTAAAGGCCATTTTTTGATTGAGGGTGAGGAATTTCCAATCTTCGGTGCCGACGAGGAGGTCGATCGGAATGGGGACGGCTTTGAGCTTTTTCCAGAGGGACGGTTGTGACCCGGTGCCCATGCCTTGGAGGGCTTTGGCGAGTTCTGTGGGGTCGTTGGTGTGGCGGCGACTCAAAAGTTCGGGGAAGCTGGGATGCGCGCGTAGGGTTGTAAAAAGTTCGGTGTTGTACCAAGACTTGAGAAAAGCTGGAAAGTCGCTTTGGAGTTCGGTGGCGAGTTTGGCGTCTTGGGTGCGGCGACTGGCCCGATTGGCTTGGGTGGGGAGTCCGGGGGAGGTCGATTCGAGGAAGAGGTGGCTGAAGCGATCGGGATGGGTTAAGCCTAAATACAAGCCAAGGCGTCCGCCCATGGAGTAACCGTAGAGCGCAGGTTTTGGGAGGTGCTGGATTTGTTCAAGGATGAAGTTGGCGGCTCCGAGGAAGCTGTAAGTTTTTGCGGGAAGATCAACGGCTTGTCCATGGCCGGGAAGGTCAAGACAAAAAGTATCCATTGAGTTTTGCAGTGGTTGTGCGATCGGTTGTAGGTCGAGCTTGCTGCCGAGGAATCCATGGAGAAATACGATCGTCATAGCGTTCAACACATTCAAACAATATCTAAAACAATAGGCGATCGAGGATGAAGTGTTCGATCGGGATTGCTGAAAATTACGGTTCCTGCGTATCTCGTGCAGCAGTAAAGCGATCGACGTTGGCGTTGGTTTTGAAACAGGCGCGTACTAATTTAGAACGGTTTCGAGATCTTCTGTAGTGGTAGTTTTCCGGAATGGTGGGACATAATGGTGAAGAAGGAATAAATTGTTTCGCCCCGTTTTTACCCATGGCTCATGCTGCTCGATCGATGTCTCCAAAAGAACGCCGCAATAGCGAAAAATGCTCGAATTTTGATTGGGCGGTCAACAGGATTTGTTTAGCCGATCGCACTTTGCAGCCGGAGCATCGGGAGTCGAAGCTGATTTTTAGTATTTCGGGATAAATCTTATTTGAGTTACGTCAAAATTTCTTGCCAAGTGAGAGCTGTGGTGAATCGACTTAAATGTCCCACATTGGTTGTGACAACAATCGTGGTGTGACCTTGTTCTTCAAGGATTAATGCTTGAGCCGCCAAGATTACATCTCCATCTAATGCATCTTGCGGGGCCGTTGGATAGCCATCGTTACGCGCTTTTGCCCATAATTGGGCCGCTTTGAGAAGGATTGGGGTCGTGAGGGGAAGATAAGGAATCGTTATTTTGAGTTGATCGAGATTGCGTAATCCCCGCAGTTTATTGGCGCGGATGAGTTCGCGGCGAAGTTCGTAGTCTGATATTTCTGGTAATAAAACCTGGTCGCTCCGAGTTTGAAACCATTGCTGGATTGCTTGACATTCGGGATTTCCAGGACGGTTAGTAATCATTCCCAAAGGTCCAGTATCAAGCAGAATGAATGGTGAACTCATGTGAAAAGCGGACGATAGCTAGTGCGGTTACGATCGAGAGCGCTCTTAAGTTCTTCCCAATCGTCTTCTATTTCCTCGCCCGTCTCATCCCATGTTTGGAAGAGATCGTAAATACTTTGGCGTTGTTGGATGCGTTGTTCGGGGGTGAGATGATTGAGACGATCGAGAACGACATTCCAAGCTTGTGTGGATGGGTCGATCGCGGGGACGTTTAGGGGATGGGATTGAATCAGGCTGAGGATGTCCGCGAGTTCGACTTCGGATGCTTGTTCTATTGTGTTTAGGAGAAACTCTCGAATGGGTGACATGGGCAAACCTCGAAGATGTCATTGGATGCGGGGAACGATCGCTCTTTCAGTTTAGCGGAAAACCTGAGGGTGAGTTAGGCCAGTTTCCGGAATGATGGGAGATAATGGTGAAGAAGGAATAAATTGTTTCGCCCCGTTTTTACTCATGGCTCATGCTGCTCGATCGATGTCTCCGAAGGAACGCCGTGATGCGAAGAATGCTCGGATTTTGATTGGGCGCGAAGATCAGCAGGATTTGTTTGCACGATCGCTTTTTCAGCCGGAGCATCGGGAGGCGAAGTTGATTTTTAGTATTTCGGGGCAGGGTGGGGTCGGGAAGACGACGCTACTGAAAGAGTTTCGGCGGATTGCGGAGGGGCACGGGGATGTGGTGGTTTATGTGGATGAGGGCATGGTAACGAATCGGGTGGATGATGTGCCGGAGGCGTTGCATCGGTTGGTGGAGGATTTGGAGCGGCAGGGATGCAAGTTTGAGGAATTTCGGAAGCAATATAAGGCTTATCGAGTAAAGAAGCAGGAAATGGAGGCGGAACCGGAAGCGCCGAAGGGGTTTGTGGGGGATGGAGTGCGGGGTGTGATGAAGATTGGGATTGAGGCGGGGAAGGGGTTGGTGCCGTTTGGTTCGATGATTGATGGGGAGATGGTGGCGTCGAAGATGGGGGAGATGGCGAATTATGGGTTGGAGCGGTTTCGGAATCGGGATGAGGAACGCTTGATGCGGGAGACGCAGGAGGTTTTGACGCCGCTGTTTTTGGAGGGGGTGGGGAAGGTTGCGATCGAGAAGACGTTGGTGTTGCTGTTGGATACCTATGAGGTGACGGGGACGTTTTTGGATGAGTGGGTGCGATCGTTGCTGGAGGAGCGGTTTGGGGCGTTGGGGCGATCGGTTTTGGTGTGCATTGCGGGGCGAAGTCCGATTGATGCGAATGCTTGGGCGGGGTGGGAGGATTTTGTGGCACGATCGCCTTTGGAACCGTTTACGGAGGTGCAGGCGCGGGAGTTTTTGGCTCAGAAGGGGATTTTGAGTGAGGCGGTGATTTCGGAGATTTGGAGGTTGTCTTCGGGTGGGTTGCCTCTGTTGATTTCGATGATGTCGGCGTCGGCTCCCAAACAGGTGGATGCGGTGGTGGATCCTTGTGTTGATGCGGTCGATCGGTTTTTGAAGTGGGAGACGGATGGGGCAAAGCGGGCGATGGCGTTGGAGGGGGCTTGTGCGCGGGTGTTGGATGAGGATGTGGCACTGGCGATGGGGGATTGTGGGTTTGAGTGGTTGCGGGGTTGTGCGTTTGTGGTGCGCGATGGGGGGCGGTGGCGATATCATTCGGTGGTGCGGGAGTTGATGGTGCGCTATCAATGGCAACGATCGCGATCGCGGTGGTCATTGGTGCATGGGAAGTTGGCGGCGTTTTATGAGGCACGGCGATCGGCTTTGGGGTTGGTGGCGGGGAAGGAAGCGGAAGATAAGATTTGGCGTGAGTATTCGTTGGAGTGGATTTATCACACGATTTGCGCGGCTCCGCAGGCGAGTGTGGGCTTGGCTTTGAATGGGTTTTTGATGGCATTGAAGGAGTCGTGGGAGTTTGCATGGGGATGGGCAATAGCGATCTCTCAGGCAGGACAAGAAACACAATGTGAAGCGCTGCGAAAACACGGAAAATACTTGAGAGATGGAATAGTAGCACACGAAGAGAAACGCTTTGTAGAGGCATTTCTAGCCTTGTCGAATGTATTAATGGAACCACTTATCGAGAAAAAGTTGACAGCAGTTTTCTTTTTTCGTCGGGGTTTTTGGTATCGTTGGTCGGAGCAACAAGAGTTAGCTGTAAAAGATTTTCAGAACGCCGTAGAAATTGATCACGGCGAATCAATATATTGGTTTAATTTAGCAGAAGCATATCTAGTTTTAAAGAAGAATGATGTGGGCATAGCAGCTTATGAAAAATCAATTGAGCTTGATCCAGAATCATACAAATCTTATAATAATCTAGGGATATTGTATGGAAGAAATAAAGAAATCGATAAAGCCATTGAAGCCTATAAGAAGGGAATTAAAATCAATCCAAACGATTGTTATCTATGCCTCAACTTAGGACAAATCTATACGGATCAGAAAAAGTATGAGGATGCTATTCTACTGTATAAGAAAGCAATAGAGGTATCACCTGATTACTATCCGTCTTACGATGAGCTAGGAGATTTATATAAGGAACAGAAAAACTATGAGGAAGCAGTTTTAATTTATCAAAGATTCATTAGGCTTAATCCGAAAGATATTAGACCTTATAGTAAATTAGGAAATATCTACTGCGAGCAAGAAAAATATAGCGAAGCAATTCTAGAATATCGGAAAGTATTTGAAATTAACTCAGATTGTAAATGGGTATTTATCGAATGTGGAGAAATTTATAATTCAATGAAGCGCTATGAAGCAGCTTTAGATGAGTTCAATAAAGCCTTAGAAATTGATTCTACATATGCTGTAGCGATCATGAAACGCGGCTGGGTTCACAGAAGAATGGGCAATAAGCAAAGTGCTATTTCTGATTTTAATTTAGCCTTGGAAATCAACCCAGATTCATCATGGGCGTTTGCATCTCGTGGTGAGACATACTGCTCAATGAAGCGCTATGGAGAAGGTTTAAGCGATTTCAATCAAGCAATTGAAATAAATAATGATTATTCTTGGGCAATTGGGAATCGGGGACAAGTCTATCGAATTCTAAAGCATTATGAAGAAGCTCTGGAAAATTTCAATCGAGCGATTGAATTAGAGACTGAATCAAGTTGGAGATTATTTCAGCGTGGTGAAACGTACAGACTCATGAAAAAATACGAGGAGGCTTTAAGAGACTTCAATAGCTCAATCTCTATAGATCCTGAATATGCTCCGGCAATTGGAAAACGTGGTGAAGTTTTGCTGTATTTGCGCGAGTTTGAAAGATCACTTCAAGATTTAACTCAGTATATTGAACTCGTTCCTGACAGCAACAACTGGTGTTATTATCTTCGCGCGCTCACTCTCACCAAACTCGATCGCCCCACCGAAGCCCAAACTGACCTGCAAAGTGCGATCGACCTTGCTCAAGCCAAACAAGCGGAAGACCCAAAAGATTGGCAAAACAACTTCAATCTTGCGCTTTACTATCTTGCGGCTGGGCGATTTGAAGAGAGTGATGGATTGTACGATCGTGCCTCTGAAGCGTCTAGAGATTCGATGGTCTCCGACCGACTAAAGGTCATCGAAGATGCCATTCGGGATTTGGATGATTATCTGACGTTGTTTCCCGATGGTCTCCGACCGACCGTAGGTCATCGGTTGCAGGCGCGGGAGGTGCGCGATTCCCGTTCTGGGAGGCTGCGCCAACGTTTGTCTGGGTTGGTTTAGGGAGGAGGGTCAATTCTCCTTAAGGAGAGGCTTTGCCAACGGTTTTTGGGAGAGGGTCGATCGGGTTATAATCTCATCTAGTTCAGCAAGATCATGAAATTATGCGATCGACTGTTGATCCTCAAAAAATTGAGCAACTGATGAAAATCCTGGGGAGAGAATCCCGTGGCTCTGGTCGCATCTATTTCACGGGTGGCGCTAGCGCTCTACTGATTGGATGGCGAAACTCCACGATCGACATTGACATTCGCCTTGACCCTGAACCGCCAGGAGTCTTTCAAGCGATCGCCAAAATCAAACAAGACCTCAATATCAATATCGAACTTGCCTCTCCCCAAGACTTTCTACCGCCGCTTCCTGGATGGCGCGATCGGAGCCGCTTCATTTCCAGACAAGGTGATATCTCGTTTTATCACTATGATTTTACCGCTCAGGCATTATCAAAGCTATCAAGAGGCTACAATCGCGATCTCGATGACGTAAAAGCCATGTATGGCCAGAATCTTTTTTTACTCCAAGATTTACAAGATGGCTTTAATGCGATCGAGTCAGAGATGATTCGATTTCCCTCACTTGATCCAGCGATCTTGCGAACAAAAGTTGAGCAATTTATTGAAAGCTGTAAGACACAAGCTGAGGGGCGTGAATGATGGAACTCCATGAACTTCCAGGTGCAGATCTTATTTTGCCGGGACTCGAAGACTTAAGGACTGGCAAATCGAATAGCATTGGTTCATTATTGATTTCGATCGCCTCCATTCGCTTAAGTCAAGCAGGACTAGAAATTCCTGAAGAACATCTCCTTCCAGATCCCGAACTCACACTTTATAATTATCTTCAGCAGGATCGATCGGATGCCTATGCTTATTACAATGCGTTGTTGAATACATTGAACAGTTTTTGCTTGGCACTTGAGATGAAAGCAAAATCCTGAGCTTCTGAAGCCTCTATAGATTCGATGGTCTCCGACCGACCGTAGGTTATCGGTTGCAGGCGCGGGAGGTGCGCGATTCCCGTTCCGGGAGGCTTTCTGCTGAAGCAGAGGCTTTGCCAACGCCAACGGTTATAATGAAGTTCAGTTGAGTTTGTGCGAAGAATGCCAACCGTTTTACGATCGGGTCCATATCGTTTCTATTTTTATAGCCATGAACCAAATGAGCCTCCCCATATCCATATCGATCGAGACAAGCTGTCAGCTAAATATTGGCTTAACTCAGTTAGCGTGGCTTCAAACATAGGGTTCAGTGAAAAGGAGCTACGAAGGATTCGGGAAATTGTCGAAGAAAACCAATTAATGTTTGTGGAGGTCTGGAATGACTATTTTGGCAGTACAAGCGGATGAACGCATTAAAGAAGTCGAATTCACGGGTACGGCCATTGTGGTAGATCTGATAGATGGGCGATCGATCGCAGTGCCGCTAACCTGGTATCCACGATTATTGAATGCAACCCCGGAACAACGATCGCAGTGGGAAATTTGCGGAGGTGGATATGGTTTACATTGGGAGTCGATCGATGAAGACTTGAGTATAAAGGGAATGCTGCGTGGTGCGCCTGCGCCCAGAAGTCAGTTCTAAATATCCGATGGTCTCTGACCGACCGGAGGTCATCGAATGCAGGCGCGGGAGGTGCGCGATTCCCGTTCCGGGAGGCTACGCCAACTGTTGTCTGTGTTGGTTTAGGGGAGGAAGGGCGATCGTGTCATACTTAAACCAGCATCCTTGTCCTACAATGGAAATAAGATAATTTAACCCAAAGTCTATGGAACTTATTATCCCGCCAGAACTGGAAGCACTTGTTCAAAAGCGACTCGTAAGTGGACGCTACAACTCTCCGATCGAAGTCTTGATGGCTGGAGTCTCCTTACTGAGCCAACAAGAAGACATTTACCAAGGTCGATTACAAGACTTACAACGCGATGCTCTCATTGGTTGGGAAGCTGCACAGCGCGGCGAACTCGTAGATGGCAAAACCGCAATGGACGAAATTCGCGCCCATCTTTACGCTAAACATGGTCATTCATCCGCATCATGATACGAGAATTTCGCCTCACTCCACCTGCGATCGAAGATCTAAAATCGATCGCCGACTATTTTGCGTTCTTCCTGGTCTCCGTAGTCTCTCATTAGACAGCTACCTAATCCTTTACACCGTCTCTGACCAGTGTGTTGAGATTCTCCGTGTCGTAAGTGGATACCGAGATCTTCAGGATCTATTTGATGATTCAGGTGATTGATATAGGTTATCTTGGAGGACTTAAAGAGAGTTACGGGCTGTACGATTCCCGTTTCCGGAGGCTTTGCAAACGATCGCGCACCCTCGTCAAACTCGTTCAGCTTGCTGGCTCAAAGAGCATCGTCCTTGCCCAAGTCAAACAAGCGAAAGATGCGATGGTCTCCGACCGACCAAAGATTATCGTCGGTCACAACGGGAAAATTGAAATCCCCACTTCGGAACTCCCTGAAGGGGCAATTGTTTAGATCCTCATCTTTATGAATTCACCGAATGATTCCCCCTCTTGCAGATTGTAAACTGTTAGAGGCGATCGTTGGCGAAGCTTTGCCTGTAGCGAATCGGATTGAAGCGCGACAAGATCGTGTGATCTTGTCGCTAAAATATAGTTGCATTTGAGCGCATTTCTATTGAGCGATTAACTATACGTTCATGTGTAAAACGCGCCCGATCTGTACCATTGGAGACCGAGCGCGTTTAATTAGAAGAAACCGTTTAATGGACGCCCTAAGAATCTGTTGGCTTTGGATTCAAGGCTTGGTCGATTAGCTCAGTAGCTAAGTCTGCCATGGACTTGTCTTGAGACAACGCGACTTGTTGAAGCTGAAGATAAATGGCATCTCGAAGGGTGACCCGCTTGCGATGATCAGGCGATCGACCGGGCGATCGAGGTTTGTAAGTGGCCGCAAATTCGCGAATCGCTGCAAACCCCATCCGATGGCAAAAATCTCCAAACGTCTCATTCTTTTTACGACGTTTCTTGAAGAAGACAAACATCGGTTCAAGCGTCGTTTCGAGATCGTCGCCGTTCATTTTCTCAAGATAAACTTCCGAGAGACGCGTCTGATTGGGGCAAGCGCCTAACCAAAGCTGATACTGGTTTGGACCATTTCCCACAAAGCCAATTTCCGCCAGATACGGTCGAGCGCACCCATTCGGACATCCCGTCATCCGAACGATGAAATGCTCTTCCGGAAGCCCAATTCGGCTCAACGTCAGACGGATTCGATCGAGAATGCTGGGCAAGACCCGTTCCGCTTCCGCCGTCGCAAGGCCGCAAAGAGGCAGTGCAGGACAAGCCATTGAGTAGCGCTCTAATGCATCAATTTCATCTTCGCGTTTGATCCCATGTTCCGCCAAAATCTGGGTGATAGCGTCTTTGTCGTCCGGACGGATATCGTACAGAATCGTATTTTGGCTGGGCGTCAGCAGCATGGGCAAACCGTAGTCAGACACAATCTGTTTTAGGGCAGACTTCAGCCTGAACTCACCGACATCCTTAACGCGACCGTTTTCAATGGAGATACCCACGAAGAACTTCCCGTCGCCTTGCTCGTGCCATCCGAGGAAGTCGTAATACGTCCAAGCGATCGTCTTTTTCATCGGCTGAAAGGCTTTGCCGAAATACTGCTCCGTCTGAGTGCGGAATCGTTCAACGCCCCACTCATGAATCAAGTATTTCAATCGGGCGTGACGACGATCGGTGCGATCGCTATAGTCCCGTTGGGTGGCAATAATCGCCTTCACCGCATCGTAAATATCGGCCCCATCCACATAGCCGATCGGATCAGCAATGCGCGCGAAGGTTTCTTCTTTGCCGTGGGTTCGGCCCAGTCCGCCGCCTGCGTAGAGATTGAACCCCTGCAAGCTGCCGTCTGGTTTACTGATCACCACCAGCGATAAATCCTGCGAAAATAAATCGACTGAATTATCGCCCGGAATCGTTACCGCAATTTTGAATTTGCGCGGCATGTAGAGAGCGCCGTAAATAGGTTCTTCAGTATCCGTAAAGGTCGTGCCATTCTTCGCAGCCGTCCGAGCCGCGATGACATCCGGATTTTCCTCAGCAGAAATCACCTTTTCGCCATCGAGCCAAATTTCGTAGTAAGCACCCGTTTGTGGCGTTAACAGATCAGCAATTCGGTTCGCATACTCGCTAGCAAGCGCATAGTCAGGACGATTCCTAAAGGGCGCAGGCGGAGCCATCACGTTGCGATTCAGGTCTCCGCAGGCTCCGAGCGTCGATCCCATGCCTTTGACGATCGCGGCGATCGTATTTTTGAGATTCTTTTTCAAAATCCCATGAAGCTGGAAGCCTTGACGCGTGGTTGCCCGAAGCGTCCCGTTACCATACTGATCCGCCAGACGATCGAGCGTCAGATACAGTTCGGCTGGAATAAATCCACCTGGGCTACGGGTCCGCAGCATCATTTGGTAGTCTTTTTCTTGACCTTTGATGCGATTTTCCCGGTTGTCCTGCTGATAGGAACCGTGAAATTTCATGAGTTGAATCGCATCTTCGGAGAAATAATTCAAGTCATTTTTAAGTTCAGAGGCGACGGGTTCACGCAAAAAATCACTGCGTTCCTTGATGCCTTCCACCTTCGAGGGCGGTTTTTCAATAACGGGGTTTGCTTCTGAGATCATGACCATAGGGCTTTGTAGTGCTGGGGGAGGTTATCCCCGGTAAGTCGATCGGGATTCTATTCCTCCGATTTTAGCACCTCAGCCCCCGTACCTGAATGGATCCAAAGATTAAGGTCTGCGTCAAGCGTGTCCCTGTCCCCGAACGAAGTCCGCCACCAGATTCCGCAATTCAACGAGTCCCGCCGTATTAGACGCAATTTGCTGCCCATTCAGCTCTTGCTGGAGAGAAACCCGATCTAACCGATCGCCCACTTTTTCAAGCGTGACATCCAAGCGATCCATTCGTTCGTCAAATTCTTTAAAACGATCGTGCTCAGCCTCGAGCCGCTTTTGAGTTGCTTCTTGTCGATTGGCAAGCTCTTGAATGGTAAGCGAAGTCGCTTCTTGTCGATTGGCAAGCTCTTGAATAGCAAGCAAAGTCGTGTCTTGGCGATTGCCAAGCTCTCGAATGGCGAGCAATGTAGTGGCAGCTAAGGCTTCCAGTTGATCAATGCGGGTTTCAACAGGTGCGATCATGGGTGACAACTCTTTGCGGGCGGGATAAAAGTTGCCTCTATAGTACTCCATTATCCCCAAATGGCATTAATCCCAAAGAGATACAGCGGGATTCCAAATACGATGTTAAAGGGGAACGTGACAGCAAGCGCTGTGGAAATATACAAGCTTGGGTTGGCTTGGGGGACACTCATGCGCATGGCGGCTGGAACGGCAATGTAGGAGGCACTTGCACAGAGGACTGCAAACAGGAGTGCATCCCCTTTTGGCATATGAATGGCATAGGCGATCGCCGTTCCAATGGCAGCATTGAGAATGGGAATGAAAATAGCAAATGCGATCAAAAAGAATCCAGTTTTCTGCAAGTCTCGAATCCGTTTTGCAGCGATCAAACCCATGTCGAGCAGAAAAAACATCAACGCACCGTAGAACATATCGCCAATGAACGGCTTCACTTTTTCATAACCATGTTCACCGCTCAACATGCCCACTGCAATGCTGCCAAAGAGCAAGAACACCGAACCATTTAAAAAGGATTCTCGCAGCACCTCACCCCAGTCCACTTTTTCGCCGTCTTCTCGGGCATTCCCAAAGACTTGAACTAAAATCAATCCCACAATAATTGCGGGGGATTCCATAAGCGCCAAA
The DNA here is from genome assembly GCA_043764895.1 of Synechococcales cyanobacterium. GTDB lineage: Bacteria > Cyanobacteriota > Cyanobacteriia > Leptolyngbyales > Leptolyngbyaceae > JAAFJU01. The sequence goes on along the minus strand of JAYUJY010000216.1, from coordinate 105,477 downwards.
GCAGCAACCATATAGCCATCGGACGGGATTTCGAGCTGTTCGAGCAGGGTGCTAGCGGTGATAAAGGTGACGGCACTGATGGCTCCGTAGGTGGCGGCGATCGCAGCGGAGTTGTAGGCATCCAGCTTGGTCCGCAAAATAAAATAGGTATAAATAGGCACGGCGCAGGACATGAAGATAGACGCTCCGATCGCCAGCAACACCGCCTGAGTCAGTCCGCTATTGACAAGTTCGACCCCGCCCTTGAAGCCGATCGCAATGAGGAGATACAGCGAGAAAAACTTTGGAATCGGCTGGGGAATTTCTAGATCTGACTTGGCTAGGACAGCGATCATCCCCAAAAAGAAGAACAAAATGGGCGGATTCAAAAAGTTTGACGCGACCAAACTCAGGTCCATGCGATCTCCTTATTTATACACTAACGATCATGTGAAGAAATATCACAGGTTCTCAGTGTGCCATGACAAGGGGACGATCGATCGCTTCGAGGGTAGAAAATCCTGGCTAAACTAGAATGATGTAGAATTAAAAAGTTCGGTTTGGGGCTGTAGCTCAGATGGATAGAGCGACCGCCTCCTAAGCGGTAGGTCGAGGGTTCGAGTCCCGCCAGTCCCGTTCCTAGAAGGCATTTCATTATTCTACTACCCATTAAGTTCTGGTTGAGAGACTTCTCTGGAGCCGGACTTAATCATTAGAGAATAATCAGAAATCTTCGACTTCGATATCTCTGCTCGCAGCGGCGTAATGTCGCCAGATGGTGTCCGCCGAATTGCCGACAAGTTTGGCTATGTCTGTGACTTCCACCTTGTTCCGAAGCGAGAGCGTTATGAATGAATGCCTCGTGTGTTTGGGGGGAAGGTAATGGTCGATGACCCCTTTGTTTTGGAGTCCGGTCAGGATGGGTTTCCAGTGGCGATTCATAAAGTTTTGAGGTTCGATCGGGGTGCCGACTAAGGATGGAAAAACCCATCGGTCGGAGAGTCCGCGCTGTCGGGTGAGAATCTCCCGGATTTTGGGGGTGATGGGGAAGTTGCGGGTCGTTCCGGTTTTGATGGGCGTGGGTTCGGTGAAGTGGACGGCGATCGCTTGGTAGAAGTGGATATGGGTCTTTTTTACGCCTGCCCATTCCAGCCCTCGGGCTTCCTCATGTCTGCATCCCGTTCTGAAACAGAAATTGATGTAGGGGTAGTAGTGAGGCGATTCGAGCTGGAAGGCGTGGAGGATGGCGGCGCGCTCTTCGTTGGTGAAGGCTTGGATTTGGTCTTTGGGTTTCTTGGGGAAGTGACGATCGTAGCGCTTGAATGGATTGGAGCTGGCGCGTTCGGTTCGGATGGCCCAGTCATAGCAAGCGATGAACCCTTCAATGAATCGTCGATTGGTTTCGGTGGAGAAGTTGGGTTCGAGCCAGTCGATGATGTCTTGGGCGCTGGAGCAGTAGATCGGGATGCGCTCTAAGAGCCGCGCTTTGGCCCCGTAGGTTTTGGTGATGGTGTTGGGATTGAGATGGGTGGTTTTGTACGCAGTAAAACCGACCCATAGCTCTTTGAGCTGTTTGGGGATGTGGGGATTCATGATTTTGTGATTGTGGTTTTAACGGGTGGGACGTAAATCTGTCAGGGGGATGGTCTGTGTGATGACCCAAGAGCGATATGTAACCTCTGCTTCGTCTCCGGTGATCGCAAGAATCTCTAAGCGTTTGGTTCCACAGAGACTGCTCATGGAAGCGCGCGCGCCGACGTATCGGACTTTGGATCCGACGGCGATCGTCGCGGTGGTAGTGGTTGTGCCAGTTTGCTCAAACTTGCTCAAACTCTCGATTTTGCTGTTTGAGCATACATCCCTCACCCCGTCTGGGTTACAGGCTAGCTCAAACAGCTTAGGTACTGTAGGAAAAAAGTGATCATTTGAAGTAGAAGTGATCATTGGGGCGTTCGTTTGTACTAGACTGGCACATTTATTTCTGGCGAGAGTCGAATGATCACTTTTCTCTAAAATGATCACTTTTTCAGAAGAAACCTTAGGAAAAGGATCTTGTTTGAGCAAGCTTGTATCGCTTACCCCGTCTGGGTTTGGATGCTCAAACTCGGCTTCGAGCTGTTTGAGCAAGTTTGAGCTACGGCTATAAATTCCGGGTGCGCGACCTTTCCCGGCTCGTTTTTCAAGTAAGCCTTCACGCTGCAACCGACTCAGGATGGTACTTACAGACGTTGCGTTGAAGCTGAGGTCTTTGGCTACGCTTGAGACAGTGCCTTCTCCGTTCAGGTTAAGGAAGTCTAGGATTTGGGTTCGCATGTCTCCGTCTATCCGTGGGGTCCAGTTGCCTAGCATTTTCCATTCGAGGGTCTCGGGGCTGACTTTGACGTTGATGTCGAGTTGGTCACTGTAGCCATTTTCTGCAAGCAGTCGGTATGAATGTTCGCCGGGGACGATGACGATCGCCCCCCGGCAAGTGGCACGGATAGAACCTGACCCTCGGAGCATGTCGAAGGGGTCGGCGGATGGGTTATCGCCGCCTGCTTTCCCGGTGTGGTGAGTGATGAGGATGCAGATGCCGCGTTCTTTGGCGAACTCTTGGAGGGGTTCTAGGGTTCTGCCAAGTTCGGCGCTACTTTCCTTTTGGTTGTCGTCGCGGACGCGGCTGAAGGTGTCGAGGACGATGAGGCGAAGGTCTGGGAGTTCGTCGGCGATCGCGATCAGGTGATCAAGTTCAGAGAGTTTGAATTTGTCTAGCCAGTAGACGGGGAGTCCGTCTGACCATCCTTGGGCGATTTGGCGCTGTTTGATTTTGGTGGGGGAGTCTTCGAGGTTGACGTAGATGACGGCTCCTTGGGTGACGGGCCGATCGAGGAAGTTACCCCCTGTCGCGACGGCTTTGGCGAGGGTGAGGCAGAATAGCGATTTTCCGCCCCGTGGAGGCATCCCAATGATAAAGAGTTCGTCTTGGGTGAGGAGGTCGGGGACTAGCCACTCTACATAGTCCTTCGCCTCGCTCATGAATTCATCGTTGGTTTTGAGGCGCAACAGAAGCGGGTTGTGAGCTTTGGGGATGGTGTAGGGGGTGGCGTGTTCGATCGCTCCGTGCAGTTTTCCTAGTCCGCCGCCGTCGTTGAGGTAGTCGGAGATGTCCCAGCCTTTAGGGATTTCGTCGTCGTCGCCGTCGGGCGTTGGGACGGTGGCGATGAAGGCGCGATCGGTTAGGTGAGATTGCAGTTTGAGCGCACCTTTCTCGCCCGGTTCGTCCAGGTCGTAAAGGATGGTGACTTTGCCGGGGAGCCGATCGATCTGCTCTTGGGGCGGAATGTTTCCAGCTCCGCAGGTGAAGCAGGCGATCGCAACTCGATCGCGCATGAATGAGGTCGTGATGATGTGATCGGCTAGAAGAATCGCATCCCACTCTCCCTCACATAGCCAAGTCTCTTTTGCGTCTGTGGGTTTGTGGGTGAAGTAAACCATGGGTTGGATGCCGTATTGGCTCCAGGCGCTCCAGTCTTTAGGGCGCTTATCTGTGGGAATCCAGGGGGCGATCCGTTTCTTCTGGTAGTACTGGGTGCCGTCGTCGGTGGCGGGGATGGGAATGGCGATCGAGGGGATATGGTGATCGCCTTGTTTGGCTCGGGTGAGTCCGAGACGGTGACGGACGACGGCGGTGTGGTCGATGCCTCGATCTTCGAGCCATCCCATGGCCTCGATGTTTTTGAGAAGGGCGTCGTGGGCTTCCCTCACTTTTTGCGGGGTGACGGTGACGTTCTTCGGGGGTTTGGCGAGGGCGGTGGGGATTTGTCTGTCTCGGGGTTGGTTAAGGGCTGCACGAATCTCGTCGGTTGTACATCCGCGATGACACTTATAACCTCCTTTTTCGAGGACAGATAGGTTACGATTGATATGTCCTTCGCCTTTAGACTGTTGGCAGGCAGGACAAATGGCGCGGTTCTTTGAATCAAGGTCTACGTGAAGGCGTATATCAAAAGCCATAAATTTTTCCTTTCTAGTTTTGAGTGGTATTGAAACGGGAAGGGGGTACACACGAAAGTTAAAGCGCTCGAACTTGTCAGAGGTTCGAGCGCTTTTTGCTGGAGTTGCTCTGGTTTAGCCGATCGACTGTCATCTTTGGACCCAGCTTCCATACGACTTTAAAAACCCGATCGCTTATCACCTCGTCAGAGGTCAATTTGTCGTGCGATCGGGTGTCTCTCTCTGTGGATGCCGACGGACAGACCGATCGGCAATATTGAGAGAGAATGGGGCAGCCGATCGAGGCTTTGATTCCACTCGTAACCTCGATCGGATGCTGTCACAAGACTGAGCAAGTCAACCTTGTATTCCTAGAGTACTGGGTTGACTTAGCTAAGTCAACTTAGTATTATGAAGGAGACCACGAAACGAGAGGCTTTTATGAAGCGTCTTAAAGAGCGCCAATTGACGCAACAGCAGTTAGCAGTAGAGATGGGTAAAAGCCTTCATACGGTCCAGTCTTGGGCTACAGGTCGGCATGTACCTACTCTCTCACCTGTAGAAATGCAGAATCTTTGCGAGCTTCTTGATTGCTCTCTTGCCGAACTTGTAGAGATGTTTCCGCTCAAAAAAGCAAACGCCTGAGAACTAGACCTCTCAAGCGTTTTAGATACGATGTTCAATTTCTGTATGTAGTGGGCGGTGTTACTAGCACCCCCACCGCGTCCCCTGCTAAATCTCAAAGCAACAGGAGCACTTTAATTATGACCGACGATCCGACGTTCGCAGCAGCCGATCGGGAGGCTATGCGATGGCGATGAACAGGACTAAAGCCGAATGGGCCGCCATTCCCAAAGACGATCAATGGGCGATCGTCGTTGGACATATAGAGGCGATCGACCTGCCGAAGCCGGAGCCTAAACCAGAACAAACCCAATCCCAACCGGAGAAAACGAAATGAGTGATAATCGCTGGCACGTTCCCATGACCACGGACATTGAGAACCTAGAAGAATTCGGAAACGACAAAGCCGCTTTTGGGGAGCTGGATGGAGATCATCCCCCAGTCGCTGAGAGGCAAGAAGACGAAGTTGGTACACCTACACTAGAAGAGACACTTGACTTCTACGATCAACATCAACCTGAAAGCATCCAAATAACCAATCCGGAGAATAATTAATGCTGATTAGAATCGACAATGAACCGTTTATCATCCAAGCGATCGACGCTCCCGACCTGACCGATGCCCAGCGAGATCTCCTAAAGATTCTCTGTGCTGTCGGGTCCCTATCTGAACAATCAACCATTCGGAGTCAGGTGCTTATGGAAGTGCTTGGCCTGGAGCGCAGGGAAGCTTACGAATTCCGACTGAAAAATCTCATTAAAAAGGGATTAATCCAATCTAGAGAAGCCATGATTACAAACCTTGAATCTATGATCGCCTAACTCCTTCCTCTAACCGAATGACCACTAGCCCTCCTAACCGGGGGCTTTTATTGCCCTCCAAACTACCGACCACTTACCGACCACTGACAGATATCGACCAAATACAGGCCACTTACCGACCAAATAGAGACCAGATACCAACCATTTACAGGCCAAATAGAGACCAGATACCGACCATTTACCAACCACCGACCATTTACCAACCAAATAGGAACCAACTCATGATGATGACTCTTAAACAGTATGTAGAAAGCCGCCAATCCTCCGACACCACCGTAAAGCGCCACATCAAGAAACTCGGCCTAACCCTCCCCGAAAACCCCAGCGACCGACGATCGCGATTAATCAGCACCGACCATCAGCAGCGCCTCGATGACTCTATGGGGTATCATCCCCCAGCCCCGATCGCCCTCGATGTCCCCGTCGTCGAAGTCATCCCCTACCAGCGATCGGAAGAAGTCAGCATGATTATTGCTGAAGGCGAGATCCTTAAAGCTCAACACCTCATCCCCTATCAGCGCGTCGAACAGAACCCACTGCTCCTAGCTCTGCAACGTCAAGCCGCCGAAATGCAGCAGTCCAACCTAGCCCGTTATCAACAAATCCAGCACGACAACCAAACCCAGCACGAAGCCCAACAAGCGATCGCCGCCGCCAAACGTATCAAGTTGATCGAGGCCGCCCAACAGGAAGCTTTTGAAGCGCATCAGCTCAAAAAGCAACTCATCGCCCAAGCCACCACCGATCTAGAACTAATGGACATGGGCCTGTCCGTAAACCCCGACCCCACCCCACAAACTCGCCCCCAGTCGCAGCCCTCGGAATCGCAGCCCTCATGGCTATGATTTGGGCGATCGTTACCCTCAAGGGTTAACAAAAAGGCGATCGGCCCTCTCCGGTCGATCGCCTAAAATGAAAATAAGTTAAATACAAAAATCAATTATGAACGATCGCACTCCTGCGCAAATAGATAACGCCCTCGACCGCAGCGAACAAATCTTAGCCCAACAATCGATCGCCCTCGATCGTCTTACTCTCCTTGTCGAGCAAATTGGAGAACGGACTAACGCCCGTCTAACTCAGCATGACCACGAACTGGACGACCAGGACGAACGAACCGAACGATTAGAAAATATCCTGCTTGCCCATGAAGGCCAAATGACAGAACTCCGAGAATCACGAGCTGACATGAAATCCATGCTCGACATCCTGCTCCGACGATCGATCGGTGAAACCAATGAGTGACCCCAAACTTACGATCGAAGAACTCACCGCTCAAATCACGCCTGAGAACAAACACGATTACATCCCAGTGGGATCACCAGACCCATCCTTTGAGCGAACCCGACTTCTCTACCGATTCTCGATCATCCTAATCAGCGTCAACACTATCATTGCGATCGCCCAAATCCTTTCCAGGGCATAATAAACCCATCTCCTAGACGTCAGATGACACAAAGAACCCCCCTACCTCAACCCCGATCGCAGCTAAAGGCGATCGGGGTTCTTTATTGAGAATGACCCTTGGACTAAATTTGGCCTACATCTCCAAGAAGCGATACTCGAAACCCGCGTGCCTTCATTGTCAATAAGCTTAGATAAATCAGCGAAACGGCGTAGGCTCGTTGGGACTTCTGCCTAATCCGGCAGTGAACCGGGCACGATAAAACTGAAAATTTACCCAGTTAATCAACATCATGAATACGGTTTCATCGACTGATTTAAAAAAGCTCTTAAACCTATGTGGTGGCAAAAAAGACATCGTACTGTCACTAGTACAAACTCACCGACTTAAGGGCCGATCGATGAAATGGGCAATAGAGAAAGCTATTTACGATCTAGAGCGCGATCGGGGTGCCATATAAGCATTCATACTGATTTGATTCAAGTCTTATTTGATACAATAAGACATTCTTTCTCTTATTGTATCAAATGGCAATTTTAAGGACAGATATTCCAGAAGCGGCCCTTGCTTCGATCGATTCTCTTAGTGTATGGGCGCTTGCAGCGGCTGAGGAAATGTACAACGGACAAGACCTAGTACGAGAGGCCGTAGGGGTCACTAATCCTGTCGTTGTAGTTGGCGAGTATAAGGATTTGGATCGCTACTATCGCTATTCAGGACGGGTCCAGTTTCGACTAGCTTCAAATTATCAAAGCACTCCTAACCAAATCTGGAAAGACGTAATCCCGATCGCATCGATCGCACTTCCCCCCGCCTTCAAACTCCCATAATCCTCACCTAAAATATGCCGTTTCCCCGCCCTGCCGTTGCTACGAGAACCCGAACCGCCGCCCCTGGCTTTTCCCAGACAGCACCGGGTCAAATAGTGCCATACCAAGCACCGGGCGGGGCCGTCCCCCAACAACCAACTAGACTAAATCCGGAGCCATACCGCCCAACCTCGACACCACAGCCAATGACAGCACAAAGACAAAATAACGATGTTATTGATGCTGAAATTGTGCCCCAAACCCGTCAAAATCCCAGAACAAACCAACCCCAACCCCAACGGAGGACAGTCCAATCAGACGGCAACAAGTCAGGTCCCGTTGTTAACCCTCAATACTTCCCTCAATATGCCCCTGTAGACAGTGGATTTAATACCGTTGCCGAGTTTGATGCTTGGCAAAATGGCGTTTCTAGAGACACGCTAGCCAAGGAAGCAGCGGCTTATAAAGAAGCTAAAAATTTCCCAAATGCAGGGGGGATTATTTCACTAATTCCTGGTGCCTGGGAAAGAGTAAATTTACCTCTAGGAGAATGGCAGGATGCGAACAAATACGCAAAACGGCACGGTTTACCAGCGCTCGATCGCCATGGAAACGAACAGGCACCCGCCGCACATCCAGACACAGCCCCCGCGCGTGACTTCCAGTCCAATCCCTTCAAGCAGCCCGCGCCCAAACAATCCCCATTCACCCCATTCACCCCAACAGACAACCCCTACAACTTCGACAACGACCCGGAGACGGGCTTACCCTACACCGAATCCCAGCAGCGCGGAGGGGAACAGACCGGACGGCCACCCTGGCACATAAACCCCGAAACAGGACGCCCGTGGAATGACCCCCTAGATAACCCTGGAACGCCCATTCCTCTCCCCTTCAATGGCGCTCCGGGCGGCGGCCTTAGATTTCCATCTCCCGTGAATTCAGGCCCGATCACAGGAACGTGGAACTTAATGATTTCAGCTACATATTCAGGTGGCCAAGAAAGTGTTCGATTACCACGCACGTATAAGGGGTTTTCTACTGATGTTTTCGCTGGAACAAGTAATGGCTCTGGAATAGATCTAACCAAAAATGGACAAGTGATACATGCGAACTGGACATTAGTGGGAGTTGGTTTAAACATTTATGGAGGCTTCACAGCAGACCCCCAACCCGCGAGCCCAGACGCGCCAGAGTTCACACCGATCGGTACCCCAACCCCCGCGCCAACTACCCCCAACCTGACGAAACCCCAACCCCAACCCCAACCCCAACCCGCCCCCGATCCGCGCCTAAATCCAACTAAACCCAGCCCCACTCCCACCAATCCAAACCCCAAACCCAGCGATCATCCAAACACCCCCAACCTAACTAAACCCCAACCCCAACCCGCCGCCAAACCTGCGCCCCAAATCCCAGGGCAACCGGGTTATAACCCAGGCGGGAACCCAGGAAGAAACCCAGGCGCTAACCCCGAACCTGCTAGACCTTCACGCCCTAGCTCTGGAACAGGAACGGGTAGCAGTACGCAAAATCCACCAAAAGATCCGCCTACAGACATCTGTGAAGAACCTTGCATTAAGGAAATGAAGGATAGACAATCTGAGGTAACAATAACTATTAAAATATTTGACTCTTGTAAGCTTGATTCTAACGGAAATCCTGATTATTTCAAGACTAAACAAATCAAGTGCTCAAAATCAGATAAAGAGCAATTGATAGAACAGTTTGCAACCCTAGCAGAAATACAATCACAACAGTGTAAAGAGGCTATTGCGATCGCCGCCATCCCCGAGGCTTGGGCAGTTCGTAACGGCACCGATCGGCCTCAGTTAGTTGTGACGTATGCCGAGAAATTCGCGTCGGGCAAATTAGGTTCGTCCCGGTGGACTCTCACCATTCCCCATTTTCGGGGAGCTGCGGGTTCAAGACCAGCAGTTCCTTCCTACCGACGAGGACCATGGCAAGGGACACTACAGCTTAACGATGGTGCAACGATTATCGTAAATTGTGCCAGCTCCAGCGAGGCTAGACGAACGCTAAACCGCCTTAAAATCCTGACGGACAACTCAAAACGGATGAGAGGTGGAAAAGCAATCCAACCCATAATTAAAGAAAATCCAAACAGCACAATAAAAGAAGTGTCAATCATTCCTCTAAACGTGAAATTTTTTGCATCTGGACAGACTGATATGACTCCTACATGGAGCCGATCGCTAAGGTAAGTAATGCTCCCTTCGGCCTTAAGGGCGAAGAAGATTTAGATCGCAAAAATAAGCAACCTTGATATTTCTTGGGATAGCTTACAGAAGACACCGTATATCTCAGGAATCACTTATGTCCGTCTTGAACAGCACTGGCTCAGGCATCCTCAGCACCAACATCCCGGCTGGTTTCATCGAAGCAGCAATGCTTTTAGATAAAGCCGAAAAAACCCGTAATGGCGAGAATCCTGGCTTAGGAGCAAAAAACGCTATTTCGATCACGATCTCCAGCGACGAAGGCTTGATCAACGTACAGGCAAATTTACCGTGCGACACGAGCAGCCTTGCAGATGGGAGCCTAGTCTATAACGCCAAAGACTACTTGGGCGCGGCATACTCAGTGTTCGCGCCTGGTGGCTCACTGACAGCAACGACTAAAATGGATGTCTTGGTTCAGATCGCTCAGATGATTTCGCAAGCTGAAAAAACGATTCTTCCTGTTGAAGATCAGCCAAACTTCTTGCAAATTGATAGTTCGTCCGAAGCGGGAACCATCAATATCACCGCAACGATTCCATTCACCGCTGCATTCTTGGCGAACTCTGTCAGCATCCTTGCTGTTGATTACCTCCCTGCTTAATTTCTAACAATTCCATACATATTATTCCGTGAGGAAATGAGGAAAAACAATGGCAAAGGGAAAGGCCGTAGGGCCAAGAGTTACGATCGAATGGGGTACGGTTACACGAAAGCAAAAAGGCAAGAAAGTAACGGTTAAAGTTACTTCTCGGGTTGTTAAATCAACGGCTGAGTTATTTGGGTTGAAAGAATCTAAGGCTGTAGCGGCTAAAGTCGTTAGCACGAAGTCAGGGAAACCCATTAGAAAGATTATTCAGGCTCCTAGTCGCGCTGTTTCAAGCCGCAAAATGTATGCGTCTGTTGATGGTAAGGTATTCCACCAAATACCACTCCCCGCAGGTGTTTCGTTATCAAAAGCGTTTGCTGTTTTCCAAAAGGGAAAGAAGGCGCACATGATTAAGTTCCAAGGTGGCACGCCCAAGATTATCGGGGTAGCTTCTAAGGATACGAAATCAAAATCGAAAGCTGCTAAAGCCACGAAGTAAGGGCATTCAATGACGATCGACTTTTCAGATAGAAACTGGAAGCTGAAGAGGAGTTTATCATTTACGCGGTTCACTTCTCGGATGCCAAAAGAGCTTGGATTACCGATGAAGGCGAGATTGCTGCGTGTAGAGGCAAGGTTTCCCAATGCTAAACCAACCTGGATAAAAGCCGGGTCATTACATCAAATTTATCGGGGGAGTACGCCTCCTGATGGGCAGGTAATTGCATTCGGGCAGCAACTCATTACGATGACTAACCTAACGCCCTACACGCTGTTATTTCGCCCGATTTCATGGTTGCCAGAAGGATATCTGAGAGTGTGGGAGTATCTCCCATCTCTAACCGATCGTGATTTGCTCAGCCTGTCAGTACAGAATGACAATTCGATTTCATCCACCATTACCCAACTTTTTACAGACATTATGTCCACCGACCTTCGTCAACAAAAAATATCGATCGCCGCTGTCAAAGCTGAGGCTATTGCCGCTCAAGATACGGCTAACAACGCGATGACCATTGGTCAACTCGCGCAACAAGCCGCCGATACCGTATCGACGACCGTTCAAACGGTCATTGGAACGGTCGAAACCCTTTCCGGTGAGATGGTTCGCAAGTTCACTAGCCAATCAATCGAAGCCGCTGCGTTCGTTTTTGATCCAGTCCGTAACTACTACTACGCCACCGTCTCCCACCTGTTGCTCGATTTAGCTCCTGACGTCGAAGTCTACGATACCGAAAATGGCAAGCCCAAGGACAAGCAACGCATCCAATCGATCATCGTTGACCTCAACACGATCGAGCTGGAACTGGACGCAGATGACCTAGCCAATAACTCGTTTCCCCTTATCTGTATCGTGCTTGGCAAAAACGCGCCTGTTTAGTCATTCGATTCCGTTGAATGACAACGCTTTATAAGCCTAACAAATCGAGTTATAGAGGGTGAGCGATCGTCCGCTACGCTCTTAGCAAGAGGGCACCTTCGGGTGCCCTCTTTTATAGCTCTTTCCACCACGCATCTACTACCAAAACCCCGTCATAAACTCAGTCGCTGAATCTCTAAAATGAATAACAAAGTTATTGAGAAATTAATTGAGGCGCTATGTGTCGCGATCGTCTCTGGAACAATTTGGTGGATCGCGGAAGTAATCAGAACGTATGCAGACAGTAAGGTTCGATCGCGTGAATTAGTGAGAGATTTAGCACACATTAAGCGCAGTCAAGACGCTCTAAGTTTGGTAATAGCTAATATGGATCAAAGATTTGATGAGTTTGGCGACAAACTTTTTGACCTAGATAAAAAAGTTCTGCTAGTCGATGCACAAGTAAGATTCGGTAGAAATAGTAAAACAAGTCAGCTACCAATTAATTCCGATGAAAATTAAGAGTATGTTTTATCCTGTCACTCTATCTACGTATGCCAGCATTGAAAGTTCTTGAGGCTGCGCTATGGCGCTTGATCAATCAGGTTTACGTTAATGGCGATTTTGAAGCGATCGCCTTATTATTAGAGAATGTTGCATCGCAGGTAAGAAATCAATCGAAGGACAAAAATATACGTCTCTAGATAGTTGTTTTCTCAAACTCCTAAGCGGTAGGTCATGGGTTCGAGTCTCATCAGTCCCGTTCATCGTCAATTCACCTTATGTTTTAGACCATATGTCAGACCAAGACTTTCAACAGCAGGTCATCGATCGGCTCGATCGATTGTCTACCGACGTAGAAACGCTTAGCACCAAAGCAGAGCGAGCCGTCACCGATACCGAAAAGTTCAACGAGAAATTTATTGAATATCGACAAGCGACCCAGTGGGTAGTACAGCTTGCCTTCGGACTCATCGCCTCTGCGACTGTTATTACGATCGTCTCTACCATTTTTAAGCGGTAGAACAAACTTAGATTGACTTAGATCGGTGGAGACCAAATGTCGAAAAAGTTGTATCGGTAAGCGTGAATCAGAGACGCTACAACGCTGAGTGCAGTGAGAAATAAGCAGACGATCGCACCGTACAATTGCCCTGTACCTTCTGGCTTGCGCGGGTTGATTCTTCTGACTCGACTGATGAGATAGCCACCTAGAAAACCACCCAAGTGTCCCCAGTTATCGACCTGAGGCGTGAGAAATCCGAAGACGAATAGAACCAAAGATAACCTCCAAGTGTCCTGATTAGCGGCAAAATCTTTCGTAATCTGTTCATACGCGACCAATGCGCCCAGCAATCCAAACAGACCTCCAGAGGCCCCGATCGATAACTGAGACCCTTCCAAAAACGGAATTCCCTTCAGAAACACGCCAGCCAGACTGGTCAACATCCCACCGACTGCGATCGCAACTGTGTAAATGATCACCAATCGTCCAGGGCCAAAGGCGGTCGCCACCTGTGGGGCAAGATGCCGAATCCACAGCAGATTGAAGACGATGTGCAACAAACTCCCATGTAGCCACCCTGCACTCAGCACCGTCCACCACCGCCCCAACTCAACCACAGGAATGCTTCCGGTCGCACCAAAGAGAAGCAAACTTAGATTGCTAGGAGGTAAAATTCTGGATAGTCCAATCGTTCTAACTTGACCGAGATCGGTGAGAAGCGTAGCGACGTAGAGCGCAATACAACCCCAAGTCACGATTTTTATAAAGCCAAAATCAGCCCCCAATTTACGGAGACTGGGAGCGTATCCCCACAAACTGGGGTTTTTTAGCCCGCAATGGTTACACACGGGATGGGCGACGGAAATCAGTTGATTGCAAGAGATACAGACACAACTTCCACTCGTTTGGCGTTTCAACATGGCGAAGTTTCCAATCTCAATAAAACTTTCAGTAGAATTACCATGTCATTTTCGAGAGGAAATTTATGCACTCACCTTCACACATCCAAATTCTTCTAGGGCAGGCAAAAAATTGGTATTTTCGTGGTTCGATCGACTCAGCTTGATGAGCGCAAACCGTTGCAGGGGCGAGAGATTTTCCCATTGGGCGAGGGATAGCGTTTGATTGACCGATCGCACTTTAATGAGGACGCTTTCTGGAATCGCTGTAACTACCGTCCAAGGGGGAGAGACCTCGATCGCTAAATCTGTCGCTGTTTCACCCGATCGTGCATGAATCGTTTCATGGAGAAAATCGTGATAGGTCTGGATTTCCAAGGGCGTGGTGCAAAGGCGATCGACCAGCGAGGTGCGATCGCCCTCGTTGAAAAGACTCCACTGATGCAGCTTCAGCTTGACCCCACAGGTATCGAGTTTAAAGCGTACCTGCATCGGAATGCACCGAAGCGACGCCACAAAATCGGCCTCAAACTTAAAAAACATGGACAAACTCCTGTCAAAAGGACATCACTCTGAGTAAGCAAGATACAATAAGATCCTAGTATCCGAAAATACGGCTAAAGTATTTTACCGTGACCTCTTGTTTGGAGTATCGATCGCATGGGAAGAGTCGTTGGAATCGACCTAGGCACCACCAATTCAGTGGTCGCCGTAATGGAAGGAGGCAGGCCAGTGGTCATTGCCAACGCGGAAGGTATGCGGACGACTCCCTCTGTGGTGGGCATCAGCAAAGACGGCGATCGCCTGATCGGTCAGCTCGCTCGTCGTCAATCGGTGTTGGATCCGCAAAACACGTTCTACAATGTCAAACGCTTCATTGGGCGCAAACATGGGGAACTGACGCCGGAAGATAAGCAGGTGCCGTACACGGTGCGCCGGGACGAAAATAGCAATATCAAAATTAAGTGTCCGCGCTTGGAGCGAGATTTTGCGCCGGAGGAGATTTCGGCGATGATTTTGCGGAAGTTGGCGGACGAAGCGGGGCGATATTTGGGTGAACCTGTGACGGGCGCGGTGATTACGGTTCCGGCCTATTTTAATGATTCCCAGCGGCAGGCCACGCGAGATGCCGGACGCATTGCGGGGTTAGACGTCAAACGAATTCTGAATGAGCCGACCGCCGCGTCTCTAGCCTACGGACTCGATCGGCGTCAGAGTGAGCTGGTTTTAGTCTTTGACCTCGGCGGCGGGACGTTTGATGTGTCGATTTTGGAGGTGGGAGATGGGGTGTTTGAGGTGCGATCGACCAGTGGCGATACGCAGTTGGGCGGCGGTGATTTTGATATGGCGATCGTCAACTGGTTGGCAGAGCGGTTTCTTGAAAAAGAAGGCATCGATTTGCGGCGCGATCGGCAGTCGTTGCAGCGTTTGACCGAAGCGGCAGAGAAAGCCAAAATCGAGCTATCGGGTGTGAATGTTACGGATATTAATCTGCCTTTTATTACCGCCACTGATGAGGGTCCGAAGCATATTGAGACTCGGTTGACGCGATCGCAGTTTGAAGGATTGTGTAGTGAGATGGTGAGTCGGTTGCGGCTTCCGGTGAAGCAGGCGTTGCGTGATGCGGGGTTTGGGCCGCGTGATATCGATGAGATTGTGCTGGTGGGCGGGGGGACTCGGATGCCGATGGTGCAGGAGCTGGTGCGATCGATTCTTGGACGCGAACCCAATCAAAATGTGAATCCCGATGAAGTGGTGGCGATCGGGGCGGCTGTTCAGGCGGGGGTGCTGGCAGGTGAATTGACGGATATTCTTTTGCTAGATGTTACACCTGTGTCGGTGGGACTAGAAACCGTCGGTGGCTTGATGAAAAAGCTGATTCCGCGCAATACAACGATTCCAGTGCGGCGATCGGACGTTTTTTCCACCTCTGAGGATAACCAAACCTCCGTAGAAATCAACGTGGTCCAAGGGGAGCGCGAAATGGCGAGTGGCAATAAAACCCTGGGCCGCTTTAAGCTCATGGGGATTCCGCCCGCGCCTAGAGGGATTCCGCAGGTGCAGGTGTCGTTGGATATTGATGCTAACGGGATTTTGCAGGTGACGGCGATGGATCGCACTACGGGCCGGGAGCAGAGCATTACGATTCAGGGTGCGTCTACGCTGAGTCCGGAGGAGGTGCAACTGATGCTGCGGGATGCGCAGGTTTATGAGGAGAGCGATCGGTTGCGGCGAGATAAGGTGGAGAAACGCAATCGGGCGGAAGCGATGGTGGTGCAGTCGGAGCGGCAACTTCGGGAAGCGACGCTGGATTTTGGGATGAATTTTGTTTCGACCTATCGCAATCGAATTGAGCCGCTAAATAAGCGGTTACGTCTGGCGTTGGCGGATAATGATGAGCGGCTGATGGATATTACGGAGGCGGATCTGAAGGATGCGCTCTCGGATTTGCAGCGCGAGGTCTACGATGAAAACCAAAAATATAAGGAGGAAGGTGGATTCTTTAAGTCTGTGAAGGATTTCTTCTTGGATGATGATGATGACTATTACGATTACAACAACCGCCGGGATTCCTATGACTCGAATCGTGGGTCTTACAATAATTACGGAAGTAATAGCTACGGCAATAGCTACGGCAACAATTACGGTGGCGGTAATAGCTACGGCAACAATTACGGCGGCGGGAACGCGGGATCGCTGCCGCCCAATCGTAATCCGTCCTTTGATGATTGGAGTGCGGGGAATCGATCGGCTAATCCGGCGAGTAATGATCGAAATCCCGATCGCTATGATGATCGGGGTGGCGGGTATTCGGATTCGCGAGACTCTTATGATGATCGCAATGATCGCTATGACGATCGGCGGGACGATCGCACGACGGATCGCTATGACGATCGAAACGATCGATCGGCGCAGGAACCTCGCGCAACTGGGTATTATGATGCTTCGGGGCGGGATGCGCCGGGTCGTCCGGTGGACCGGAAGCCTCAACGATCCGATCGGCCTAATTATGATTATGACAATTGGGATGGGGATGATTGGGGGTGATGGGGGGATTTGGGATTGATGCGTTGCTTCGCTTAACGCATCCTACGTTGGATGGGGTTGGCACTGATGTAATTGGATGCTTTGGGATTCTTGAATTATGCAAAATTTTCGTAATTATTATGAAATCCTGGGGGTCGATCGGGATGTCGAACCGGATGAAATCAAACGCGCCTACCGTCGTCTCGCTCGGTCCTATCACCCGGATATGAATCCGGGAAACCAAGAGGCGGAAGAGAAATTTAAAGATATCAATGAAGCCTATGAAGTCCTCTCTGATGAGGAACGCCGCGCGCAATACGATAAATTTGGAAATTTCTGGAAGCAAAAAGGCTTCGCAGGCGTCAATAAAGCCTGGGATTTCTTTAAACCGAAAACAGGTGCCCCGCAACCGGAGGAAAAAGAAGAGGAGTTTAGCAATATTCGCGATTTTAATGAGTTCTTCGATACAGTGCTCAATACCCGCGAAAGCGCACGCAAAGGCGGTCGCCCCGCCCGATCGCCCCGCAACAATCCATCCGGTCCCGATCGCAATTACTCCAGCAACGCCAATCCCCCGCGAGACTCGAATCGCACGCCATCCTTCGGCGAATCACGCGAGAATTTTCGGACAGATGAGCCAGTGACTTCGCGATCGGACTCACGATCGGACTCACGATCGGACTCACGATCAGATTCACGGTCCCGATCGCAAGATCAAAGTCAAAGCTCACCCCCTCAAGATGATTGGGGACCCGAACCCAAAACTCGAAATGAAGATTGGGGTCCACCGTCGCAATCTAGACCCGAATCTCAATCCCGTTCAGACTCTCGCTCAGAGGCCCAATCTCGCCGTGAACCCGCGCGGGATGAATTTCAATCAGCAGCGGCCACTCCAGAACCCCGTCGTCTTCGCCCTCGTGATGCTGAAGCCCAGCTTACGGTCCCTTTAGAAAAAGCCTACAGCGGCGGCAAGGAGCGAATTCGGTTGGAAGATGGACGATTGCTCGAAGTGACGATGCCGGGATTTATGCTGTCGGGGCAACGGATTCGGCTCGAAGGTCAGGGGATCAATGGCGGAGATTTGTTTCTGACGATCGAGGTGCCAACCCATCGGTTTTATCGTCTTGATGGATTTAATCTCGTTTGTCAGGTGCCGTTGACGATTCCGGAAGCGGTGATGGGCGGCGAAATCGAGGTGCCGACGCTCGATGGTCTCGTGCGAATGAATATTCCAGCGGGGGTCAAGTCCGGTCAACGCTACCGTCTCGCAAAGAAAGGCTATCCCAATGAATCCGGCGATCGCGGGGATCAAATCGTAGAGCTACAACTAGTCATTCCCAAAGCCCTAAGCGATCGTGAACGTGAACTTTATGAAGAGCTGCGTCTGATCAATACCGTTAATCCACGAGCCGGACTAGTCTAAATCCCGCGCGACTTACTTCATCTCCAGCCATTAAATATAATATTTTTGGGACTGCTTCCCGTATACTGTATTTTCTATCTTTAGCCCTTCCCACATCACTTCCTATGCCGTTACCTGTTGTTGCCATTATCGGTCGTCCCAATGTCGGGAAATCCACGATCGTAAATCGTCTGGCACAAGTGCAAGATGCGATCGTGTTTGACGAACCCGGTATTACGCGCGATCGGAGCTACAAGCGTGCATTTTGGCTTGATCGTGAGTTCATGGTGGTGGATACGGGTGGCTTGGTGTTTGATGACGAGACGGAATTTTTGCCCCTGATTCGAGAACAAGCGGAAGCCGCATTAGCTGAGGCGTGCGTCGCAATATTTGTGGTGGATGGACGGCAGGGTTTGACCATTGCCGATGAGGAAATCGCAGGCTGGTTGCGGCTTCAGACCGTTCCGGTGGTGTTAGCGGTCAATAAGTGTGAGTCGGTGATGCAGGGTGACTTGCAGGCGTCGGAATTTTGGACGCTGGGACTTGGTACGCCTTATCCGATGTCAGGGATTCACGGGAACGGCACGGGTGAACTCCTTGATGATGTGATGCAGTATCTTCCGCCGTCTGAAGAGGTACAAGAAGATGACGAAATTCGAGTGGCGATCATTGGCCGTCCGAACGTGGGCAAATCCAGTTTGCTCAATGCCTTCACGGGTGAGAATCGATCGATCGTCTCCGACATTTCCGGAACGACCCGCGACACCATTGACATGAAGGTAGAGCGCGGTGGGATTCACTATCGGCTCATCGATACGGCGGGAATTCGTCGCAAGAAAAATGTCGATTACGGCGCAGAGTTTTTCAGCATTAACCGGACCTTCAAAGCCATTAGCCGATCGGACGTGGTGCTTATGGTGCTAGACGCGGAAGATGGCGTCACGGATCAAGATCAAAAGCTAGCAGGGCGCATCCTTGATGAAGGTCGAGCTTGTGTGGTCGTGGTGAACAAATGGGACATGATCGAAAAAGATTCCAACACTATCTATGAATTTGAACGAGAAATCCGATCGCGCTTTCACTTTACTGAATGGGCCGATATTATTTTCACCAGCGCACTAAACGGTCAACGGGTCGAGAAAATCTTTGATCTCATCGCCCCTGCGGCAGAACAACACCGTCGCCGCATCAGTACCTCTACTATTAATGAAGTAATCGAAGATGCAGTCATGTGGCACACGCCGCCTTCGACTCGACAAGGGAAACAAGGCAAGATTTATTACGGGACTCAAGTGAGTGCCCAGCCGCCTGCGATCGCGTTATTTGTCAACAATCCCGATCTGTTCGGCGAGAGCTACCGTCGCTACATCGAACGCAAATTCCGCGAATCCTTGGGGTTCCGAGGGACTCCGATTCGACTCTTCTGGCGCGGTAAGAAGGTTCGTGATGCGGAACGGATGCCCAGCAGCATGTTGACCAATGCAAACCGAGCCACTCGGGTCAAACAACCTAAGTAGTGTTCTATATACTGTTTCAAATAGCGTTCCAAACCAGTGTTTCAAACCACGCGACGGCGATTGGCGATTTGGTATACGGCAGTGACGGCGGTCCTGTTGCTTACGTTTGCAACAGGTGTGTTTTTCTATGTTCGCAATACGTTGATTGAACGAATTGACGATACGTTAAACCATGTGGTGGAAGTCGTAAGCCGATCGCTGGTGATTGAGCCTGTGGAACCGCGATCGAGGTCGTTGCAGGTCAATATTGAACTGAGTTTTCGGGATAACTTTTTGGAGCAAGAAGACGATCACATCGATCTTGAATGGTTTACGTCAGCGGGAGACTTGAAGTGGTCTACGTTTGTGGAGCCGCCTAAGCTAACGCTCCAGACCAGTAACAGCATGACTCATCGAGGTGAAACCGTTGCAATCGATGAGGTGCGGACGATTCGGCAGGTGACTCAGCGAGTGACCCTCGGACGGCAGGTCTTGGGGTATTTGCGGGTGAGTCATCCGTGGTTTGAGGTGACGAAACCGATTCGGGAGTTGATGTTTGACCTGTTGCTGTGGATTAGTGGGATGACAATGCTGGTGGGGGCGGCGGGGTGGTTTTTGTCGGGGTTGGCGATGCAGCCGATTCGAGAGTCGTACCAGCGACTGCGGCAGTTTACAGCCGATGCGTCCCATGAGTTGCGCAATCCGATCGCTGTCATTCAGACCAATGTTCAAGTGGCCCTAAGTGAACCCGACGCCAATCCTGAGCAAGTGCGATCGCACCTTCTAGTCACTGAGCGGTTGACGCGTCGGCTAGGTAAGCTCGTGGATGACCTGCTTTTTCTGGCGCGGCAGGATAGTGGCATGGTGGCGGCGGCTTGGGCAGAGGTCGATTTGCGGGATCTGATTGATGAAGTTCTAGAAGAACAGGGCACGATCGCTGCCGAAAAGGGCATTGATCTGACCCTAAAAACCGATTCGTTAACGGCCATGATGGACGGCGATCGGAGTGCTCTAGCACGGGTCTTTACGAATCTCGTGAGCAATGCAATTCAGTACACGCCTAAGAATGGAAAAATTACGCTAGAGTTGCAATCCCAGAAACGCAGTACCCAACCGATTTGGCTCGTGAAGGTGATCGATACGGGAATTGGTATTCCAGAAAGTTCGCTCCCGCAATTGTTCGATCGTTTTTACCGTGTAGACCCCGCGCGATCGAAGCAGTCCGGCGGTTCGGGATTGGGATTGGCCATTGTACAGACCATTGTCGAGAGTCATCAGGGGACGATTCAAGTCGAGAGCCATGAAGGACAAGGAACAACCTTTTCGATCGCCCTTTTGCAGGGGTGATGGGATGGATGAATGGATTGCCGATTCCTGTTCCGAGAGTTTTTGACAACGGTTCTGCGCAGGCGAAGGGCGATCGATCGGTTAACGGTTGTTTGATCGTGGCATTGTCGCGTTGAGGTTGGACGATGGCTGCTTTTGATTTGTGGTCAAATGTATTGAAACGATTCCCGTTCCGGGAGGCTTTGCCAACGCTCGGAACTCAAGATGGAGGGCAATTCTCGTCCTTCTAGGAGATAGGACTGAATGATTTGATGGAGAGAATTCAATCCATTTTGAAAGGCTTCTTCATAGGTCGAACCTTGTGTGACAAATTGTGGCTCGGGAAATTCGGGGAAATGAACGACAAAGGCTTCATCGGTTATCCACCATTGATCGCAATGTTTCCGGTCACGCGAGGGTTAGTCGTGCCTTGAGCTGTGAAGCTGCGTGTGCCGAGTTGTCCAGTGGTGGTACTAGCTAGGTTCGCGGTGGCATCTAGTCCGATCGAAATCTTATCTTGAAGGGTGTCGATATAAAAGCGATCGCCCCCGATCGAGTCAAAATCCAGACCAAATCCAAGCTGTACGCCATAGCTTGTCTTAGCCACTACGGGAGAATTCAGATCAAAGCCAAGTCCGACAAGGGCCAAGTCAAAATCTAGGTTAGGCGATCGGGTCGTCAGGGCTTCTTGAAAGTTGAAATTAAACTGGAGCCGACTGCCACTACTCCCATTAAGCGACAGAATATCGATCGGGCCGGGTAAAACGGATACGAGTGCCGTTTGTAATTTGTCACGAATGGATTGATCCGTATAGGCAGCGTCATCATTGAGATCCGTAAAAGCCAATAGTGCCTTAGCTTTGACGGTCGCAAAAAACGAGTTAGGATCTTTGAGCTGAGTTCCCACGATCGGGAGATTTTTACCCAGTGCCGCTGTATCAGTCGTAGTCTGAAGAAACACTAACCCTGCATTAAACCCGTCCCGAAATGTTTGGTACTGCATTGAAGTCAGCGTCAGGGGCACATTTGGAGGTGCGATCGATAGTGGCGCAGGAGGCGCTAGAGTCGGCGTGACGAAGAGAGAGGATGTTGAAGGCATAGAAGATCGTCAGGTGAGATTGTCTACTTCTCACCTTTCTGGTCTCTCCGTGTATATCCGGAGACATACACAATCTTTATATAATTAGGAGGATGTAAAGTTTTCAACAACCCACTGTTCCGCCGCTAATGTTGGCTGCTGTTAATCTTAGACGCAGCCGTCGGGAAGGGTTGAGGCGATTGTTTTTGGGGTGCTGGGTCAGAGTTTCGGTGATGAGGATGATGCGCCGATGCTCTTTGAGCCAGCAAGCTGAACGCGCTTTGCGGGTCGGTTTGGGCTTCGGTGGAGCGATTCCTGTTTCGGGAGGCTTTCTGCTAAAGCAGAGGCTTTGCCAACGCCAACGTTTATACTGTTGTTATTCGTTCCAAGAGAGGCGATCGTTCCTATGAACATCACATTTTTAGTCAAAACAATGCAATCGGGACAGGTTGAGGCTTCTGTTTTAGAGTTGCCTGCTTACCGTGTGGAAGCGGAATCTCGTGAAAGTGCGATCGCTTCTTTGAAGACAACGCTACTCGATAAAATTCAGGATGCAGAAGTGTTAAGTTGGCAGTCTCCGATTAAAACTTCTACACCCCCAGCGTGGATGAAGTTTGCGGGAGTCTTCGAGGGGAATGCTGATTTTTCTGAAATCATGGATGAGATTCAAGCCGATCGAGAGGTTTGGGGCGATGAGGAAATGGATAAGTCGGAGTATCTGCGTTAATCATGTTTATTCTAGATACAGACCATGCGTCGCTTTGGCTACGTGGTAATCCCGTAGTAAAGGCAAGGGTTGCTGAATTTCAAGAAGACATTTTTTTGACGATCGTGACGGTTCAAGAATTGTTTAATGGTTGGGTCAGTCGGCTCAATACGACAACCGATGCGACAATCATGCTCGATCGCTATGCAAATTTTTGGCAAACAGTTGAGTTTGTACGACTGTTTCCAGTTTTAAATTTTGATGCGAAAGCGGATGAATGTTATGTTCAGATTTTGCTTCAGAACCCGGCTTTGAGAAAGAAGCGACTACGACAGGATTTACGAATTGCGGCGGTTGCACTTTCTCACAATGCAACCGTAGCGACCTGTAATCATCGTGATTTTGGTCAGGTGCCGGGATTGAAAATTGTGGATTGGTCGATCGACCCAACTAAATAACCTGATCGCCCCTTTCCCAGAAAACTGTTGGCAAAGCCTCTCCTTGAGGAGAATCACCCCTTCTCCCTAAACCAACACAGAAAGACGTTGGCAAAGCCTCTCAGAAAGAGAATCGCGTACTTCCCGCACCTGCAACCGATGACCTCCGGTCGGTCGGAGACCATCGGGAAACAACGTCAGATAATCATTCAAATCCCGAATGGCCATTTCGATGACCTTTGGTCGGTCGGAGACCATCGGTTCTTTCGATTGTTTGGCTTAGGCAAGGACGATTGTTAACGGTAAAGGAAGGCTTTATAATTTCAGGATGTTCTTTCAAGTTTTGAGTCATGACACAACTCACTAATGACGATTACGATAATCCATGGAAAACGGTAATTGAACTGTATTTTCGGGAGTTTATGGCGTTCTTCTTTCCTCAGATAGAGGCCGATATTGATTGGGAACGAGGCTTTGTGTTTATGGATAAGGAACTGCAAAAAGTGGTTCGGGATGGAGAAGTTCAGAAACGCTATGCGGATAAGTTAATTCAGCTTTGGCGATTGAATGGTGATCCACTATTGGTGATGTGTCATATTGAAGTTCAGGGTCAGAAAGAGGATGTTTTTGGAAAGCGGATGTTCATTTATAACTATCGTCTGCGCGATCGGTATGATTGTCCAGTAGCGAGTTTGGCAATTTTGGCAGATGAGAGTTCGACTTGGAGAACCCGATCGTATCAAGATTCGATTTGGGGTTGTAATGTCCTATTTGAGTTCCCGATCGTGAAGCTCTCGGATTATCGATCGGATTGGACGACGTTGGAGGCGAGTGAAAATCCGTTTGCGATCGTGGTCATGGCGCATTTGAAGACGCAGGATACGAAGCATGAACCGGAGGAACGGAAGGCTTGGAAGTTTCGATTGACAACGATGTTGTACGATCGTGGCTATAGTAAACAGGCTATATTGGAGTTGTACAATTTCCTGGATTGGATGATGCGTTTGCCCAAAGATATCGAGCAAGCGTTTCAGGTAGAATTAGAAGAATTTGAGGAGGTTAGAAAAATGAAGTATGTGACGACGATCGAACGCATGGCTGAAGTACGTGGTAGCAAGTCCATGATTCTTCAGTTTTTACACCATCGGTTTGGGGAAGTTCCTCCTGCTTTAATTGAAAAGATGGACCAGTTATCGATTACACAATTAGAGGCTCTTGGAGGGTCTATTTTTGGGTTCACAACGATCGATGAATTAGACGCATGGTTAACCGAACATTCAGAGGTGTAATCCATGAAATACGTGACTGCGATCGAACGAATGGCTGAAGCACGAGGTGTACTATTGACGACCCGATTGCTAATTTCTCGACAACTTATTCGTCGATTTGGGGCAGTTCCCGCTACGTTGATTGAAAAAATAGATGAGCTATCGATCGCTCAATTGGACTCATTAGGAGAAGCATCGTTTGATTTTGAGACGATCGATGATCTCACAGCTTGGCTAGAAAATTCCCCGATGTAAGATCGATCGCCCTCCCCCCTAGACCAACGAAGATAAACGATCGCGCAGCCTCCCGGAACGGAAATCGCGCACCTCCCGCGCCTGCAACCGATCGATCGGAAAACAACGTCAAATAATCATCCAAATCTCGAATGGCTCTTCTCAATTCGTAAGGAGTTGTTTTGCCAATCGATCGCATCTTGCGTTTGTTTGGCTTGAGCAAGGACGATCGCACTTTGCAGGTCGGTTTGGGCTTCGGTGGGGCGGTTGACCGAATGTAGAAAGCCAACTCCAGTTTGGAATCCAGTTCGATCGATTCATGTTCGTCAACGCAAGATCATACTTCTGAGTGCGCTTAAATACTTATTTCAGTCGAGGTCTACTGTGCTCGATTTTAATAGAAAGCTCCTTCAGATTTTGAGATTGATACACCAATGTAGCCATTGATGGGGATGAAGAATCACGACTAATCGATGAATTCTTTAATGCCTTATCAACTTTCCGAACTCCAAGAAAAACATCAGATTCTAAGTCCTTAACGGGATCCACAGCAATATCATCTCTATACTTAAAGTATACCTTCACGCTAACAACATTTAAAGCTTTAACAAGTTGTTCAGTATGCTGAAGTAAAATAGAATATGTCCTGGATATTTGATCCGTTAAAGAAGCAGTTCCATCCTCCAACTTAAAGCTTTTGCCATCTTCGCTACTAGCAAATATTTTATGACTATCCCAGTCAATGTTCATAGTAATTGTTGCTTCTCTTTCATTATTAGAATTTATGTAATGAAAGATAATTTCTTTGAGGATTGGGCGATCCAACACTCCTTTCTTCAGTATTGCAAGGACATGTTCGCTTGGTATTAATTCACCTATAAATCCTTGCGTTAATTCTTCTAGAATTCCATGAAGGACTTCAAGACGGACCCTCAATACGATTTCTGGTCTTACATTAATGTATGTTCTCATATTTATTACCTTTTTAATAATTGGCTTGATAATTAGAATTCCGAACATTTGTATGTGAATGAGACACAGCACGGTGATTAGGATGCGAGAGATTTTTTTTCACATAATCTCTTTGCTCCATATTTTTTCTGTCACTAGCTAATGTCAACAATATATTAATGCTGATTTGATTTTTAAATGGGTTTCCTTGTAGTAAATCTCTTATTTTCAGAGGATCTAGAGACTTGGAGCGATTTATACATTCAGATATTTTTGTATCAAGAAAATCACTTTTAAGAGCCACAAAGAAAGAAATAGGCTCATCTTTATAAGGATTGAGAAGTCTATCAAGCTGTCCAAGCTCACGGTATGATAAATCATTTTGATATAAACTCTTAAGAATTTCTAATTTCTCAACGAAGTCAGGATTCCATGTGAAAAAGTCCATTCTTCCATGCCGAGATAAAGGAGCATAGATATCTGAGAAGTTGTTGCCTGTAAGAACAATAGGTATTCTACACACTTGATGTCCTGAGCAACGTTCTGGATCGTCAGCCAAGTTCATTAGAAAACCCGCCAGTAGTTGAGAGTTAACAGTATATTCTCGATTTTCAGTCGTTGATGCCACACTCAAGTCAAAGTCATCAATAAGAATGATGGTAAAAAACTTATTTGAAGAAAGAAAATTAGACGCTTCGATGTACGCATCTGAAATCACTTCAAGAGCTTCCTTCTCATGAGATCCACTCAAGGAAGACCCAGATATTGGGTATATATAGATATTATTTTGGGAGCAAATCTCGCGAATTTGAGAACTTTTCCCATCTCCTTGAAAGCCTTGAACTGCCATCATTAGAGGAATATCCACGCTACAATCTTGGCCCAAAGTATTTTTGGCAATATGAGAAATTAATTTATTTGAAAATCTCTCAGATACATAAAACCCCTGTCTTGGAGTATTTTTAGGTATAACAAATTTATTACGCATATCTTGTGTTGAAAAATTGTTGTTTCTATTAGTCTGCATCATATTCATTTTAAGCTCACCTTATTTTGAAAATATATCTTTACTTTGATTATCAAGCCCCTCATCAAACATAAATACATCATCCTTTTGTAAGTTCATTTCCACACTTACAAGTAGATTTTTTATATATTGATCACTCATAAAAACTTCATCCTTCAGTCTATTGGGGGGGGGAGTTGTAAATTTAGGTAAGTCTGGAGTAGAGATTGTTCTGCTACTAGTTCCTTCTTTGAAGATATCGAGATCTTCTAGAGTTGGCAATTTACTTATTTCTCCCAGATTGAGAGTACTTTCCTGATCTTTTTTGGGTTTCTTCTCAAGATTTTCGAGTGTTGGAGGCTTATGAGGAGGTAATGGTGAATCTAAGGGTAAATCTTTTTTTGGTCGAGAATAGCGATTGATTGGCTCGAAACGATCGTCATCAAAAGAATCTACATTTTTTCTTAATCTGGGAATACCAATAGCTATCGCAGAGCAGATCCATAGAATAATCTGAATGAAATTTGCAATAGACTGAATTAAATTTCCATTTGTACTTATAAAACCTAAAAGTGTTACAACCCAGACATTTGAAGTTGCCGCAAGCACTCCAAGTGTAAATGACATAACAAGATAGCCTATTGATTTTCGTTTCATCTTTTTAGATAACTCCTACATGAATACTCTCTGTCATAAGACGTTTGAAATAGATTAATGTTCCCAGGATGTAAAATTCAATAATCTCTACTTTAGATTATTGAATTCTCAGGATAAAATTCTGATTTATTGAAGAAAACAACAAAATTTTTACATTTAGAGTGTTTTTATGTCGATTATGTAAATCTTTTGACTTTTTTCAGGAATGAATTATTAATCTTGACCGCACCACATCCTCATCCAACACCCGCGCACAAGTCCCCTCCAACGCCATCGTTGGCAAAGCCTCTCACACTTGAGAATCGCTTAGCCCCATCCGTCTCCCACTTCAAAAACCGATCGACCGCATCCACACAAGGATCCACCACCGCATCCACTTGCTTGGGAGCCGCCGCCGCCATCATCGAAATCAACAGCGGCAACCCACCCGACGACAACCTTCAAATCTCCGAAATCACCGCCTCACTCAAAATCCCCTTCTGAGCCAAAAACTCCCGCGCCTGTACCTCCGTAAACGGTTCCAAAGGCGACCTCGCCACAAAATCTTCCCACCCCGCCCAAGCATTCGCATCGTTGGCGAATCCTCTCGTTAGAGAATCGGACTTCGCCCCGCAATGCACACCAAAACCGATCGTCTCAACTCCCCAAACCGCTCCTCCAGCCACGATCGCACCCACTCATCCAAAAACGCCCCCGTCACCTCATAGGTATCCAACGGCAACACCAGCGTCTTCTCGACCTTCCCCACCCTACCCCGAAATACTTCGATCGAGCTGCATAAGCTAATCTTGGACGCTGCCGTCGGGAAGGGTTGCCCCTTGGAGATTGGTGCCTGTCATGAGGCTGCTGCTGATTTCGGCGCGGATCAGGTTAGCCCCACGCAGGTCGGCTCCTCGCAGGTCGGCGCGTCCTAAGTAAGACTCGATTAAGTTCGCTTCGACTAGAATTGCATTTCTTAAATTGGTGCGTCCGAGTTCCGCTTTGTTGAGGCGGACCCGCTCCATTTTGGCGTTTTCGAGGTTAGCGCGATCGAGTTTGGCCCCGTTCAGCGTCGCGTCGGTCAAGATTGCGTCGGTCAAAATAGCATCTTGCAAATCCACTCGGTTCATTTTGGCATCGCGGAGGTTGGCGCGTTGGAGGTTGGCCCCGGTCAGGATGGCGTCGCTCAGGAACGCGTTGATTAAGAGGGCGTCGCTGACGATCGCCTGCTGGAGATTGGCGTTTTTGAAGCTGACTTCACTTAGGTTTGCCCCGGCAAGGTTCGATCGTTGGAGATTGACGCCGGAGAGGTTGGCACTTTTGAGATCGGCGAGTTGGAGATTGGCTCCCCGAAGATCTGCGCCCGGTGAGCTGCGGCCTTCCTCGCGCAGGTTAGCTCCTCTGAGGCAGGCTCCTCGCAGGTCGGCTCCGGATAAATTGGCTCCTCGGAGGTCGGCTCCGGTGAGGTTGGCGTCGATTAGGACGGCTAGGGAGAGGTCGGCTCCTCGGAGGTCGGCGCGGCTGAGGTTGGCTCCGGTTAGGTCGGCATCGCGAAATTTGGCGTTTTGGAGATCGGCTTGGCTAAAGTTGGCTCCGGCAAGATGGCTACCGATGAGGCTGGTGTGGGTGAAGTTGGTGCGGCTGAGATAGGCCAGACTGAGATTGGCATCTTGAAGATCGCTATGCGCAAAATTGGCCCCGATCAAATCTGCGTTGGTCAGTTGAATTCGGTTGAGGTTGAGATAGGTGAAGTCGAGGGTTCCGGATTGATAGCGTTGGAGTAGGTCTTGGGAGGTCATGGTTTGAATTTAGAATTTAGAATTTAGAATTTAGATATTGGAACTTAGATGTGGGTGAGTTGAGGCTGGACGTAGGGGCACGATGCGATCGGAATCTTGGCGATCGGGTTGCTGTCGGGTTTTGAAGGCTCGGACAATAGCATCGATGGCTCCGTCGTATTCTTCAGGTGTGGGAAGTTTGCGGGCGATTTCCTTGAGTTTTATGGTTAAGATTTCAGGCTTGCGGTGGAGACGGAAGGCGATCGCTAGGAGCGAAAGAGTGCTTTCTTGGCGGAGAGTTCGAGATTGGAGGGCTTCTTGGGCGTCGATGTTTAGGGTCAGCATGAGGAGGAGGTGCTTGACTCGAAGGGGGTTACTGGATTTGATGATGTCGTGACGCAGGTCGAAGATATGGGGCGCGATCGGGGTGCTTTCATATTTCCATGGAATAGATTCTGGCAGGAAGGGTGAGGACGATGGCGGCGGCAGCAAGGCTATAGTGGGGAGCAGATTGAGGGGTTGGTAGAGGGAGTGAAGGTGCTGGAGTGCGACTTGGGCGATGACGGCATATTCGATCGGTTTACTGAGGCGATCGACGACTTTGTGGGTGGCGACGGTGAGATGGTCGAGATGAGGATGTTGGTGATAGAGACTCTGTAGAATGTCGTTCCAGGCGATGGCGTCGAGATGGCTGGGATCGCTTTCCCAAGTAGAGCGATCAACGCAGAGCATAAGTTTTTTGAGTCGATTGTTCTTAGGATGCTGGATGAGGGTTTCGGTGATCAGGGTGATGCGACGATCGAGTTCGTAGGCTTCGGTGGTGGGGCGGGACTGAGCTGGCGATCGCAAGAAGGTGCTAGTTGCGCCACTGAGGGGAGTGCCTTGGGCAAAGGCTACGGTGTCGAGGATGAAGTCGGCGATTTGGGAGTAGGCGGCGGGTTTGCTGAGGGTGTTGACGCTGGCGTGGAGGTGATGGGTGAGAATGGCGCGATCAGGAAATTTACTTAGAAGCTGGCGGACAAGGCCGAGCATTGCCATTTCAGTGGGTGACGTGACCTCTGCTTCCCAAATGCCATCCGTGATGTAAAGCAGGAGCTTGTAAATTCGTTGAGATTGTTCGTCTTCAGCAAACTGTCGCGCGAGGGATGCGGAGATATCCTGCATGAGGCAACCTGACCTTGGAAACTAGGATGATTGAGGGGCCTGTCGAAGCATTGAGAATGGAAGCTTTAGGGATCTAGGCGATCGCAATCTGAACGATCGCCTGAATCATAATTCCCTCAAACGCTAAAAAAAACGAGCTGTTAGCTAAAGAAATAGATCAGCTTTATCTTATCTTTAAAAGGAAATTTGAAGATAAAAGATTGCGTCCTTAAGTGAAGGGATAAGTGGTTTTTAAAAAGAATGTATCCGGGAGAACAAAATGTTGACGATCGCACATGGAGAACTGGGATAACGAGAGAGAGCATAGGGTTCAATGCCATTCGCCCCCACGAAATCCCTATGCTTACCACAGGCTTTGCCAACGCTAACGATCGCAATTAAAACAAAATGGAATGTGGGTCACTTCTAACGGATTTAAGGGTTCTGCGGTGGGCTTGATCGATCGGGTTTGAAGCCTTTTGGAGGGTTTTTAGGTTTTAGGATAACCAGGGAACTGCGTTTTTCGGGTAATTCTGGCCGGACTTCTGCGGGCGATTCTGGCAGGACTTCTGCGGGTGCGGCCTCTATTGCAAGGGTTTGGGCTTCGATAACGGGAATATCGATCGTTTGGAGTTCGGGGGGTTCTGGCTCGATCGGATTTAAGTCTAGCGGTTCAAGCTCGGGAGGTTCAGGAGCCAGAATTTCGGGTTCGATCGATATTAGCTCCGGCTCAAGCTCTGGCTCAAGCTCTGGCTCAAGCTCTGGCTCGATCGGCTGCTCTAAACGAAGCGGCGGGAGATTAATTCGCTCCAAAGGAATTGCGATCGGCAGTTCGACGGGGACGGCGATCGGTAGTTCGAGGGGTTGGAGTTCGAGGGGTTGGAGGGGCGAGCGAATCTCGGTTTCAACACTGACTTCAACGTTGAGCGGCATTCGGATGGGTTGAAGCTGCTCGATCCAACAGTCGGCGATCGGTAATGTTCGTTCTAAATCATCCATCGGACGCGGAATCACCATCACCGCATGGAGTTCACCCACCCGATCGGCTTCCACCATCCCGACTTCAATGGCGGCGGCCACGTTAGACATCGTGCCTCGAACGATCGCCGTACATAGCCCTGCTCCGGTTTTGTGATAGCCCGAAAGGGTCACATCCGCACATTTCAACATGGCATCCGCTGCCGCCACTAAGACCGGAAATCCTCGGGTTTCGATTAAGCCCACCGCCTGATCCCGAAATTTATTATTCTCTTGACCTGCAACCATGTCGGCCAGCCGACTGCCGATCGGCAGGACTTCTTCTAGGTTCGGCATCGGACGCGGGATGATGACCGACGTAGTTTCCTGGCCAAATTGGGCCGCCAACTCTCGTCCAATTTCAATCGCGAGGCGAACATCAGGCGTCCGACCGCGTACGACGGCGGTACAGTGGCCGCTGCCGATTTGTTCATAGCCGACTAGGGTGACAGATGATTCCTTGAGCATCCGATCCGCGACCCCGACGATCGCCGGAAAGCTTTGGGCGGAGATGAGGCCCAGGGCTAGATCTGCGTAGGGATCACCGGAACGGTTTGAGTACATGAAGACCAAAAACTTGCGGGTATCTGCTCAGTTTACATGATGCGCTACACCCCTGAAGCCTGCCGATCGACGCAAGCGGGGTCAACGTAAGCGGGGTCAACGCGAGAGGCCGATCGAACAGCGGTTTGGGTAATGGGAATCGTCAAGATAAATTCAGTGCTCGATCCTTCGACGGAGCAACAATCTAGGCGACCATGGTGTTTGTCGGTGATAATTTGGTAGCTAATGGATAAGCCCATTCCAGTGCCCTGACCGATCGGCTTAGTCGTAAAAAATGGATCAAAAATATGCGATCGGACCGCTTCCGACATTCCACATCCACTGTCCTTGATGCTGATACAGAGCCACTTCTGAAGGGACTGCGGGGGACACTCAGACGGAGGAACGGCTGGCTCCATAAGTTGAGTTTTAAGGGTGATGATGCGGAGAGGTTTTGATTCAGGCCGTGTCCACGCCTCTTTCTCCCACGCTTCTTCAATGGCGTCTATGGCATTGCCCAAAATATTCATAAAGACTTGGTTAAGCTGTCCGGCATAGCATTCAACGTCCGGAATGAGACCATACTCTCGCTGTACGATAATCGCTGGACGATCGGGTTGGACTTTAAGTCGGTGGGCCAGGATAACTAGGGTGCTGTCAAGACCATCGTGAATATCGACGAATTTGCACTCAGCTTCGTCGTGGCGGGAGAAGGTCCGCAAGGAGAGCACAATTTTTTTGATGCGCTCGGATCCCATTTTCATGGATTTGATCAGACAGGGAAAATCAGTTCGGATAAAATTCAGATCGATTTTGTCGCACCAGACTTGGATCTCAGCACTTCGATCGGGCAAGTCAGCTTGAGCCTGGTCTTCGTACAGCTTAAGAAGATGCAAGAGCGCTTCCGCATACTTCTCTGCATGTTCTAGGTTCCCGGAAATGAAGCCCACCGGATTATTGATTTCGTGGGCTACTCCCGCCACAAGAACACCGAGAGAAGACATTTTTTCAGCCATTAGGAGTTTTCCTTGAATGGACTGTACATGCAAGAGTGCCGCCTCTAGCTCCTTTTCTCGGTTTTCGAGGACTTGGCGGGACTCCTGCAATTCTTTAATGCTCGCGGTTAAGAGCGTTTCAGTGTTCTGGCGGCTCTGTTGGATTTGGGTCAAGTTGATTTGGGCGCGGGTGAGTTTTTTTTGGAGGATACGGTTTTCTTTTTTAAGGTCTGGCTCTGGGTTCATTCTAGATTTACTCCACTCCCAACATTACGCTCACAAAGGTCTCTTGGTGATAGAACGTTTCCCCCTTCGGTTTCAGGGGCGCAATTTCGCCGTAGGTATAAAATCCGCAAACAGGCAGAGCTGGGTCTAATAGGGTTTGACACAGGTCGTACTCTTCTCGGGTACGCGGACCTAGGAGCCAGCGTCGTGCAGAACAAGAAAAAATGATTAGTCCGGCAGGGCTTTTGCCGGGATAGTTATGATGACATTGTTCAATGGAAAGCTGGGTAGCGGCGACTAGTTCATCACTTGTTCCGTGGGTGACTTGGACTCTAGAACCTTGGGGAACATCGCCCATGAAGGTAATGCTCTGTCCGATTTGGTATTTTCCAGACAACGGTGCCCGAAGATAAAAGTCCTCTGAGGCTTCAGTTTCAAAGACGGCTAATGGATATTCTCCCGTTAATCGAGTGCTGGTTAGATCAATAGAGTTACTGAGATAGAAATGGTAAAAATTACTCGCGGGTTTATGGTCGATTTCGTGAACGATGCCCCCGTCCGATCGCGTGACTATTCCCACCCGGCTAATGGGTTTCCAACCGCTGGAGACCCCGTGAGACACGAGAAGATTGCCGGAAAATAGCAAAACTGGCACGCTGTTACTGAGCACCCGATCGCCTGCTGCGTTGCCATAAAACTGATAGGTTTTTTCAAATCGCCATTGATCCGCAGTGGTGCCGCCTGTCAGGACAACCTCCGGGCCAAGAGCTGCTTGGAGCGACTTTGTGATGGTGACGCCATTGGCGCTCAGGCCGTCGGGAGTGGCAATGCAAAGACGGGTGCTCGGGTTGAATCCAGCGGTGGCGATCGCACACTCTACGGCCTTAACCGTATTACTACTGAGGTCTTCGCCGAGTCCAGCGCGAATGTGAACGGTGTCGGAGCAAAAAAGGGTCAGGGTGAGGGAATCTTCTTGAAACTTAAGTCTAGAGGAGACTTCGCCGTCGCTGGTGCCGCCGATCAGTTCTAGATGAGGAAAGGTCTGACGCAGGGTTTTTAGAATCAAAGCATAATCAAAATCGATCGCGCTAAATAACAGTCCAGCTTGGGGGGTTTCGCCGTCTAGGGATTCTAAACATTGCGCAATCACCTCAGCGATCGCACCCGCCGAATCCGGATCGTCACTGTGCCCAACTATCATTTTAAACATTTTGACGTCCTAGGAGTACTATTTCCACAAATTTAACTCGATTGCGAGAGATGCTTGGATTGTTAAGCGCTATCGTTAAACTGTAGGATTCCAATCATGCTGCTGTGACTATAATATTCACCAATAGACTTTCTCGTCAGGATTATTTAGAATCCACTCATACCCTGTCGTTGACCGCAGAAGAACGGACTCGATCGCGGTTGCATGGTCAGTCGGATCAAGGATTGGCGATTTATCTTCAACTATCTCGTGGAATTGCGCTTCAAGAAGGAGATTGGCTAAAGGCTGTAACGGGAGAGTTGATTCAAGTCCGCGCTAAGGAAGAACCTGTTTTGACGGTGACGTCGGGGCTTCCATTGGCCCTGCTTCAGGCGGCGTATCATTTGGGAAACCGTCATGTTCCGATGGAAATTACGGCGAGTTATTTACGCATTGCGCCCGACCCGGTTCTGCGTCATTTGTTAGCGCATCGTGGGCTGAGCGTTCAGTCTGAAGTGGCTCCGTTTAAGCCTGAGGCGGGCGCTTATACGTCGGGTCATTCCCATGGTGATCACGATCATGAACACTGATGCTGCTCAGCACTTGCGGCTATTGCGGCTGTTGCAGTTGGTGAGTCCGAGTTTGCCTGTGGGGGCTTATAGCTATTCTGAAGGGTTGGAAACCTTGACGCAGACTGGGACTATTGGCGATCGCGACACCTTACAGCACTGGTTAAGTCAGGAGTTACGGGTGGGGGCGGCGCAGATGGAAGGGGCGATGGTGGTGCGGGCGTACCGGGCGCTTCAGGAGGAGGATGCGATGGGGGGGCTTCGGTCTTGGAATCAGTGGTATGGGGCGGCGCGGGAAACGGAAGAATTGCGGAATCAAAGTTTGCAAATGGGCCGATCGATGATGAAAGTGTTGCAGGGTTTGGGCTGTAGCGGGGACTTCGATCGTCTGTTGTTGGAAGAACGGTGGCATTTTCCAATCGCATTTGCGATCGCTGCCGTGGTGTGGGAGATTGCGTTGCCTGATGCGCTGCTAGGCTATTTTCAAAGTTGGTCCAGCAATCTAATCGCCGCAGGAATTAAGCTTATTCCGCTGGGACAGACCGATGGACAACGCATTGGGTGGGCGATGCAGGAGCCGATCGCGGCGGCAGTGGTGGCTGTTTTGGCGCTAGACGATGAGGATTTGGGAAGCTGTGGGTGGGGTGTTGCGATCGCGTCCATGCAACACGAGGTGCTCTACAGTAGACTCTTTCGCAGTTGATCACCGACTCCAGAACCCAACTCGGAGAGGGCGGTATTAATGAGTTGATGGTAGGTTCGATCGTTGGATTGAGCCATGAAATAATCAGCGATGTTGTCATCAAGGAGAACTTTTAAGGGACGTTGCAGGGCATCAATTCTTGCCCAATCGGTTTCAGATGTTGTCGGAGAAGATGCGTTGTTCATGTTTTGTTCCCTTTCTGAATGAAATGATACGGATTTAGTAGTATGCGGCGTAAATAAGCCCAGTATTGCAAACAATCCAGATAACCAGACCTATTGATCTATTCTTCGTTGGGTTTGGGGCACGGCAAGCCATGCCCCTACGGTCTGTGGAAAGATAGATTTGTAGGGGCATGGCACGCCATGCCCCAAACCCAACGGAGAGGTTCTAAATACCTGGCTTATTTACGCCGCATGATACTAGTCATTCCCGGCATAGAAAATTCAGAATAGCTTCTGTTCATCATAGGCATTGTGCAATACCTGAGCTGTGGTGGTCGTCAAAAAGCTGCTATCCGTAAACCTGGAAACACAATCAATCCCACATAAACCTGATTGACTCGCTATTAGAGAACCCGCACAATGTCGATCGTGGCATGGGCCTAAACCTCGATCTGAGAAAACTGTGAGCAAGTAAGCTTGCCAAGATAGATCAATCCTTGGGCACTGATCAAGTCTCTAGCCGATCGAACCGTTTCATGAACATTTTGCGGCAGGGCCTCGTATTCAGCCCCAAAGTACTGTCTGAATTGACCCCTGTAAAGCTAAGATAATCTATCTCAAGAAAGATGGAAAAATTCCAGATCTACTCCGAAAAGATGATTTATGATCGACGTTTATAGGTTTGACTAGAGAGAAGTCAAGGTTCCTACTACTGCATTGTCTTCATTCACCTATGTCAATTCAATCTTCAATTCAGTCCCGATCGCAATTAATCGGCTATTCTACGATTTTTTCAGCTCTTTTGTGGGGTGCGCCACTGGTTCAAGCCCAAGAAGTCAGCACTCGATATCGGTATCCAGAACCGATCGTGGAGGGATTCATAACGCAATGTAGTCAAGAACCCAGCGACCTGCCAGCCCCAGTGAAGAAACGACTATGCGGCTGTCTCGTGACTGAGTTTCAGAACCAGTACACCTTTGAGACCTTCCAGGCGATCGGAAAACAGATTCAAGCAGGTCAGCCCATGCCCACAAAAATGGCCGATGTGATTACACAATGTGTCGAAAAAGTCATGTTGAAGCAGGCTCTACAGTTTCCTGAGACGACGATCGCAGCACTGTAATTAAAATCCCAATAAAAAACTGCCTCTTGCGGGACTGAAGAGGCAGGGGGGCCGCTTTAGCCGAAGCGAAGACGCAGTTCATCAAGTTAGGTCTAACCGAAAGTTTTTGTAACCAACACATCTGACATCTGGTTCAATGCTTCAAACCTGCAATCAGTCCAAAACCATTCGTCTTGTTATATAGAATGTAACGGATTTTACGAAATCCTTTGTAAGCCTGCTGTGAACTTACCGGATGAATTGATAAACTTTACAGAAACTTATTTTTTGGATTTCCAGAGAATTTAGAAGGAGTTGCTAGAGGATTTGGGCTAAAAACAGCTTAGATCGCGCTTCTTTGGGATTTTTGAAGAATGCAACGGGCGTCGTGTCTTCAATAACTTCCCCGCCGTCCATGAAGATAATACGATCGGCCACCTCACGGGCAAAACCCACTTCATGCGTCACAACGACCATCGTCATGCCCGATCGGGCCAATTCTCGCATCACATCTAGGACTTCACGCACCATTTCAGGATCCAGCGACGAGGTGGGTTCATCGAAAAGCATGATTTTGGGCTGCATGGCGAGGGATCGGGCGATCGCAACGCGCTGTTGTTGACCGCCGGAAAGCTGTCCGGGATACTTTGAGGCTTGTTCCAAAATGCCAACGCGATCGAGTAGTTCCAAGGCAAGGGTGCGAGCCTGCGTCGGTGAGAGCTTGCGGACATGGAGGGGCGCGAGGGTGATGTTTTCGAGAACGGTGAGGTGGGGGAAGAGGTTGAACTGTTGGAACACCATGCCGACGTTGCGACGAATGGTATCCAGGTTTTTTAGGTCTGGGGTGAGGTGGGTGTTGTCTATGGTGATGGAGCCGGATTGATAGGCTTCTAGGGCATTAAAGGTGCGGATAAACGTGGACTTTCCAGAGCCAGATGGACCCATGATTACGACCACTTCTCCGGTCTGGACCGTTAGGTTAGCGTTGCGCAACACATGGAACTGGCCATACCATTTGTTGACATTTTCGGCGATTAGAATGGCCGAAGAATCGGGTTTTTGGGGGATAGGTTCCGAGTTGCTGGTGTGTGTGGATTCCATAGTTACGATCGAACCTCTAGCCGTTGGCTTAAGCGTGACATAGTGAAGCAAAAAATCCAATAGATTAGTCCAATGAAGGCATAAACCTCTGCATTTCGACCGAGAAATTGGGGTTGGGACAGGACCGATCGCGCCGTTCCCGTGAGTTCAAAAACCGCAAACAAGGCCAGTAGCGACGTGTCTTTAAATAGTGAGATAAACTGCCCAACGATCGCAGGGGTCACCAGTCGGAGGGCTTGGGGGAGGATGATCAATCCTAGCGTCTGGAATGAACTTAAGCCTAGCGATCGGGCAGCTTCGGCTTGGCCCTTCGGAAGCGCTTGCAGTCCGGCGCGGATATTTTCGGCGAGATAAGCGGCATTAAACAGCGTCAGCCCCGCGATCGCCCGCCACAATCGGTC
The DNA here is from genome assembly GCA_043764895.1 of Synechococcales cyanobacterium. GTDB lineage: Bacteria > Cyanobacteriota > Cyanobacteriia > Leptolyngbyales > Leptolyngbyaceae > JAAFJU01. The sequence continues at coordinate 67,276 of JAYUJY010000216.1, read as the reverse complement.
CATCCGGAACCCTGACGGCATCACTAAGGGCAACATCACCTGTGCCATAAAGAGAATGCCAATCAACGGCAATCCACGCACCAACTCAATGTAGCCCGTCGAAACACCCCGAATCACAGGGAGATCGCTTCGACGACCCAACGCAAGCAAGATTGCGATCGGAAACGCCAATACAATGCTGATGGCTGCGGTGAATAGAGTCAGAAACAACCCACCCAACAGACTTGTGCGCATCAACGGCAATCCAAAGCCACCATTGGCCAGCCATGCAATCGCAATGATAGCGATCGGCAGGAGGACATAGATCAGCGATTGGAGTTGTTGTCGCTGACGGGGATTCTGGATGCGCAATTGGACGCCTTGGGTGATGCCTAGAGCAGTCACAACACCGAGACAGGACCACATACGCCACAATTGAGTTTCAGGGTAGCGTCCCACCCAGAAGAGGCGGATATTGTCGGTGACGACAGTCCACTGTGCGGCCATGAGCCAGCGAACCAACGCAGATGCGATCGTATAGAGAAATGCAAGACACAACAGCGTGAGAACAGCGTTAAACCCGGTATTAAAGAGATTTTTTTTGACCCAGACTAGCGAACTAGTGCGGATTTTGGGAGGTTGCATCATGGTTTAACGGGTTCTCCACTGGATGCGATTGTTGTAAAGGTTGAGTGCGAGGGCAATGGAGAGGCTCATCACCAAGTAAGTGATGCTGAGAAGAATCATCATTTCAACCGCCCGCCCGGTTTGGTTGAAGGTCGTCGATGAGATGGCATATAGATCGGGATAGCCGATCGCAATAGCGAGACTAGAGTTTTTGGACAAGTTCAGGTACTGGTTTGACAGCGACGGAATCATCGATCGCAGAGCCTGAGGCAGAATCACAAGCTTCAAGGTTTCGCTAGATGACAACCCCAAGGCCCGAGCGGCTTCCCGCTGTCCTCGGTCCACGCCTTGAATGCCCCCGCGAACGATTTCAGCAATGAAGGTTCCGGTATAAAAAGTCAAGCCCAAACATAAAGAGGAAAACTCTGGAGACAAGGCTAGACCCAATAGGTTGATTCCCGATCGACTGATTTGAACAATGCCTAAATTAATCGCATTTTCAGGTTTTGGCAATGTGAGAAAAACGACAAAATACCAAAACAACAACTGAATCAACAACGGTAGATTTCGTAAAGTCTCAACATAAACTTTCGCAATCTGTCGCACAAGCCAGTTATCTGACAACCGCGCAATCCCGGCCACCAGACCGATCGCCGTAGCGAGGATCATCGACATCACAATGACCCTCAATGAATTGAGAAACCCGACGAGAAGAACCCGCGAGTAGGGTTGGCTAGGATTGTACGGAATCACCGACTCGCCCACGCTAAATCCAGCTTGGGAGTCTAGAAACTTAAATCCAAGCCGAAGGCCAAGACGCTTGAGACTTTGGTCGAGGTTGTGACCTAAGAACGCAAAAGCAAGCAGGACGATCGCAACCACGATCGCCTGTCCGATGCGGCTTCTAAATTTTGGGTGCTGCCAGAGTTTTGTCATCGCCGTTTGTAGATCCGATCGATCCGCCCACTAATTAACGATTCGTCTATTATGGTGCAGGTTGGTGCATCTATCGAAGGCCCAGTCAAATCCGGCTAAACTCTTATGAACCCCACTCCGCTCGCCAGCCCGACCCTAAGCCTCTGCATGATCGTCCGAGATGAAGAACAACTCTTAGGAGCTTGTCTTGATAGTGTAAAAGATTGTGTAGATAACGTTGTGATTGTGGATACCGGGTCGATCGATCGCACCATCGAAATTGCCCAAGCCTTTAATTCGCAACGTCCCACGCAGGTGCATCATTTCACCTGGTGCGATGACTTTAGCGCTGCTCGGAATGCGGCATTGAAGTATGTGACGGGAGATTGGGTGTTGGTGTTGGATGCTGATGAGCGGTTGGTGAAGGAAATGAGTGATGAAATCCGATCGGCAATTGCACCCATCGATCGCTTAGTCGTAAATCTCATTCGTCAGGAAGTCGGGGCCGATCAGTCGCCCTACTCTCTCGTTTCTCGGCTGTTTCGGCGGCACCCAAAAATTGAATTCAAACGGCCTTATCATGCCATGATCGATGATGCCGTTGAACAGATTTTGCAACAGGAACCGGAGTGGAAAATTGTCACAATCGATCGCATTTCAGTTCTGCATGAGGGTTACCAGAATGAGCTAATCGTATCACGAAACAAAATGTACAAAGCCCGTCAGACTATGGAGCGATTTCTAAATTCAAACCCAACCGATCCCTATGTTTGTAGCAAGCTGGGAGCTTTGTATTGTGATGTGGGTGAGATTGAAAAAGGCAGAATGCTACTAGAACGCGGATTGCAATCCCCCAATCTAGATCCCAACACAAATTATGAATTGGAGTATCACTTCGGATCGCTCTGTGCAAAGCAGGGTGAGATTCAAGCCGCCGATGAGGCCTATCAACGTGCGATCGCACAACCGATTCTGGACAGACTCAAACTCGGGGCGATCGTAAATTGGGGCGTACTACGGCAAACCCATGACGACCTCGAAACAGCGGCTTGGATTTATCAAGAAGCGATTCGGATTGATGAGACTTGTGCTGTTGCTCATTACAATTTGGGCATCACCTTCAAGGCCATGGGAAATTTATTAGCCTCTGTCCAATGCTACCAAACCGCGATCGTGCTTCAGCCCAATAATGCCCATATCTACCAAAATTTAGGTGTCGTCTTAATGAAGCTAGAACGCAGTGATGAAAGCCTGAACGCCTTCAAATCTGCGATCGAATTACACCAAAATAAAAACACCCCCGAATCCTGTGCTGAAAGTGAACTAATCGTACGATCGCTTTGTGAGATGGGTTTTGGAACAGATTTAGAATAGTTGGGCTAAGGACACAGCATAGCCATGTCCTTAAGTGGATGGGGCATTAAACAGGCGGCTTTTCCCACAGGAAGACGAGAACATTTTGGCCCATGACGTTATCAGCCTTGACAACGCTGATATAACGGGTAACATCTCCGACTTTTGCTTCATACAATTGGGTCCCAGCGTAGCTGCCTTTTACACTGAATTTGTCTGGAAATGAAGCCTGGAGTCCAGCAATAACCTCATCTACTTCTTTGTTAGAAATGACAGCGCCAGACACAGGTGGGGGGTTGGCATTAAAGAAAGGAGCGGAGTTGAGCAGTTGTGTGGATTCAGGGACTGCTGCGGTTTCTTCCGCAGGGTTGAGTGCCTTATTCAGTCCATTGATAATCGGAGCAAATTTTTTAGTGCCCTCATCTAACTTTCCAACCTCTTTCTCATCAGTTGTGGCCTTCTTGGGATCGACGGTTGATGGATCTGCGCCTTTGTTGCTCAATTTCCCGTCAGCGACTTTTGAATCTTTTGACTGTTTATCATCAAGCTTCTTATCTGGAATTTTTTCGGGTTCGGATTTATTCTCTTCAGTTTTAGGCGTTTCGGGTTCTGGAAGGTTGACAATGACCGGATTGGTTGAGGCCACAGCAACTTTAGGCAGATTTAGTTTTTTGGGTGCGGCGGAGACTTTGACTTTAGGCATGGATTTGACCAAGACCTTATCGGACAGACGCGCCAACTTAACAGGTTCGGCAGTTTCCTTCGGTTTTGTCTGCTGGGAACTACTCAAGGGCGTAAACAGCAACAACGCATGGATTCCGATCGCACCGAAAAACATCGGACGAAAGGTTTGCTTAAGAATCTCGGGAAGTGTCTTCTTTGGGGCGATCGGTTCTAGCTCCCCTGGAATAAAGTGAAACTCTCCTTGAGTCACCTTTTCTTGAAGAGCTTCTTCTTGAACTTCGGTATTTGGCGGGGGTGTAATTTGGGTCATGGGAATTTAGATAGGTTGTGGAATTAGAACAAGGAACGATTTAACCAAAACGACCGGAGACATAATCGCGGGTTTTTTGATGGGTGGCTTGGTTGAAGATCACTTCGGTTCGATCGCGTTCTATCAATTCACCCATATACATAAATGCCGTGTAGTCCGACAATCGAGCGGCTTGCTGCATACTGTGAGTCACGATTAAGATGGTAACTTTTTCCTTAAGTCCATCCATCAGATCTTCAATGTTGCGCGTGGCGATCGGATCGAGCGCAGACGTCGGCTCATCAAATAATATCAACTCAGGATCAGTTGCAAGGGCACGCGCGATACAAAGCCGCTGCTGTTGACCGCCCGAAAGGTTAAATGCCATGTCATGTCTGCGATCCTTAACTTCTTCCCAAAGTGCAGCTCCTTTGAGCGCATCTTCAACCTTATCTTCGATGAATGCTTTGTTTTTTTCACCCCGAACGCGCAATCCGTAGGCAACATTTTCAAAAATACTTTTAGGGAACGGATTGGGCCGTTGAAAGACCATGCCGATGCGCATTCGGACTTCAATCGGATCAATACGACGAGACAAAATATTCACCTGACCATCCAGGATAATTTCGCCCTCGTAACGGTTGCCAGCATAGAGATCATGCATTCGGTTAAAACACCGAAGTAACGTAGTCTTACCGCAGCCGGAGGGACCAATAAGGGCTGTGATTTGACGATCGGGCAATGCGAGGTTAATGTTTTTCAACGCATGGGATTCGCCGTAATAAAAATTTAAGCCCGTCGCTTCTACTTTGGGTGGAGTTTGGGTTGTGATGGGAAGGGTGTCTAGCATGAACGTTCCTAGGATTGAAATGACGAAGATTGAGTGCTATGAATGAATTGATTGACTACCACTTCAGATTTTTCTGAAGTCGATAGCGCAGGTAAATTGCGATCGCATTCATAACGAGCGTCATGCCCAACAGCACCACTCCCGCCGCCGCTGCATTGACTTGAAACTCAGGTTCCGGGCGAGAGACCCAGCTAAACATCTGAATCGGCATTACAGTAAAGGGAGCCTTTAACCATGCAAACGAAATGAATGGAAAGGTTGATTGAAAAGGTGAATCGGGGAGGAATGCAATAAAGGTCAGTGCGCCGATCGTCACGAGCGGAGCCGTCTCACCGATCGCCCGCGACAATCCAATAATCACCCCCGTCAGAATATTGCCAAAGGAATAGGGCAATAAATGATCAAAGACCATTTGCGACTTACTCGCACCAATAGCATAGGCCGCTTCACGCAACGTTCCGGGAATGGCTTTCACAGCTTCTCTAGTATTGACAATCACAACAGGTAAGACCAGCAACGCCAATGTCAGTCCGGCGGTGAGAATGCTTTCCCCTAGATTTAGATAATACTTAAAGAGTCCTAATGCGAGTAACCCATAAACAATGGACGGAACACCCGCCAAGTTTGTGACATTAATTTCAATTAAGTCTGAAAACCAATTTTTGGGTGCATATTCTTCTAAGTACAATCCCGCCGCAATCCCAACCGGAACTGCGATCGCCGCCGTCACCAACATCACCAAAAAACTGCCTACCCAAGCCGCAAAAATCCCAGCTAGATTGGCTTCCGGGTCAGCAAATGACGTCAGAAACTGCCAATTTAGTTTCGGCATTCCCTGCCACAGCAGTTGCCCAAATAGTGCCACTAAGATGAAGAATGCAATGACGATCGCCATAATAGCGATCGCCGAAAATACATTGCTCCAACGCTGCCGTTGAATCACTGAAGCCTGAATTTGATTGAGAGAAAAAGTCATAATTAATAGGTCTCCCGAAATCGCCGTTTCAACCAATAGCCGATCATGTTCAACCCTAAGGTCATCAACACCAACAGCAAACCCACCACAAAAATAGTCTGATAGCCTATTGAACCGTGGGGTAAATCGCCCAAGCTAACCTGAACAATGTAAGCCGTCATGGTTGCCGCCGAATCCATTGGATTTAGCGAAACCGTGGGTTGCAGGCCCGCCGCAATAGACACAATCATCGTTTCGCCCACGGCCCGAGAAATGCCTAAGACATAGGATGAAGACACTCCGGAAAATGCGGCGGGAAACACGACTTTCCACGCCGTTTGTAATCGAGTGGCCCCTGCGGCGTAGGAGCCTTCGCGCAGTTCTGCCGGAACCGATCGCATGGCATCCTCACTCATGGAGCTAATCTGCGGCACAATCATAACTCCCATGACCAGCCCTGCCGCCAGCATATTAAACCCGCCTAAATTAGGCAGCAGCATCTGCAACAAAGGCGTCACCAATAGTAAGGCAAAATAGCCATACACCACCGTCGGAACCCCCGCCAATAGTTCCAAAATCGGTTTGACCCAAACCCGGACATTTGGAGCAGCAAATTCACTTAAAAACAATGCGATCGTCGTCCCTACTGGAATCGCGACAGACAAGGCCACTACTGTTGTTGTCAATGTCCCGGTTATCAAGGGCAAAATGCCGTACCTCGGCGGTTCAAATAACGGCGACCACTCTATCCCAGTCACAAACTCTAAGGGTGACACCGTTTTAAATAATCCCATGGCTTCGGTGCCCAGAATCACCATAATAGCTACTGTAACGGCGACACAGGAAAAGGCACAAAAAAATAGGAACGACTCCACCAGCCGTTCCTTGAATTGACGCGCCAGTTGTTTTTGGGGTGGAGCGGCGATCGCCTCAGCGAGAGAAGGACGCGAAAGCTTCATAACAGTTGGGATATAAAAATTTGGTCATAGCATTAAGATCACCCACCCAATCCTCTAATTCCTCTCTAAATAAAGGAATTAGAGAATTGATTTAAGTCAATTTAGTCAGCTAACGTCATCGTTGCCAACGTTTCGAGTTTCAAACCGATCGGCTCTTTGCCACCAAAGCGCGTACCTGTTTTAGCATCAGAAATTTGCGATTTTGCAAAGTTGTAAACTGGGTCTGTGAGTTCGAGATAACCCACTTTTTTCACAGTTTCTTTTGCATTACTGAGATATGATTCAACAAATGCTTTCACATCCGGATTATTCTTCATCTTTTCAGCGTTCACATAGATGAACAGCGGACGAGATAAAGGCTTATATGATCCGCTCTTAACATTTTGCAAGTCAGGGCGAACACCATTGACCGACAATGCTTTCAAACGGTTTGAGTTCTTTTGGTAATATGCAAAGCCAAAATAACCCAGTGCGTTCTTATCGCGAGATACGCCTTGTACAAGAACGTTGTCATCTTCGCTTGCGGTGTAGTCGCGACGACTTTGTTTTGCTTTTCCGTTAATGGCGTCGGTGAAATAATCAAAGGTCCCTGAATCAGCGCCCGGTCCAAACAATTTCAAAGGTGCATCTGGGAAGCTGCTATTCGCTTCTTTCCAGTTTTTCAGGGTGCTACCGTCATTCCAGATCGCCTTGAGTTCACCAGTGGTGATGTTGTTAATGGGATTGTCTTTGTGAACCACGATCGTTAAGGCATCCATCGCGATCGGGATTTCAATGAATTTCACCCCTTTTTCGCGGCAGGTCTTCAGTTCCTTTTCCAAAATTGGACGTGACGCATTAGAAATGTCTGTTTCACCATTACAGAACTTTTTAAATCCACCACCTGTACCAGAAACAGCCACCGTAACGCGCTTGTTCGTAGCCTTCTGGAAGTCAGAAGCCGCTCTTTCCGTCAAGGGGTAAACGGTACTGGAACCATCAGCTTTAACTTGCGCTTGTGCAGCGGATGCAGCACCTGTGATGGCCGCGATCGAGATGATCGCACTAACGAATAAAGATGAACGATTGAAAATGTACATAGTGCTTTTAAATCTCTAGATCGGGTGCAGGATAAATCGTAGAAAGTAGAGTTAACCAGTCATAAAGATGCACACTACAATGCGGATATGTACGACTGAACGCAAACTTTTCTCGCACCTGCCAATAATACCGATCGAAGGTTAACGCACCGCTAGCTAAACATATAGATTAGGTAAAGTAAATTCTGTTTAGGTTATCTATACATTAAGAAAATATAGATTTAAATGTCTCAATAGCTGCTCCAAACTTTGGCCGATCGATCGTCGCCTTGTGTCACACTGTATTCACGCGCTTCCAAGAACTTCACGGGATAGCCCAGCGCCTCAATAAAGGCCCGATCGGTTTCATCCAAGATGCTGGCTGGAATCGCTTTCCACTGTTCTCGGGTGTTCCACCACACCACCATTACGATTTCTCCCTCCGGACTCCACCAGACTTCTTTTTTGTGAAATCCGTCAGAGGCTGCCAGCACGGGCGTCCAAATAGCCTGATCGAGCTGGATGTAGCGATCGATTTCGCCTTTTTCGACCGTGACCTTGAGCCATTCAATGATCATTTTGCATTCTCCAGTTTTAGGTTAGGCTTTTCTGTTCGGACTTTGCGATACGTCAACCGAACTCACGCTTCGCAAAACCTTTGCCACAATAGATCCAGCAGCAGATTTCATCCTATTGCTAATCGATATGACTTTATTTTAGGACGTTTAAACTCATGGATAACAACAACTGGCTGAATCAACTGCTTTTACTGGGCGTTGGGACAACCTCTATTGCAGCGGAAAAGCTGAAGGAAGTCAGTGAACAACTCGTCACGGATGGCAAGCTTAATCCCGATCAAGCGGCTGGACTGGTGAATGCTTTGGTGAAGCAGGTCCAGAGCAACCAAGGCGATATCGAAGCCCAAATTCAGCGCCAAATTCGCAATATTATGCAGGACATGGGGGTGGCTCGTCAGTCTGAGGTGGATGAGCTGCGGGGCCGAATCGATCGATTGGAGCGTCAAATTCGGGATGTGGAAAATAAGAATTGGCGATCGTGATTGGAAAGATTTACAGTTTTAGGCGATGCTTCCCCGTTTACGGGCTTCTTTGTACGATGTCCCGACATTGCGCAACCCAGCCCGAATCATCTGTTGCTCCAATAACCCAAAAAACCGCGATCGATCGCCCCCTCTAACCACCGCTTGGTTGTGGGCTTCGGCTAGGGCGACTGGATAACCATAGCCCTTCTGAACTTGCGCAATCACGAGGCTCATCGCACGGGTCATCATAGTGGCATCCTGAGCGACCCACTCTGGAACTTCGACCCGCGCCACCTCAGTTCCAACATGCAGATAACAAAAATAAATGCACTGTTCTTCATAGTAGTCCTGGATTTTTGCAGAACTTCGCCACAAAGGACTCCGCTGGCCGGGAGTCAGTAGTCGTGCCCACACTGCCGCATCTCGAAGCGGTTCTAGGACTTGGCACGGAGCCTTGTCGGGGAGGTTTGAGCAGTGAGTTTGGCAGTCGGGTGAGGTGTAGGGACAGGTGAGGAACCGAAAGAAGTTAAGCGATTCGCCGCTTCTAGAGGCGCTAATGTAGCCGACCATCGGAACGCCGATCGATTGTAACTGCCGCCATGCCGTCAATATTGGCTGCAAAATCCGATCGCGGGCCTCTCCAGGCAGTTGCTCAAGAAACCAATAGATCAACGACCCATCCACCATGGCGATCGTGGGAATTTTTGACGGGGTAATCACGGGGATTGCACGGGTTCGCTGGGATTCAAGCAGGGAGAGCTGTTCAGTTCTTTTCGTGCGCGTCGATCGTTTTTTTGTGGCAGCAGCTTCTGTAATGGGTTCTAGGATCGGACTGAGAACAGCCTCTGGCGAACCGCCCCCAACCCCCAATTCTGGGGGCTTCGGAATCTCTTGCTCCCCCAGAATTGGGGGCTGGGGGGCTGTCCCTTCAATGCCATCAATCGCTAATTCGATCGGGTTTCCAGTGTTTCCATGAGTCGGAGCCTGCGTCACCCATTGCGCCAGTTCAGCTAAGACTTCGGTTTCGGTGACGGTTCGGCGATAGCTCATCCATTCCTCGGTCCGAATGCCCCACTGCCGCGACACAAACAAATCCTCGGGCCGATAAAATACCTCTGGCAAGCTATCAAGCAAGGGCTGCTTACCCTGGCCGTAGTGCAAAATAATTCGTCCAGTGTTGATCAAATAGCAATAGGCAATCTCATGATGACTCGGGGCAATTTGCGATCCATCAGTGGCCAAAACGGTATGAGCGTAGGGCGCAGCTTCAACACTGACCCTTGTATCAATTGGTTCGATCGGCACGGCAGCGGTGAAGATCGTGCGATCGCCCCATTTCTCCTGTCGTTCCATGAGTTCAGTTTGCATGGCAGGCATCTGCTCCATCAGAACTTCCGCATAGTCCAGCTTTTGCCGCATAGCCGATGATTCTGTCACCAAATGCTGACTAATACCCTGCATTTGACGGGCGAGTTGATTAAAGTCAAGCATGGGGAATTGAGAATGAAGAATTGAGAATTGAGAATTGTGAATGATGAGTTCGGCAGTTCTCTTGTTCTATTCTAAGTTTATCATTCTCAATTCTAAGATCCAGTAAATTCGCGGCGAGAGACAAGCTGGATTCGATCGCTTTTTCGGGCTGCTTCGCGCTCTGATTCTAGGTTGTAGCCCCAGTCGGCCAACAATAGATTGATGTCACCCAAGTCGGGCTGTTTGGCGACGGTTTGGAGGGTTTTGAATCGGTCTTCGATGAAGGTGATGTGGCTGTAGCTCGGTTTGAGCGCGCGGAGGATTTCGTGTTTGGGCTGCTGACGTTCTTTGCCGTAGAGCTGGTCGTCTTGGAGTTCGATGCCGCAGGGCTGAAGCAATGCACGGATGAATCGTCCTTCTTTAGTGCTGATGATGACAAATCGATCGCAAGATTTCAGATACTCGATCATCCCTGAATAAAACGTCTGATAGGACAACCAATCACCAAAATCTTCAACGATCCACTCGTCTCGCGTTTTGTCAACTAGAGCACCGATCAATTTTGCGTCTTTGTTGGAGGTCTGAAGCAGATTTAAGGCAAGATTGGGCCAGTCACGCAAAATATCGGCTTCACTCAGACCCGATTCCAGGGCATGAAGCACCAAGGGCATTTCCCATCCCGTCTCAACGACAGGACGCAATCGATAGAAGGTCTCAGCGAGTTCATCTGAGGGTCCGTGCGATGGTGGGACGTCCCATAACTGACTGTAAACCCGCCATGACGTTTGAAAATATTCACGCAAACCATTACAAATAACGCCATCAAAATCAAGGGCTATCAATCGATCGGACATCTTTACATACCACCGTTACTTAAATTAACTGAAAACGCTTATATTACATTTTCAACTAATCCAAACGCCTGACTCGTTCAATTGCATTATTCAAAACTGGGGCGCTAGGATTCGAACCTAGGAATGGCGGTACCAAAAACCGCTGCCTTACCACTTGGCGACGCCCCAATGCGTCTTCTACGTCTTTGACTATAGCAGACATTACCCCAAGTCTGTCAACCTCTTTTTTCCTTTTTCTCTGAAGGTGCGCGTGCTACCTTAAGTTTATGCAGCTTGATAGTGAGGATAAAAGCGCATGAATGCAGCAGAACAGGCGACTACGCTTGAAACCACGAGCAAAATTGCCACCGTGGTGAACATTTTCAAGCGATTGTTCCCCGATGCAAAATCGGACCTTAAGCCATGGGCGACCGATCCGGATACTCTAGAACAAGTGGATCCTCACTCAATGGATATTGGATTTCACTTTCCAGGCTGGAGTCCGCGCTATCAGTGTCGAAGTGTGTTGGTCCAGATTCGGTTTTATAAAGATCCCGAAACGAAGGAAAAGCGGGCGATCGGGGCGGAGGTCGCGGGGTTTCATCATGTGGGAGAGCAGTGGCGGCTGTCCACGGTAGACAACTGGAGTATTGGCGGGCGGGCCATTCCCCCGGTGGAAGCCCAGCAATTTTTAAAGTCGTTTTGTCGGGATGTGTTGCAAGTGTTCAACGATCGATCGACGGTGGATTAGGGCCATCTGGATACTCGCTAGGATAGTCGCTGAGATCGGGTTGCCATTGATACTGGGCAAGGTTGATTTTGCCTGTTGCGGTGAAGGAAATTCCTTCGGCTTCAAGGAGGGCTTTTTGGAGATAATCGTTGCCTTCTCGAAAGGGGGATTCGGAGATTTCTCCCTTGGCATTAATGACGCGATGCCAAGGAACATCTGCGTCGGGTGCGACTCTGAATAAGGCATAGCCCACCAGTCGCGCCTTGCGGAAAAGTCCGGTGAGATTGGCGATTTGTCCGTAGGTTGCAACCCGTCCGTGGGGGATACGTTTGACGGTTTCGTAGATGCGATCGTAGGTGTTCATAATCCTAAGAATAACCTGCCATCCGTAGGGGGCAACGTTACACTACTAAGACGATCGACAGGAGAACCCTTATCCCATGCCTCAAATATCAAAAGCCCGAGAAGTAGACCTAGAACAGCTTCAGGAAGATTTCGGATTGATCCATCTAAGGAATCAAAAGCTTTTTGCAGAAGGATCGATCGAATTGCCTAGCTTGACGGTTGCTGAAATGAAATTATTAGATGAAGTGAATGATGAGTTTTCGTATTTATCGACTAAAGATGCTTTAGAGCCGATCGTCAAAATGGTTGTATTATCACCACTTTTGCGCATAGCAGGCTTTTTCCGTTCCCCGTTTAAGATTACTGCGGAAAAGAAAGTGGAGTTGATGACCGAAGATGAAGGCCTGATCGTGCGCGGATTGATTGATCTATTGGTTTTTTATAATCAAATTTGGGTCGTGACCATTGAAGCAAAACGCGCAGAATATTCTCTTAAGGTGGCATTCCCGCAAGTATTAACCTATATGTTAGCGAGTCCGACTCCACAACCGATCGTCTCTGGGCTAGTAACGAATGGCGGTGAGTTTCGATTTATTCAATTGCATAAGGGCGAGAAACCGAATGAGAAGCCGACTTATGTCATGTCAGACTTATTGTCGATCGATCGGGGCGACGATCTATACCGAGTGGCACAGATTTTGAAATATTTGGGACAACAAGTCGTCTAAATTGACATCCACGTCATGCAGATAGGGATTTGTACATTATAGATGTTGAATTTGAGGATAGTAGGGTATGAATCCAGAACAGTTTAAGGTGCTTGATCCAAAGGAAAGCTATACCTTTAGCCGATATTTTGATCTTCCATTTTCAATTCAAGATATTGTTGCGGATCTGGGCTATAAATTCGATCGATCGCCCCTTCATCTTCCCACTGAACCCGGCATCCACTCACGATTAGACGGTCTAAAATTTTATCTCATCCGCAATCTTAAATGGGTCAGACCTGTCGCAGAAATCACGCGACGAGAAATCTTTATTTTTCCGATTTTGGCCGAGCTATGTGACTATGTGGAAGTCATGTTGAATGATGAATATAGTCTATCGGTGAATCAGTGGCTAAAAGGGAATTTGGATTACTACATTGAAACAGCAGATCATCGACGAATGCTGGTGATCGAAGCAAAACAATCGGATCTGACGCGAGGCTTTACCCAATTGGCGGCAGAGTTAGCAGCACTGGATTTACGATCGTCTACCCAAGGAAATATGCTGTATGGTGCGGTGACGACGGGTGATTTGTGGCGGTTTGGGCAGCTCGATCGATCGTTGAAGGTCATCACAGAAGATACAATTGTGTATCGGGTTCCGGATGAGTTGGCACAAATTCTTGAGATTCTAGCGGGGGTTTTGAAGGAAACAGATTAGGCACCATCGACCAGGATAATATCGGGGGTTCCCAGGGTCTTAGTTACGCCACGCAGCATTAGTAATAACCATTCGATCGAAACCACTCGATCGAGTCCATCATTGATGCCTTTAGATCCGTTTGGGGGAGACCTAATTCTTTCACAGCTTTACTCGCATCGTAATACATCTTTTGCTGTGACATTCGGACGCTATCAATAGCTAAGTTCGGCACTTTCCCAAACTGCGTTAGAACTCTTTCGTCAATCCAAGCGGCTCCTAAAGGTAACCAATGGGGAACTTTTAGAAACGGAGCCTTAAGACCCGTCAAACTGGATAATTGCAGCAAAAATTCCTGAAGAGATAAATTCTGATGCCCTAAGATATAGCGATCGCCCGTCTTCCCTTTTTCTAAGGCCAACAGATGCCCTCGGCACACATCTTCAACTGCAATAAAGTTCAACCCTGTATCCACAAACGCAGGCATTTGTCGGCGTAGAAAGCGCAAAATAATCTCGCCCGTCGGCGTGGGTTTCACATCCCAAGGACCGATCGGACTGGTGGGATTTACAATCACAATATCTTGACCCTCACCCACGGCGTTGAGCACTTCTTGCTCGGCCCAATACTTCGATCGTTTGTACGCACTGATTAAATCTTCAGGCTTGGATTGATGTGCTTCGGTTGCGGGCAACCCGTCCGGTTTGACGCCAATAGCGGCTACTGAACTGGTGTAAACCGTGCGGCGAATTCCGGCGGAGTTTGCAGCGGCTAGAATGTTTCGGGTACCCACTACATTGGATTCAAAGAGTCGATCGTGGTCCGATCGCCACAGCGAATAGTGCGCGGCAGCATGAAACAAAACGTCACAGCCTTCGAGATGAAAGGCGAGTTTGGATGAGTTTAAATCGGTGTAAGCTAATTCGACTGGAAGCGTCTTGAGGTGTGAAATGACGCTCGTACTGCGCACCATGGCTCGAACTTCAAAGCCTTCCTCTAAGAGTAAGTGAATCAGATTGGTCCCGATAAAACCCGAGCCACCCGTAACAAATGCTTTCACCATATCCAGGCAACACAACCCTTTACATCTACAGCAATCGTCTTAATAACCTGAATTTTAACCTGTTCTGGGTCATCTTCAAGGGTCTAAGACCTAGCCCTAGAACTTGGGATAAAACTGGAGCGATCGAGTGAATTGGATCCTGTTAGTGCCACGGGGAGCAGAATATCAGGCGGTGCGGCGGGGACTCGATCGGCGTCAGAGAGGCGCAGGATCGCGTGAAGGTGAGACGCCAATTAAAGCGATCGCGATTCCAGCCGGACAGGCAGTGAAACCTTGGCTCACTGAAAAGTTCCAGGTTGAGCCATCTGAAACGACCCAATTTTTAGTTCTAGGATTGTGTGGGGGACTCAGCGATCGCACCTGCCTAGGAACGATCGTCCTTTACGATCAGCCGGGTCAGCCAAATCTTGCACGCACGCTCAAGATTCAATCAGTGCAGGGCATTACGACCGATCGGGTCCTCTGTTTAGCGTCTGAAAAAAAACAGTTGGCGCGAGAATCCAAGGCCGATGTTGTGGACATGGAGAGCCAATGGATTGTGGATTATGTGCGGTCTTTTGGGGGACGGGTCAACGTGGTTCGGGTCGTGAGCGACGATGCTAAAGGAGATTTGCCGGATTTAAGTGCCGCTTTTGATACCAGCGGAGATTTGCGTCCGTTGGCGCTTGCAATGGCCTTTATGAGAAACCCGATCGCCGCGTTGAGATTGATCCGAGGAGCCTTAATCGCCTTAAGGCAATTGGAAGAATGGGTTGCGGAGTTGGATTTAGAGCATTTGAAGGTATGATTCTCTAGGTTTATTTTTATACAGACGGCTATGCGATCGCTCAAGATTTTATTTGTGTCTACCTCCGTTGGCGCACTTTCGACCGGGTTGGGGGGTGGCGTTGAGCTGACGTTGAAGAATTTGGCGATCGCACTTTCGGCAAAGGGCCATTCGATTACGGTTGTCGCTCCGGAAGGCTCTAAGCTTGAGGGCTTTTCTATTGTAGAGATTCCGGGAAATTTGCAGATTATTGCCCAGAGTCAGGGACGCGATGCCCCCATTTCTATGCCCGCCAACGCCGTCCTGACAAACATGTGGGAGTACACGCGCACGGTGCAAGAGGGCTACGACGTCATTGTAAATTTTGCCTACGATTGGCTACCCTTCTATCTCACGTCTTTCTTTACCACGCCGATCGCTCATCTCGTCAGCATGGGATCGCTTTCTCAGGCCATGGACCAAGCCATCATCAGCGTTGCCAAATCCTTTCCCCATCGCATTGCGGTCCACACCTTTGCCCAGGCCGACAGTTTTGAGCAGGGCTTAGATCGGCCTCACATTTTACAGAATGGATTTGATCTGTCGGAATATGAATTTTGCGCTGAGCCGTCAGATTATTTTGCCTTTGTGGGACGGATTGCGCCGGAGAAAGGTCTCGAAGATGCAGTGAATGCGGTGACTCAGGCCGGAGTTCGATTAAAAATTTGGGGAATGATTCAAGACAAGGACTATTGGGAAACCATTCAGGCTGATTATCCTGATGCCCCGATCGAGTACGAAGGATTTCTCCCGACCGATGAATTGGGACGCGCTTTATCCAAGGCCAAGGCGTTGATTATGACGCCGAAGTGGGTGGAAGCTTTTGGGAATGTCGCTATTGAGGCGTTGGCCTGCGGGGTTCCGGTGATTGCCTATCGGCGCGGCGGACCGTCGGAAATTGTGAAAACGGGCGAGACAGGATTCATCGTGGCACCGGACGATATCAGAGGGCTAGTCGATGCGATCGGTAGAATTGGTTGCATTAAGCGATCGGATTGTCGTGCGGATGCTGAGGCCCGATATTCGCTGTCGGCCATGGGCGATCGGGCGGATGCTTGGCTGGAGAAAGTCGTGGGAATTTAAGGCTGGGAATTTAAGGCTAGTCGTCTGCGGTGTAAGTAAGCTAGGTATTCAGAGCCTCTTCGTTAGGTTTGGGGCACGGCGTGCCATGCCCCTACAGATCCGGGTTTCAGAAATTGTAGGGGCATGGCTTGCCGTGCCCAAAGCGCAACGAAGAATAGATCAATCAATATGTCAGAAGAATAGATCAATATGTCAGATGATTTGGATTCCATAGTGGCTCAAATCTCTTGAAATTTTATGGGCTGTCTTCAGTATACCGAACCGCCATAGACGATCGAAGACTTCGTTCGATGAAAACACTCGATCGCCCCGCCCCGTTTTGAGTCACACTTAAAGGACGCGTATTTCGGAGTCGAGTAGGCTGTTATTTTGAATTTATTTTCCTCGAATCAACCCTCTGTCTCTCCTGCCCAGGCGATCGATCGATTGCTGAATAGCTATGCTCATTTTGGCGTGAATCTGGGACTAGAGAACAGTCTTCATCTTCTACAAGCGCTGAAAAATCCGCAAAAACGGGTTCCGATTATCCATGTGGCGGGCAGTAATGGGAAGGGATCGGTGTGCGCTTATTTGTCATCTATTTTGGCCACGGCGGGGCACCGAGTAGGACGCTATACGTCGCCGCATTTGGTCCAGTGGAATGAGCGCATTTGTATTAATGAGAAGCCGATCGCAGATGCAGATTTGCTTAAAGCGTTGCAGGCCGTCGAAGCCAATATCCCTCAGGGGTTGGTCCCGACGCAGTTTGAGGTGTTGACTGCCGCGATGTGGCTCTATTTTTCCCAACAGAAGGTCGATATTGCGGTGATTGAGGTGGGTTTGGGCGGGCGGCTCGATGCGACCAATGTTGTGGATGATCCGCTGATGACGATCGTTACGTCCATTAGCCTGGAGCATACAGAACGCCTCGGCGATACACTGGCAAAAATTGCAGGTGAAAAAGCGGGCATTATCAAACCGGGCGTTCCTATTGTCATCGGTCCCATGCCGACTGAAGCCTCGGCGGTGATTACCCGTCGGGCCTATGACCTGTACAGTCCGATGTCGTTTCCCCAGAGCGCCGTGGCCTTAGATGCAGGCTGGGCGATGTATGAAGGATTTGAACTCTTTGACATTGAGGATGAAGGGGTGGCATTGGTTCCGAGGGCGTTGACCTTTGAGTTGCCGTTGCAGGGTGCGGTGCAGCTAGATAATGTGGCGCTGGCGATCGCAGCGAGTTTGCTCTTGCGGCAAGATGGCTGGGAAATCACGAATGAAGCGCTCACCTCGGGGATTTCTCAGACGCGCTGGACCGGGCGGTTGCAGTGGTACAACTGGCGCGGACGGAAGATCCTAATTGACGGGGCGCACAATGCCGATAGCGTGAAGGCGTTGCGATTGTTTCTAGATGAAAAACCCGCCGAGGGCCGCGTTCATTGGGTGATGGGAATGCTGGCGACCAAAGACCACAAGGCAATGCTGACGGAGCTGCTTCGATCGGGCGATTCGGTCTATTTCACGCCCGTCCCCGGACACAAATCAGCCAATTTACTGGAGCTGGTGAATCTGGCGAAAACTGTACGATCGGATTTGGCGCGGGTGTGGGTCTTTGATGATGTGCTGCGCGCGTTGCAGGCGGCGACGGATGAGGTGGAGCGGGGCGATCGGGTCGTGCTGTGTGGATCGCTGTATTTAGTGGGAGATTTCTTGGGGCGAGAACGGGGTTAGTTCTAGGTGAGAAATCCCCCAATCCCCGATTCTGGAGGCTTCGGACAACCCGTGTTCCACCAGAATTCGGGTTGGGGGCTTTCTACTATTCTTGGATCGTTACTTTGGTAATGCGATCGTTTCCACGAATGGCATTAACCACGTCCATGTCTTCAGTTTTACCAAACACGGTGTGAATGCCGTCAAGGTGTGACTGAGGCGAATGGCAGATGAAGAACTGGCTTCCTCCGGTGTTTTTGCCTGCGTGCGCCATGGATAGGGTGCCCGCAAGGTGTTTGTTGGGGTTGATTTCGCAGTTGATTTGGTAACCGGGACCGCTGGTTCCGGGGGTTCCTTTTTCGCCTGCACGACTGTTGGGGCAGCCGCCCTGGACCATAAAATTGGGAATGACGCGGTGAAAGGCAAGTCCGTCGTAGTAGCCTTTCTCAGCCAACGCCACAAAGTTTTTGACGGTGTTCGGTGCGTCGGTGGCGAACAGTTCTAGGTTGATGGTGCCCTTATCGGTTTCCATGATTGCACGAGTCATCTGCGATCGCTCCCTACTAATAATTAAATGCGGCCTAGACCCGTAAGATCCAGAATTTTCGCCTATGACTATAGCGTACTCATGTCCCCTAGGATTAGGGGTAAGGGGCTTATTTACTCTCTAGGAATTCTCTACCGTTTGACAGTAGGCGTTAGCTGCTCTTACCATGCTTTTCTGTTGAAGATCATTTTTTTGAATGTTTTGGAGCGCTTCCCGGATAGCTTTGGCATTGTTAGATGTCGCTAACACTTGGTTGTGATCGCGATCGCGGACATAGAGCGCCACCAGTTGCGTCTGCAATTTTTGGACGGTGGCATCTTGGATTTTTAGGGCATTCACGTCTCTGGACGCTCGATCGAGAATGTCTGCCGCTTTTGCAAATCGTTCCTTCGGCTGAAGGGTCTGCCCCGGAAGGGATTGGATGTCTTGTGTCACTCGATTGGCGACTGAAATCAACGTATTACAGCGAGAAATCTTGGTCTCGCTACAGCTTGCGAGAGATAGAACGATAAGGACGATCGGGCTGAACCATGGCGGCATGAATCCCTGAATGCTAGATTTCACCATAAAATAGAGAGGACGCTTCAAAACGCAAAAATTATATCAAGACGTAATGACCATACAACCTCAAAGCCCCACTCAGCCTACTATTACGAAAACAATCTACGCCGACAATGCGATCGATCGAGCGTTCATTTGGGTCTTTGCCCGAAAAATGGCGAAGGCGGTGGGTCAGGAGAGCGATCGATCGGGCTATGACGGGTTTGTGGATTTGTCCCATCGGATTATGCGCGGTCGCAATGCTCAGCAGCAACAGCAGGTGGTCGGGGTGGTGCTGCGATCGTTGATGCCTTCTCCGGTGCTGTACTTGATTCGGACGCTGGTTTCGCCGACCAAACTGGTGTGTGAACTGAATGCCTGGTTTGCGACGCGGCTATTTGTGTGGCTGGTGGGTCCGTGCGAGGTGCGATCGGTGACGATTACGAACCCTGACGGGAGCACCCAGGATCAACGCAGCAATGTTCATATTGAAAAGTGTCGATATCTTGAAGAGAGTCAATGTGTTGGGATGTGCATGAATATGTGCAAGCTTCCGACGCAGAAGTTCTTTAGCGAGGATTTTGGGATTCCGATGACGATGGTGCCTAATTTTGAAGATTACAGTTGTGAGATGACCTTTGGGCAAATCCCGCCCGATGTGACGACCGAAGAGGCTTACCGCGAGCCATGTCTAGCCGCTTGCCCAACCGCTAAAACCAGTGCAAGCTGTCCAAAAGTTCGATCGTGAGACTAATCGATCGCAATTAATGGCTTAACGTGAGAATAACGTCCCTGACGAAGAGGCTGAAAATTGGGGCGTTGTTTAATGCTGATCCCTAATGGCTCAACCCTCGAACAGTCTGGACGATCGCCCTTGCTGCCCGATCGATCGCCGCTTCAGTCGTCCCCTGCCCGAGTCCAAATCGCAGCGCGCCGATCGCCAATTCGTGATCAACGCCTAAGGCTTCTAAGACGTGGGAGGCTTTGTTTTTCGCACTGCCGCAGGCGGATCCGGAAGAGATTGCAACCGTATCTCGCAAGGCCAACATTAGGGCCGCGCCATCAATGCCGCGAATGCTGAAGTTGAGGTTGTTCGGGAGGCGATGGGTAAGGGATCCGTGAATGACAAGCCGATCGCAGCCGAGTTCGGTTCTTAACGTAGTAAGCAATCGATCGCGCAGGATTGCCGATCGGTTGCTTTCGGCCTCTTGTCCTGCCACGGCTAGCTCTACCGCTTTGCCAAAGCCAACAATCAGCGGTGGATTTAGCGTTCCCGATCTCAAGTCTCGCTCCTGTCCGCCTCCATGAAGCTGCGGCGAAAGCCTAACGCGAGGATTTCGGCGACGAACGTAAAGTGCGCCAACGCCTTTGGGACCATACATTTTGTGCGCCGTGAGTGACATCAGATCAATATTCATCGTCTGGACATTAAGCGGAATCTTTCCGATCGCTTGCGCCGCATCCGTATGAAACAGCACACCCCGATCGTGACACAGTGCGCCGATTTCTGCGATCGGTTGGAGCGTACCGATTTCGTTGTTGGCCGCCATGACGGAAACAAGAATGGTGTCGGGTCGAATAGCAGAGGCGATCGTGTTTACATTTACCAATCCATCAGGGTTCACGGGCAACACCGTTAGGTCAAATCCTAGGGTCTCTAAGTAGCGGCAGGGACCGAGAACGGCATTATGCTCTGTGGCGAGGGTAATGAGATGTTTGCCTTGCTGGAAATAGGATTCAGCGATTCCTTTGATGGCTAAATTATTAGCTTCTGTCGCACCACTAGTAAAAATAATTTCTTCTGGTAAAGCTCCGATCGCACTTGCAATGGCCGATCGCGCCTGAGTAACTCCAGATTCTGCCGCCCAGCCGTAGGAATGGCCTGCGCTTGACGGGTTGCCAAAGTGCGTCACAAAAAATGGCATCATCGCCGCCAAGACTTCAGGGGCGATCGGGGTTGTGGCATGATGGTCTAAGTAAATGGGACTCCCAATGGGATCCGCGATGGGATAGGCAATCGGGGTGGCATTCATGGCTCTTCATCATAATGGGAATCATCGCTGTGCGATCGCACTGGGAGCCAATCTCGGAGATCCGGTGCTCACTTTGGAGGCCGCGATCGAGGCGTTTTCAAGAATGCCCGGAACGACGGTGATTGCGCGATCGTCTTGGTATCTCACGCGCCCAGTGGGTCCGCCTCAGCCCGATTATATCAATGGCTGCGTGGTGATTGAGACGGGAATAGAACCCCATGAGGTGTTGAAATTTTTACTGGAAATCGAAAATCAGTTTGGGCGCGTGCGGGAGGTTCGGTGGGGTGCGAGGACGTTAGATTTGGATCTATTGCTATACGACGATCGAATCATCACGAGTCCTAATTTGGAAGTGCCGCATCCTCGCATGTGCGCTAGGGCGTTTGTATTGGTGCCTTTGGCGGAGATTGCACCAGACTGGACGCATCCGGTTTCAAATTGTGCGATCGAACCGCTCCGACAAATGGTAGATTGCTCGGACGTCACCCTTTATCAGCCAACTTATTTATCCATTCACTAAAACTATGCCCCTCGAACCCCCACAATTACTTCGTCGCAAGTTGTTTTATCAAGGTCGAAAATTTTCCTTTGAGGTGAATCGCTATCGACTACCTAACCAGGTCGAAGGTGAAATGGAATGTATTCGGCATCCCGGCGGGGCGCTGATTGTTCCGGTGACGTCTGATGGGCAGCTAATGCTCTTGAGGCAGTACCGTTTTAGCGTTCAGCGGCGGATTTTGGAGTTTCCGGCGGGGACGGTGGAAATTGGGGAGGATCCCGCAACGACGGCTGAACGTGAAGTGCAGGAGGAGACGGGGTTTAAGGCGGCTAATCTGAAGAAAATAGGCGAGATTTTGCTCGCTCCGGGATATTCGGATGAGGTGATCTATATATTTCTGGCAACGGGGTTGGAAAAGCTGGAGATTCCCGTGGCCCAAGATGACGATGAGGATATTGAGGTGCTGTTGATGTCGCCGAAACGCTTGGCGGAAGCGATCGCGTCTGGGGAATTGACGGATGCGAAGTCGATCGCGGCTTTTGCGATGGTGCGATCGTTTTTGTGATGGGATTTTTGGGTGGGTGCGAGGATTTGGGGATTTTTTGGGTGGGATGCGGGGATTTGAGGATGATGCGTTGCTTCGCTTAACGCATCCTACGTCGGATGTTGGGTTTTCCTTGAATGCCATGGGGGTGGGTTTCATGTCGGATTTGATTTTATTTTGGCATCGGCGGGATTTGCGGATTGGTGATAACGTCGGGCTGGCTATGGCACGACAACGGAGTCCAAAGGTGGTGGGGGTCTTTTGTTTGGACCCGAAAATTTTGCAGGGCGAGGATATAGCCGATGTTCGGGTGGATTATTTGCTCGGGTGTTTGAAATGTTTGCAGGATCGTTATGTTGCTGCTGGGAGTCAACTTCTGATTCTGCAAGATAATCCCGTGGATGCTATTCCAAAACTCGCTAAGGCGATCGCAGCGCACCAAGTGTTCTGGAACTGGGATGTGGAACCCTACGCAAAAACGCGTGACAATGCCATGATTGCAGCGCTGCACGAGATTGGAATCGGAGTCGAAACCTTTTGGGATCAGCTCTTGCATACGCCGACTGAAATCGTATCGAAATCGAAAAGCGAACCCTACACCGTCTACGGACCCTTCTGGAAAAATTGGATTACGCACGATAAAAAGAAACCCTACCCAACGCTAGAAGGGGCAACGGGGTTGACGCCTGATGAACAGACCACTGCACAATCCCACGGTGCGATCGCCTTGCCAAAACTGAAGGATTTTGGGTTTGTCTGGACGGCAGGGCAAATCTTAGCTCCCGGTGAACTGGCAGCGCAGAAGCAGCTCGAAATCTTTGCAGCAAGCGCCATTGAAGCCTACGACGAGGAGCGTAATTTTCCCGCAAATCCGGGCACTTCCACCCTCAGTCCTGCGCTGAAGTTTGGGGCGATCGGGATTCGGACGATTTGGGAAACCACAAAAGTTGCGATGAATGCCGCTACAGGCGATGGCGCGAAAATTGGCGTGCGAACCTGGCAGCAAGAACTCGCATGGCGCGAATTTTATCAACAGGTCATGTATCACTTCCCCGAACTTGCGGATGGGCCTTACCGCGAACAGTTTAAAGGCTTCCCCTGGAATGACAACGATCGCAGTTTTCAAGCCTGGTGCGAAGGTAAGACAGGCTACCCGATCGTCGATGCGGCCATGCGTCAGCTTAACGAAACGGGCTGGATGCACAACCGTTGTCGGATGATTGTGGCCAGTTTCTTAACGAAAGATTTGATCTTGGATTGGCGATCGGGAGAGAAATATTTTATGCAGCATCTCGTCGATGGTGATTTGTCGGCGAACAATGGCGGCTGGCAATGGAGCGCCTCCAGCGGCATGGACCCGAAGCCCTTGCGAATCTTTAATCCAGCCAGCCAAGCGCAAAAGTTTGATTCTGGCGGAGACTATATTCGTCAATGGGTTCCGGAACTCGCCACGGTAGAAACCAAAGCCTTACTCACGGGCGATATCGAAAAGCAAATTCGCGATCGGGTCGGCTATGTCAAACCGATCGTAGATCATGCCGTCCAACAACGCCAGTTCAAAGAACGCTATGCAGCCCAGAAAGCGGCGATCGCAGAACCCTAAGCCCTAAGTCGTTAGCTAGACGTGGTGCTTAATCACAATGCACTTAATCACAATGCACTTAATCACAATGCACTATTTTGATGGGCGATCGCGAACTTGACGAGCGGGGTCATTTTTGCACGCCAATGACGAATATCGGGCATTTCAGACACGAGTGCTAGAACCGTTTTGAACTGATTGCGTTGAAGGGCCACTTCGGCCTTGTTGTAAGTCTTGGTAGCGGATTGCCATTGCTCAGGCATGGTTTTGAGCAATGAACTGGCTTCGGTGTGGGAACTATCCTCGGCACTCACTTGGCGCAGTTTCTCAATGGCTCCTTGCAGATCTCCCCCATGAAATCGTTGCTGGGCCGCTGTAACAAGGGCATCACCGCTCATCAAAACCGATTTGGACGCGTCTTTTGGATTTAGTGCCGAGACTTCGATCGCAGTGTTGGGCGCAGTGAGCGTTGCAACGGGTTCTGCCTCTGGGTTAGCACTCGTCTTATTCGGACCTGATGTACAAGTTGTCACCGTTAGATTTTCGTAAATCCAACCCCGTAAGGGCTGTGAAATCTGCACCCAGCCTTGATTCTCATTAATAACCGTCACTATCGTGCCATTTTTCAAGTTGCCCACGACGTTATCTTTGGCGGAAACTGGACTCGATCGGATATTCAACGGGGGATTGGGGTCGGTCACTAACGTCTGACAGTTTCCAGACTTCGTGAGTTCTAGAATAGAAACCTTGGCTGGAATCGGCTTTAGATCTGAGGACTGGGATGGTTTGGGGGTGAGCGCGGCGTAACCAACGCCCAGAACGGTCACAACGATCGTCAACCAAGTTCCCACCGTCAAGGGAGACTGAAACGCAAGTTTCAGGGACGTTTTCGGCAATTGTTCTAACGGCATCTTCCAAACCATGACAGCACCCCACGCTTTTGATCAGCAGTAAATGAATTAAACCAGAATACCTAAGTGTGCCCCACTCGCTTCCCAAACGTTCTCCAGAGAAACACCCAAAAAGCCGATCTCAGATCTCTTCAGACACATCTAACATCACCTGGCAGTCTCAAGATGTCTGTTGTGTAAACAAATGTAAAGAAATTGACGTCAAAGCAGCTTACTGTCTTGACAGAGATGTGTAGACCCAGTAATGTATATTCATACCCGGTTAAGCCCAATCAATAGTTGTTATGCAAGACAAGCAAAAGGTTACGTTGTATCTTCCCTCTAGCCTTCACCGCCAACTTAAAATCCGGGCGGCAGTGGATGCAGAGCCAATGTCGGTTCTTGCGGAACGAGCAATTTGTTTTTATCTATCTCATTCTGAGGTGGTAGAACGATCGGAAGATCATGGGACGACCCATCAGATCTACCATTGCCCAACCTGCGAAAGCCCATCGGTCCTCCGAAATGGAGAGATGCAATCAATCAGCCAGTTGTCCACTGTCATTTCTGAGGAGTTAATAATCACTTTGCCTCAATCAGACGAGAGCCTTTTGGTTCCCTGTTAACGTTGAGAAAAGAATTGACCCCGTTCCTTCGGATTGCCGATACCTTTCAAAGCTGAGGTGGATCACGCTATGCAAGAAGAGCTGAGTATCTTAATCCAAGCTCAATACCCTCTAATCTATCTCGTCACATCTGAGGAAGAAAGAGCAGAGAGCGCGATCGCCTTGATCGCCACCCACAAGCCGGAAAAGCGAATTTTCGTCTGGACCTTAACTCGTGGGATCATCGAGTATGGCGAGGGATCGCCTCAGCACGGTACTATCCCGCCCCAACAGGCGTTTGAGTTTGCTATTCGGCATAAAGAGCCAGCAATTTTTGTCTTCAAGGATCTTCATCCATTCTTGCAGGACGGAACTGGAAGTGCTGAAGTTGTTCGGTGGATTCGGGATGCGATCGCGGCCTTCAAAGGGACGAAAAAAACCATCATCCTAATGTCGCCGTTTCAGCAGATTCCGATCGAGCTTGAGAAAGAAGTTGCAGTACTAGACTTTGCATTGCCTTCAATGGCAGAGTTGGAGACTGTTCTTGCTCAACAACTGATCGCTATGCCCGGCAAGCTTCTTGAAACTGAAGTTCGTGAAAAATTGGTAAAAGCTGCTCTTGGCCTAACCAAAGACGAAGCTGAAAAAGTTTACCGAAAAGCAAGTGTCACGGCCAACCGCCTCACAGGGGAAGAAGTTGAAATCATCCTCTCCGAGAAGAAGCAGCTCATTCGTCGCAATGGCATTCTTGAATACATTGAAGATGATGGCACGTTAGCTTCAGTGGGCGGTCTAGAAGAACTGAAGCACTGGCTAACTCAGCGATCGAACGCATTCACTGAACGCGCTCGGGATTACGGTCTGCCTCAACCTAAGGGAATGTTGATTCTTGGGGTTCCGGGCTGTGGTAAATCGTTGATTGCTAAGACGACCGCTCGCCTATGGGGTTTGCCCCTGCTCCGTTTAGATATGGGGCGGGTCTATGACGGCTCGACCGTCGGCAAATCTGAGGCTAACTTGCGGGCTGCGCTGAAGACGGCTGAATCGATTTCTCCGGCCATTCTGTTTATTGACGAGCTAGACAAAGCCTTTGGCGGCGCTGGCGGATCGGCAGATTCTGACGGGGGGACATCAAGTCGTATTTTCGGGTCATTCCTGACTTGGATGCAGGAGAAAACGTCTCCTGTCTTTGTTATGGCAACGGCCAACCGAGTCGAACGCTTACCAAGCGAGTTTCTTCGCAAGGGACGCTTTGACGAAATCTTCTTCGTTGATCTGCCTACGGCGGAAGAACGACAAGATATTTTTAGAATTCACCTCATGAAGCGGCGCAGAGCGATCGATCGCTTTGACCTCGTGCAACTGGCTAATGTCTGCGAAGGATTTTCCGGCGCAGAAATTGAGCAAGCACTCGTCGCTGCTATGTATGAAGCTTTTGCTCAGGATCGGGAATTTACCCAATTGGACATCATCGCGGCATGTCGCGCTACAGTGCCGTTGTCCAAGACCATGAATGAGCAAGTAACTGCCCTGCGTGATTGGGCGCGACAACGCGCTCGACCTGCGGCAGCCTCCGTCGCTGAATATCAGCGATTGGAGTTTTAAAAGGCTTTCTCTCGCGAACACGAGAGAGGGGTTAACCCTAGATCACCACTTCTTGAATGAAGTGACCTCTAGATCAGTTAACGGATTGATTCGCACAATTGATACACAGACCCGTTGTCGTTGTTTAGAATTTTCCACGGAGGAAACTCTCATGTCTCACTTTAGCACTCTGCGCACCAAGGTTTCGGACGCTGAAATTCTTAAGAATTCTCTGCGTGATCTCGGCATTTCTACGAAGACTGAAGCCGATGTCCGAGGCTACAACGGTCAGCGTCTCCGAGCCGATATTGTGGCCGTACTTGATGGCGAGTATGACCTAGGTTGGTCACGGAACGCCGATGGATCCTTTGATCTGATCGCTGATCTCTGGGGCGTTGCCAAAAAGCACAATCAGACTGAGTTGATTAACTCCATCAACCAGAAATACGCAGTTAACAAAACGCTTTCTGAAGTGAAGCGTCCTGGCCTAAGCAATGCCAATGTGAAATTGGTTCTGCATTAAGTTTAGTTTCTGCGCGTTCCCAAGCTTGACGGGCGGGTTTCTTCTTGTAAGTGACCCGCCCGTTTTTTAGTCCTGTTTTCAGGCCACGTGTTTAAGTTCCTGTTTTAGTCCGTGGGGTGACCATGGTAGTCTTATGGACAGCGGCGTGTAATGGAGTGAGTACAATATGGGGCGCTGGGACCTAAAACAGGTACATAGCATCGGCCAGTCGGTCAGAACCTGCGGCAATGAAGCGAAACGGCTAGCTAAGCAAGGATTCCAGGTTTATGAAAAAGCAGCGGATGATTTTGTTACGGACGTCGATCGCACGCTCGATCGGTACTTAACCGACATTTTTAATGACAAATTTCCCAAAGATGGTGTTATTACTGAAGAAAATAATGACTCGCTAGCTCAGTTTTGGCAGCCCTACTCCCGACTGTGGTGCATTGATCCGTTAGATGGCACTCAGGATTTTATTAAAGGCGATCCAGGCTATGCGGTCATGGTGGGTGCCTTGGTCGATC
Source organism: Synechococcales cyanobacterium (assembly GCA_043764895.1). Taxonomy (GTDB): domain Bacteria; phylum Cyanobacteriota; class Cyanobacteriia; order Leptolyngbyales; family Leptolyngbyaceae; genus JAAFJU01. Next base: position 39,290 of record JAYUJY010000216.1, on the reverse strand, counting down.
GCACGCCGACAGCAGGTTGGATTCATGCACCAGAGTATGGTCAGCTTTACTACGGCGGTCCGGAACTGGGGTTGTGGAGCTGTCAAGATGATGGCTTGCCTACGATGCTGCACGTCGATCGGCTGACGCAATCATCCACCGTTATTGTGGGCTTTAGGGATCACGAAAAATACGGAACCGCGCTTCAATCCCAAATCCCCAGCCTCCAATTTGACACTCGCCTAGGAAGCTTTGGGCTAAAAGTCTTGGAGGTTATTCATGGTAAAGCTGGACTCTACGTCTATTTCAACAACCGCGTCAAAGTCTGGGATACCGTTGCGCCGCTGGCCCTAGCACAGACGGCTGGATTGATGTGTTGTGATCTGGATGGACGCCCCATACGTTATGCAGCGGACAGTCTCAACCCCACCACCCTCGCGCATCTTCAGCCGATTGTCATAGGCTGGCAACCGCTAGTCGAGACCTGGCTTCCCCATTTGCGCCACATTGTAAAACCATCAATCCCATAAAGAAATGCGGATCTTCCCGGAAAGACCGGGCACAATGGTAACTATCCAAATCTAACTCCGCCGGACTCTGTCGCTTCCATGCAAACTGAAGTCATTAGTGAACTGTTCCCGCTCCTTGCCGCCGCCGATCCTGAAACCTTGGATGGGCTGCTTTCTGTTGCGGTTGAACATGAATATCCAGCGGGACGTGCGGTCCTAATGGAAGATGCTTGGGGCAATGCCGTCTATTTCATTACCTCGGGCTGGGTGAAAGTCAGGCGTACGTCTGGCAGTACTGAAGACGTTGCAACATTGGCTATTTTGGGGCGAGGGGATTTCTTTGGCGAGATGGCCGTTCTAGATGAGTCGCCTCGATCGACCGACGTGATTGCACTGACTAGCGTTAAGCTCCTGAGCATTGCTGCGGGACGATTTATCCAGACGCTTTTTAAGGATCCGCAACTGCATCATCGGATGCTCCAACTGATGGTGCGTCGTCTTCGTCAGACTAACTTGCGTTCCCAATTGCGCGACCAGCCGCCTGCGGTGAAGCTCATTCATACCTTGGTGTCCCTGGCTGAAGCCTATGGCAATACGACCAATGAAGGCGTTGAGATTTTCAACATTGCGCCTCGCGACTTGGCCGATGTTTCAGACGTGGGCGGCGACGATGCGAGTAAAATTATTTCGCGGCTGCTTGAGAAAGGCTGGCTTAAAGTCCAAGTCGATCGATCGATTCTGCTTCTGCCCAACCTCAGACAAATGCAGCAGCTTCTCAGCAAGTCCTCTACCTAACCGACGCAATGCCCCCAACGTTACGCTACACCGTGGCCATGCCCCAGCCCACTAACCACTGCTTTGAGGTGATGGCAGAGATTGCTACAGGCACGGGAGAGTCCATAGACCTTGTGATGCCCGTGTGGACACCCGGATCCTATATGGTCCGCGAGTATTCACGGCATATTCAGCGCTTGACGGCTGAGGATGATCAGGGGCAACGGCTGACCTGCCATAAGACGGCGAAGAACCAGTGGCGGATTGCCAATCCGGATAATACCCGCGTCACCGTGCGCTATCGCCTCTACGCCAACGACCTCACCGTCCGCACCAATCACCTCGATCACACCCACGGCTACTTCAATGGGGCCGCGATGTTCTTTTTTATTCCTGGACATCTTCAGGATCCGATCGACGTTACGATCGCCTTGCCTGACCCGGCTTGGACCATTGCAACGGCGCTCCCTCAAGTGGCCGAACACTGCTTCAGGGCCAAAGACTTCGACACTTTGGTCGATAGTCCGTTTGAGATAGGATTGCATACTCAATTGGCCTTTGACGTTTTGGGTAAGCCTCATGAACTGGTGATTTGGGGGAAAGGGAATCTAGACGTTCAGCCGCTGATTGCCGACATGACGCGGATCATTGAGACCGAAGCGACGCTGTTTGGGGGGTTGCCCTACGATCGATATCTCTTTATTTTGCATCTGACAAACGGCTATGGCGGACTAGAGCATAGAGATTCCACGTCGCTTGTTTTTTCTCGTAACGGCTTTAAAAAACGCGATCGTTATGAGAACTTTCTGACTCTTGTGGCCCATGAGTTTTTTCATCTCTGGAATGTCAAACGAATTCGACCCAAGGCGCTAGAAGTCTTTGACTACGAGGCTGAAAACTATACGCCCTCACTCTGGTTTTCTGAAGGGGCCACGAGTTTTTATGATGGAGTGATTCCGTTGCGAGCTGGGATTTATGATGCGAAAACGTATTTAAAAAACTTTAGCAAATCCATCACCCGCTACCTGACGACGATCGGGCGCACCGTCCAACCTTTGACTGAATCGAGCTTCGACGCCTGGATCAAGCTCTACCGACCCGATGCCAATTCGCCCAACTCGCAGATGTCTTATTATCTGAAGGGCGAAATGGTGACGTTTCTGCTTGATCTGTCCATTCGGAAGCGTCACCAAAACACGCGATCGATGGATCAGGTGATGCAGTCACTCTGGGAAAACTTTGGCCAGTCGGAGATTGGATTTACGCCCGAGGATCTCAAAGCAACGATCGAAGCCGTGGCGGACTTTGATCTAACAGACTTTTTTGAGCGATATCTAGATGGACTGGATGATTTGCCGTTCCAAGCCATTCTGACGGACTTTGGATTGCTCTTGGATTCCAACCTAGAGACGGGGAAACTAGCGCCTTATTTTGGGGTGCGATCGGTGATGGAACAGGGGCGAACTATTATTAAAACCGTGGCTGCCGGATCCCCCGCAGAGCAAGCAGGTTTAGATGCGGGCGATGAACTCGTGGCAATAGATAGTTTGCGAACCACCGTAGACTTGCTTAATGAACGACTTCAAGCGTCCCAACCGGGCGATCGGCTAGAGGTGATGTTTTTCCATCAGGACGAACTTCTCCAAACCCAAGTCATCCTCACCGACCCACAGCCGTCCCAATTTACCCTTGTGGCACTCCCCCACGCCACGTCACAGCAGTCCAGCCTGTTTGAGGGATGGTTAGGGATGCCGCTCCAGTCGCTCTAACTATTACAATTACGTTACAATTGAGGAGTTCATTAAAAACTAATGTGCAATCGTGTTCATGCGTGTATTGATCTCTTGCTTTGCTGCGATCGTGATGGTGTTGACGTGGGGATATTTGCCTGCGTTGGCGGCTGAAACAACGGTTAAAACGGTGGTGGAATCAGCTCCGGCGACCGCTGTCTTAGAAGATAGCGTCCTAAAGGAAATTGGGGAGCTTCGAGATACGGCCTTTGGAGCAACCAATCAGGGCCAGTTTGATCTTGCAGAGGTTGCTTGGACGGATCTCCTAAAACGACTGCCCAACAATCCGGCGATCTTAAGCAATCGCGGTAACTCGCGGGTAAGCCAGGGCAAGCTCGAACTCGCGATCGAAGACTTTAACCGAGCTATTGTCCTATCTCCCGATTCTCCCGATCCCTATCTTAATCGTGGCGCAGCCTATGAAGGACTAGACCGCTATGAAGAGGCGATCGTAGACTATGACCATGTGCTCGAACTCGACCCTAAAGATGCCGCTGCTTACAACAATCGCGGCAATGCCAAAGGGGGCCTGCGGCGTTGGAGTGAAGCCGTAACTGACTACCGCAAGGCATCGCTCCTGGCCCCTGATTTTGCTATTGCCCGAGCAAATACGGCCTTGGCGCTCTATCAGTTGGGAACCATAGACGAAGCCGTCCGTGAGATGCGCAATATCATTCGCAAATACCCTCGATTCGCAGACGTACGAGCCGCCTACACCGCCGCTCTCTGGGGACAAGGCAAACGGGACGAGGCTGAAAGTAACTGGGTTTCAGTCTTAGATCTTGATGTGCGGTACAAAGATATCACCTGGGTCAAAACCGTCCGTCGATGGCCACAAGACATCACGACAGCCCTAGAGAAGTTTCTAACGCTATCGTAAAATTTGGTCCACTTAAAAACCGCTATCAGAATCCATGTGATTTGTTCTGATGGCGGTTTTTTGGGAAATCAGGCTGTTATGCGGCTAGTTCAGTATGCAAGGGCAACCACCGGAACACGCGATCGCCGCCCATTTCAACAACGACTTTTACACGGGGGTTGAGCTTGGGGAGATTGGCGAGATATTCCAGCTCTGTTCCCGACAACACATACCCTTCCACAATCCACAGCAGTAGCCCTTTACAGTTAGGCGGAAGGTTCGTGAGATGGGTATCAATAATGGGCGGCACAAAAATTCGTTCGCCCACGGCGGGGTCAGCGGTGGCACTCTTCTTCCCTAGGTGCGGTGGCCTAACGCCATGGACCCCCGAAAGCGTCATTGCCACATCGCCCAACCCGCGCGCTGAGAGCATCACCGACACATACCCGCGCGATCGTAAACGGCGACGGTAGCGTCCCTCAAATCCCCCTTCTAACGGAACATAAACCCCTAGTGAGCCGTGGGCTTCAAGATCACGATAAAGCTTGCTGCCAGTTGTAAAGAGTGCCATGGATTTGTCCGCCTAACCGTTTGCAATCGCAGTTTTGGACTGCTTTGTATCATTCTCTAGTGTAATGATTTTTTGCACCTAGAGAACAGATTTATAGATATCCCGTCACAATTCTAGTGCGATCGTCTTGGGCTGTTGAACTCAGAGCGATCGCTGCATATTATTTGCGAACTTGCAATCAACATGTTACATTTATTTACAAGGAGCGCGATTTGCATTAATGCTGTCGCCGTTGAGGCGTCATACAAGGTCAATTCTGGTGACGCGCCGTGACCTTAGGCGGTCTTGATGCTAGATTTTTCTCCTCCCAACACAGCAAGCTTGGCCAGTTCTTTATAATCGGGAACTGGTTTTTTGTTGGAATCTAGATCTGCGTCAAAGGAGCGTGGTACTTTATTGAGTGGCGTTCGCGCTTGCGATCATTCGATTGACGATTCATTGCTTAATGTTTCACTAAAATCGGTTTTCCACCATCCAGAGTTTGGAGGATTCTCTCTATGTCCATTCGTTTATACATTGGCAACTTACCCGAAGATATCACTCGGGAAGATTTGGAAGCGGTTTTTAACCCAGAAGGCGGAGAAGTTTTGTTCTCGGCAAAACTGATCACCGATCGCAAAACGGGCAAATGCCGGGGTTTTGGGTTTGTGACGGTCAATACGGATGAGGAAGCCGATCAGTTCATCGAAAAATTCAATGGCGTTACCGTCAAGGAAACAACGTTGAAAATCGAGAAAGCGCTGCCTCGCACCAAGGAAAAGGGTGAAGGTGAGGGCGAAGAAGGGTCTGTTGTTGCAGTTCCCAAGCCTAGTACAGGTGCAGCCGCAGCAATTAACAAGCGTGAAAAAGCTGTTAATAAAGGAAATAGCGGCGGTAATAAAGGCGGCGGCGGGAACAACAATGCCAATCGGGCGGCCAAGACCAACGAGGCCAACGATGCGTTCCAGCCGGATCCTCGTTGGGCATCTGTGCTTGAGCAACTTAAAGAACAGCTCGCTGCTCAAACAACGGGAACCTAGGCTAAACGTAAGCCGATCGGCTCAGGGCTAGAGTTCTGAACCCTCCAAATTTTGAATCAGGATGCGACAGGTCTTAGCGATCGAAGTCAAGTTTTGAGAATCCATCGATTTCGATCGTAGATTGTATTGCGATCGAAATCTTTAATTTGTTGGGCCAGATGCTATAGATTAAATGCTGATTAAGTTTTAACTAATTATCAATTAAGTATTAGCAAATCATTGCAAGGAGTAAGGGGTTATGGCGATCAAAAAAGGCGGTATGGTGAAAGTAGTCCGTGAAAAGCTAGAAAATAGCTTAGAAGCGATGGCAAGCGATTCAAGGTTTCCGTCGTATATTTTTGAGAGTCCCGGCGAAGTAATGGACATCAAAGGCGAGTATGCATTCATCAAATTTGGCCAAGTCCCGACCCCAAACATTTGGTTAAAAATCGAGCAATTAGAAGATTTTTAGTCCCGTTTCAAGAATGTTCTTAAATTAAAACCTAGCCAAAACCCATCCGGATTATCGTTTCCCCACCATCCAGACGAGAAATCCCAGCAGTTGTTCGATCGGATCAACCGAGTATTCCGTCAGGTCGATCGTAACCGTTTGCGCATCCAACTTCAAGAAAATCCAAACCGTCCCACTCGTCACCGTTCCATAAATGGTCGTCACCGATGCTTTGCTCTCCAGATTAAACTGTTGGGCCGCTACCATTTCCGCGACACATTGCCCCAATCCTGACTTCAAATCTTCTTTCTTCGCCTCCACTAGGACCACGATCGGGGCTTCTAAGTAAAGCTGCGAATCCGTTTGGCCAATCAAAAAATCAACGTAACCATTCAGCCCCCGATCGACATCCACATTAAACTCCTCGCCGGAGAATACGCTAATTTGGCCCTTGAGTTGACGTCTCACTTCAAGCAAAATCGGAGTGACAATCCCTTCCGATCGAGCCTTCTCGCTGCCGACTGCGATCGCCCAAGGAATATTTTCTTCCAGGGTCTGAACGAGGAGCGGGGTTGGTGTAACGGGAGACGCCGCTTGCAAGAATTTCTGCCCTGCGACAATACGAAGCTCTAACTCTTGGGCGGCCTTACTGAGCGTGAATTTGCTGTATGCCATGGGTCAGAAGAATTTTTTAATGGGGTGATTTGAGATTTACTTCATTCTAAGAGGATGAATCACCGAAGACATCACTAAAAAGAGGTGCGATCGGAATGGTTCGATCGCACCTCTTTGTTTAATCAGTAATTAAAGATTTACGCTTCGTCCAAAGCCGCAATTCCAGGTAACACCTTCCCTTCAAGCAACTCAAGACTTGCACCGCCGCCCGTCGAGATATGGCTCATTTGGCTAGCCAACCCAACTTTTTCCACTGCTGCCACCGAATCACCGCCGCCGATGATCGTAGTGCAACCCTTGGGCGTCAGTTCAGCCAAAGTATGGGCGATCGCTTCGGTTCCTTTAGCGAACTTATCGATTTCAAACACCCCCATTGGACCATTCCAAATCACCGACTTCACATCTGCTAGGGCAGCTTGGAACGTTTTAATAGAATCAGGACCGATATCTAGCCCCATCCAACCGTCCGGAATCGCATCTGCCGAGACGATTTGGGTGTTGGCTTCAGCCGAGAACTTATCGGCAATCACAACATCCGTGGGTAGTAAGAACTGAACGCCTTTTGCCTGAGCTTTTGCTTCAAGGGTGCGGGCTAGTTCCAGCTTGTCTTCCTCGACTAACGAGCTGCCGACCGACAATCCACGCGCCTTGTAGAACGTGAAGACCATGCCGCCGCCGATGAAAATCTTGTCCACTTTGTCGAGCAGCGTCTCAATCACGCCTATTTTGCTGGAGACCTTAGAGCCACCGACGATCGCCGCCAACGGACGCTTCGGATTTTCGATCGCTTCTTGGAGAAACTTCAGCTCCTTCTCAACGAGCAAACCCGCAACGCTTGGGGACAAATACTGGGTTACGCCTTCGGTGGATGCATGGGCACGGTGAGCCGTTCCGAACGCATCGTTAACGTATAGATCTGCGACCGATGCGAGTTTTTTGGCAAACTCAGGATCATTCTTTTCTTCTTCGGGGTAGAAGCGCACATTTTCCAACAGCAACACATCGCCATTAGCCATTGCGCCGACTTTTTCCGCCACATCGTCCCCGATGCAGTCCTGAGTTTTCACCACTGTTTTGCCGAGGAGTTCGGAGAGGCGCTTGGCGATCGGGTCGAGACGAAGCTTCTCATCTACGCCCTTGGGACGACCGAAGTGGCTAGCCAAAATCACCTTTGCGCCCTTGGACGTGAGGCTTTGAATGGTGGGCAAGGCAGCCCGAATGCGGGTATCGTCGGTGATCGCACGTTTTTCGTCCACAGGAACGTTAAAGTCACATCGCACAAATACGCGCTTGCCTTGTAAATCGGCAGCCGTCAAATTTTCGATCGTCTTCTTAGCCACAGCTCAAGTCTCCCTAAAAAATAATGTGATCAAACAAACGCAATGAATAGTTGTTCTTCATGAGTTGTTTTGTATTTGGGTATCGTCTCATTGTTCCGTTACATTTCGCAAGCGCAATGCCAGAAGGTCAAAACTATCCCGAAGCGGTCGATCGCACGGAGAACAAAGGAACACTAGAGGGCTAAAAGCGACTCGTTAAAAAATAAGTTTCTAGGTCAGGGATTTTATGCGTCGATCGAGATTGAGACTATTGACTGGGTTTTTCACTGGGCTGCTCACTATGCTGCTGCTGGGACAACCGATGCTATCGGCAGCGCAAGTTCCCAACGCAACGACTGGAGCTATTCCCACCACAGTTGTTCCCACGACGATCGATCGGCCTAATAATCACCCAAAATTAGCTAGATCCGAACGACGCGGCGTCTGGCTGACCAACATCGACAGCGACGTGCTCTTCAAAGCGGCTCCGCTCAAAGCGGCGATCGATACTCTCGCTGACCTGAATCTCAATACGCTGTACCCGGTGGTCTGGAACTTTGGCTACACCTTCTATCCGAGCACCGTGGCCCAACGTGCGACCGGATTTAAGCAAGCGCCGGGACTCGATCGGGACATGCTAGCCGAACTTATTCCCCAGGCCCATGCAAAAAACCTCTTGGTGATTCCGTGGTTTGAATTTGGGTTCATGGCTCCGGAAACCTCCGATTTGGCGCTTAACCACCCCGACTGGTTGACAAATACCCGCAGCGGCGAGACCGTTTGGCTCGAAGGGAACGAACCCCGCGTCTGGCTGAATCCGTTTTTACCTGAGGTTCAAGACTTCATCACCGATCTGGTTATGGAAACGGTGAATGGCTACGACATTGATGGCATTCAGTTTGACGATCACTTTGGACTGCCCAATACCTTCGGCTACGACGACACCACGATCGCCCTTTACCGCCAAGAACACGCAGGCAAAGTCCCACCTTCAAATCCTGAAAATCCCGAATGGATTCGATGGCGTGCGAATAAAATCACTGACTTCACCACGCGTCTAGTCCGAACCATCAAGGCCAAAAAGCCCAATGTAATCTTTTCCCTGTCTCCCAACCCGTACGATTTTGCGTATCAGAGTTCGCTTCAAGATTGGCGTACTTGGCAACAGAAAGGATTGTTGGATGAATTGATTATTCAAGTTTACGTGTCGAGTTTGGAGAGTTTTCAGTCTCACCTTCGTCGGCCTGAGGTCCAAGCTGCGGCTCGATCGATTCCGGTTTCGATCGGTGTTCTCTCGGGTTTGCGAGGTAAGAAAGTTCCCTTCGATCGAATCCAAAGCCAAGTGCAAGCAGTTCGTCAAGCTGGATTGTCTGGAGTCTCATTCTTCTTTTATGAAACCCTCTGGAATACAGCTCATGAATCAAAGCGCGATCGCCAAGCGGGGTTCCGTCAGTTGTTTTCTAATCCATCGATCGGAATCCGATAAATAGGGCGTATAGAGGCGGCGATCGATCAATCTATAAGCGATCGTTCAGAAAATTTATATTTGTTATTGATTTTTAATACTGATAAGGCGATCGACGGTTCCCGATCGATCGCAAACGTCTAGCGGGAAGATTTAAGTCTGTTAGAAAGGACTGTATCGATGATTTCTTTGGGAAATGCAGAAAACCGCGTCAGATAGGATTCTGCATTTGTTTGTGGCTGATCTTTTGATCGCAGATTTTGATCTGTAAGTTGGCAATTGTCCCCCAATTGACCAAGATCAGGAGTATCGCCCCATGTTGGAGACTCATGAGGAATGTCTTGCTTATTTAGAGAAAATTCGCTGGAACGGAACGCCGATTTGCCCGTATTGCGGGTTTAATAAGGCAACCAAGTATAAAAACGAACATCGATACCGTTGCAATGGATGTTTTACTTCGTATAGTGTGACGGTCGGTACGTTGTTTCACAAAACTCATGTGGATTTACGAAAATGGTTCCAAGCCATTCTGTTGCTGGGGAAGCTCGATCGCGATATCAGTGTTCGCAAGCTTTCACGGGAGCTTCAGGTCAACCGGGCAACGGCTGCTCTGATGGTCGATCGGATCCTAAGCGTATCTCCTGCTCAAGCTGAGATTTTGAAAACTATTATTCACGCGATCGAACAAGTAAGTTGAGGCATATCAGATGGCAGGATTTAAATCTACTCCACCAGTATGGAGAGAAGCTCTAAAGGTCTCAATGGCGCTATTTATTCCAGGTTTTCTTTTAATGATAGGAGGTTTCTTTTTATTAAACCCTTCTCTAGGAAGATATTTACTAGATAAAGATAAAACGAAAATAGAGGATGAAGTTCGGCTACAAATAACCCAAGAAGTTAAGAAACAGATACAGGATGAGACTAAGAAGCAGATAGAGGTGGAAAGGACTAATATATTAGCAGGACAGAAAGCACTTCTGAAACTTGATAAAGAGTCTCCTTTGGGACGAACCTATGTAAGCAGAGAAATTACCATACAAGCAGAAGAACAAGCTAAGAAAGTAGCCAAGGAGGAACTCAGTCAAGCAAAGGGCGATTTGTTTGGTCAAATTACTTTCCCTGTTATTTTTGCGATCGCCTCAATTTTTGCTGCCTTTGCCGTAAAAGATGTCCTCACGGAGATCCTTAAGAGAGAAGAAAAGAAGGAACTTAAAGATGAAATTAAAGGAGATCTTGAAAAGTTGATCGGGGTGCCAAATGAGAGTAAAGAATCACTCTCAAACACTTCTAACACTCTATGGTCAATCACATTAGAAGAAGCACGACGTAGAGTAACCGAAATTACCGATACGCAAACTTTATTAATCAATAATTCCAAAGAAATGCTTGAAGCATCGATTAATGAATCAAGAGAAGAGTCTAAGCAGAAGCTTGCATGGATAGAGTATGAATTAGCAAGTCTCTCACTGTATACAGAATCTAAGATTCCGAAAAAGTACTTGAATCAGCACATATGCAGAATACACAAAGCTGTAGAAGCGCTGATAGAACTTGATAGAGATCAAAGTAGCAATATTAAATTTTTAGAGAGTTACGATAATGCTTACTTCTGCTCAATCACTGGCGAAAGACCCGAGGTCTCATCTTGCAAACAATATCCTTATAACAGGGTAGATATTTTGCTTGCAAGAGCTAAGTTGACACTGAGTGAAATAGAAAAGAAGGAAGAATTTAAGGATGTATTAAAGTTTATCGAAAATGAAACTAACATGCGAATTAATGACAACAAAAATCAAGTGGCTGAGATGGCATACAGCGATCAATATCCCGAACTCCCTATTGCTCCCAAGAGAGCATCAGCGGGATCATAGTAGATATCTCCTCGTTAATTATTGACATCAAAAGTCGGGGAAACTACCTCGCAAAATTATCCAGATCATTGACACCAATTAATGAAGAAACAGGTTTTCAAAAACTCTGAAATTAAAAATATAAAGCTACTGGTTAACAAGACTAAGTATTTTTTTGTTGCAATGATTATTGTATGGAACATCCTCTTTTGAAAATTGCTTAATGTATGTTGTTACTGAATCTCTAAAGCGGTCTGGGGTTTCTTCGTCATTGTTAAAAACGTTAGTCTTAAGTCTGTCCGTTTTCATATATTTTTTAAAAAAATTCAAATAGTCTTCACAATACGTATCAAATATATTCTCCTTATGCTCTAATGTTCCGACAAGAATGCAACAGGCATCTTTGATTTTCTTCAAATCAACCCAAGCACCCTTATACATTTCTTCATAATTTTGATTATTCCAGATTTCCTTAAGCTTCACCCTGGCTTTTTCATCTCCATAATTGACGACCAAAAACTCACGTGCAAAGTCGTTTGCTACTTTCATTAATACATCAGCAGATTTAATATCAGCTATTATAGATTTAAGCTTCTCAACAACTTCTGGCTCTTCGATATTAAGCAGAATATCGTCCAGTTGATTAAGTACGTTCTTCATTTCTGCCTCAGGTAAAGCTTGCAGTTTAGCAAGGTCTAGTTGTAGTGATCCAATCAAGGTTTGCTTAGACATAAGATATTTCCCTTTGGCACAGGAAAGCTGTACCGTAAACTATACCAATGAAGAAAATAGCCATTCCGCAAGACTATTAGACCCAATTCCGATCGACAGAACTACACCCATCTTTCGATCGGAAATCTTATCTAAATACAGATGAACTACTTCGCTTCACAGAATCAATATAGTACAAAAATACTAAATATCAAAGCATTTAATGCCGATCGGATCCTTATGATGACCTGAAGCCAATGTGGCATTTCAATCGATCGACGATTTCAGCCCATCCGATCGGCTTTGGATTGGCTACTGATGTAGGGGCGATCGTCGCTATACTGAGGCAAGAACTGGTTTTCGAGGCTGAGTCCTATGGCGAATTTACTTGAGCGAATTACGATTAATCCGAAGCAGTGTGGCGGTCGGCCTTGCATTCGAGGGATGAGGATTCGGGTTTCGGATGTGTTGGATTTATTCGCATCTGAGCTGAGTGCGGCACAAATTTTAGAGGAGATGCCTGATTTGGAAGCAGATGATCTGAAGGCCGTGCTGCAATATGCGGCTCGAAATGCCCAACATCCAGTTTTGGTTGCATGATTATTTGGATAGATGCGCATTTGTCGCCTGCGATTGCTGTTTGGATCACGTCTACCTTTGGGATTACATCGATCGCCTTGCGAGACCTCGGATTAAGGGATGCTGAAGATACTGAAATTTTTGAGGCAGCCAAGGCTGAAGGTGTCGTATTGATAACAAAGGATAGTGATTTTGTTGATTTAGCGAATCGCTTTGGTGCGCCGCCGAAAATCATTTGGTTACGATGTGGCAACACCTCTAATGCTCAATTGCAAAATATTTTGCGTTCTACGCTGCTTGATTCACTAGAGCTTTTACGATCGGGTGAGACGTTGGTGGAGATTCGGGGGCGTTAGGTCGTCTCTTGCGAGATCGATCACTAAATATCCGGTGAAATTCGATAAAAATTGTGGCGATCGGTCATCTTTTTCTACGATCGTCTTGTATCTTGTGGGTATCTTAATTGAAATTGTTACCCAACTCGCACCTCCACCATGGCAAATCCTCCTCGCATTTACGATCTGATTGTTTACGGTGATGAAGTTCCGGGGGTCTTGGCGCTGGTGTCAGCCTCGCGTGAATACAAACGTCAGACTGGACTCACGTTGAAAACACTGTTACTCATTAAATCGAGCGCTCAACTGGGCATCGGAGGCCATTTGGTGCGCGGCGGGCTGGCCTACCTCGATCGCAGTAACGTTCCAGGAGAGCTGCGATCGACCGTGGGCAATGCAACCTTTGGCTATCCGGCTGCGATTTATCAGGAATTTCTTCAGCAGTCTGGCGTCGTCGAAATTGCGCTAGATGCTAAGAAAGCTAACTTGGCCCTGCGGAAAATGCTGTCAGAAGTCGGGGCAGATATCTTGAGCCAAGTGAGTGTGACTGTGGCCGAGGTCCAAGCCGATCGTTTGGCTCAAGTCACTTTGACCAACGGCGAAACCTACATCGCCAAACAATTCATTGATTCCACGGTGAATGGTGAACTGGCCCAGGTTGCAGGTGCGCGTTGGATTTCGGGGTTTGGGACCTTTGGCTTGACGGATGCCGAGCTGCCCGTCACCTTGGTGATCGAAACCCAAGGACTCACCCCGCAAAGTCTTCGAGAGGTGGAACTGGGGTACATCAAACGCTTAACGAATGTGAATGATGCCGAAGCACAACGCTACATTTCGATCGCGGCGGGTAACAATGTCGCGCGCATCAACCAACTTCGCGCAAGCCTCGTCGAACTCAATGGCACCCCAAAAAGCCTTTACATCGGCAAAGATTACATTGATATTCGCTGTCGGGCGCTGTCGATTTTGTATCATGCCTTTCGCGGAAAAGCGATGGACCTCGGTCGGGGCATGATGCTGGACCAAGCCAATATTGCACTTCTTCCCGATGACCGGATGTCTTGGAATGCGCTGATGTTTGCGGTCAGTGGTGCTCAAGCAAATGCATTGGCAAAAAGTGGCGGTAAACCAACGGCTGAGATGCTCAGTGAAGTCCCCTTTCTCGATCGATGGTTCAAGTCCCTTGGGGCGAAAAGTGTCACCGCCATGCCCGAACTTTACATTCGTCATGCGGGTAATATTCGGGGAGTCGTAGAACTTTTAAGCGGCGCAACGATGATGGCGGGCGGCGTTCCTGAACCTGAAGCGCTAGGGACGTTTGCTTACCATTTGGATGTCCGGGGCGGCATTGTGGGGTTGGGTCAACGGGCCAATGCGATCGGCATTAGCAATATTTCCTTTCACTACCCACCGATTTACAATATCGGCATCCGCCATACCCTCCTCAGAAAAATACGCAATCTTGCCGTGGTGAGTCCCGGATCGGGGTTTGATGGCTATGCTTGCGCGTCGGGTCGAATTGTGGAATACAACGTTGGGGTAGGCCAAGGGCTGGGCATTGCAGCGGCGATCGCTATTATCAGCAAAACCAAACGGGCGCTAGCGGATGTTGGAAACTGGGAAATTCGGGACTGTCTCGTGCAATCCAAAAAATTGAGCAAAATCTTTGGTCAATCCCATCCCATGGAGTCCGCTCGACTTAAAACGTTTGAGATTGCGCTTTGTATTTTAGAAGACTCACTCCCGATCGCCTAAATGCCCGATCGCTTAAACAATCGCCTAAACATCAGTCACGCGCCAGTTGAGCTTGAGGTTAATCCAGAAGTTCCACAGCGTGACCATGGCGATCGCAATGAAATTGGCGAGATAAGTATTGATGTGGAAGGTGTTGAATAAGATATTGAGAATCAGAACATTTAGAATCACGCCCATTGAGCAAACGAGGTTGAACTTGATGAATCGTTTTAAGACCTGTCGTTTGTGGTTTTGACCTTTCGCAAGGTCTTTAAAAGTCCATCGGTCGTTCCATAAGAAATTATTGACGATTGCCACTTCTGACGCCAGGATTTTGCTCCGCGTCAATTTAAGACCTAGCATACTGGGATCGTTCAAGATATAAAGCATCAACATGTCTACGGCGACGCCACTGAGGCCCACCGCCAAGAACCGTAGCAGCCGTGTGGTCGGGAACGGGATTTTGCTGCGCAGGCGAGCGACTCGGCCCCGCGATCGAAGTTTGAGCAGGTGCAGAAGATAGTCTATGTACTGCTTGCGGGTAACTTTGCTTTCGCCCTCTTGGCGTTCTTGGAAGACATAGCCCACTTCTTCAATGCGATCGACCCGGCCTCGGCCCAAAACTTCCAGCGAAATCTTGTAGCCGAGCGGATCTAGCACCACGCCTGAAATGGCCGATCGTTGGACCATAAAGCAGCCACTCATTGGATCCGTAACCCGACCTACAACATTGGGCAAAATAATCAGCCCCAAAATCTGCGCGCCCCGTGAGAGCATTCGTCGCAGCAATCCCCAATCGCTACAGCCGCCGCCTTCCACATGGCGACTCGCGATCGCAAAATCAGCCCCTGCCTTCATTTTAGCAAGCAACCCCAGCAACACCTCGGGCGGATGCTGCAAATCCCCATCAATCACGCCCAGCACGTCGCCCGTTGCAGCCTGCCATCCCCGAATGACGGCGGTGGAGAGTCCTCGTTCCGTTTGGCGACGCATGACTCGAAGCTGGGGATAGGTCGGCATGATGGACTGCGCGACGTCCCAAGTGCCGTCAGGACTGTTGTCATCAACGATAATGATTTCGTAATCGCCGGGATAAATCGGGTCCAGCAGCGTCGTAATCCGATCGACTAAGGCCGACACATTTTTAGCTTCGTTGTAGGTCGGAACGACGAGAGACAAGGCGATCGCCCCGGTCGTAGGGCTGCGATCGTTGATGCAGAGCCGACCTTGAGGAGGAGTGAGCAACAGGGTTGAGGAAGAGGAAGACGCCATAAATTCCCTTGAAAAATAATATATTGTGAAGCTTAGAGAGAACGCGTTAAAGTCTTGGACTGGATCGAGATTAACATCTTGGATGGAAGTTGGATGGAAGGCTCGTAACGTTTACAGTGTTCCCCATGTTGACTCAGTTGCGACATCGATCGATGCCGTCAAGATTTTATAAGATGTATGCCATTTGGATATCATCAGGATTAATTTTAATACCGATCGTATGGATAACCTCCCTCTCTGGGATCATTTCAAAAGTGGCTTTATCTATCTTGCAAATCCTGATTATATGGATAGTCTCGGTAACACTATTAGTCAAAGTTAGTTAGTCAAAGTAATTCGTAAAGTTTAGATAGTTGAACATGCGCGCAATTTATTTCGCATTAAGTGAGTGATCGATCGGTTTTATGATGAAAAAATTACCTGTTTTAAAATCGCAATTTATCTTGACCTATGGCGATTATGTCTGCGTTGCGATCGTGGGTGTCCTGAGCCTGTTGCGATTGCCGGAGCCATTGTGGGGCGATCAAGCCTTGTTTCTGGTGGGCGGGGAGGCGATTCGGAACGGTGCAGTGCTGTACCGCGATTTCTGGGATGTGAAGCCACCGGGGATTTTTGGGGTGTATATGGTGGCGGGGACGTTATTTGGCTTTAGTGGCATGGGGATGCATGTCTTTGATGCGGTGTGGATGGGGGTGTTGGGGCTGATGTTGCGGCTGACGATGGCCCGCTATTTTGTGCGATCGTGGATTGCGATTTTGCTGCCTTGGATAGCAGTCGGGCTATACCTGAGTGTCATGCAGCCCAATGATCAAATGCAGGTGGAGACCTTGGTGGGGTTGCCGATTTATGCCTTGATCTGGTGTACCTGGATGGCCGTCCAGCAGCCGGAAAAGCGATCGCGTTGGCTACTTTTATCGGGGGTCGCGGGCGGGATTGTTCTGTTGTTTAAGCTGATTTTCTTGCCGTTGGTGTTAAGTTTTGGGTTGGTTTATCTGTTGCATTGCCTATTCAGACAGCGGCAATCGGTTGTTTCCGCTGTAGGTCATTTGCTCCTTCCTGTGACGCTGGGGATTCTGATGCCGCTTGTTCCCGTGATGATCTATTGGGCCTCACAAGGAATGCTGGGAGAGGTTTATGACACGTTGATAAAACTTCCCCCACGAATGGTTAAAGAGTTACCGAGTAAGCCAATTTCAGAATTTATAGCCACGTTTGTGAGCTGGTTAAAGCGATCGTTTCCGCTGCTGGTGTTGGCGAATTTGGTTGCGTCGAGGCTCTGCAAACGGATGGATTTCTTGATGATGCAGATGGGGGTGTGGCTGGGATTGGGCCTTGTCGTCATTTCAGCTCACACGTTGTCTTGGTGGGCCTGCTCAGGAGACACTGGAGGGAACGTGGTATGCGCTTTCTCAACAACCCATTGGGTAATGGGCGAGAGGGATTTCCAGCCGAGGAACGATCCGATCGGTTCGGCCCGTTGGATCAGGGTGCGCGTTAGCTGTCCGCCGTAATGTTGCTGCAACTCGAAGAGCTTAGATTCGCTCTCAAGGGTGACGCCATTGGCCACAAGTCGTCCGCCGATCGCCAAGGCATCCCAACAGGTCTCAAACACGCCCGATCGGGTCAGACCACCGCCAATGAAAATGACGTCGGGCTGAGGAAGGTTTTGCAGGGATTCGGGGGCGCGTCCGTCGATGATTTGAAGGTTGGGGACGCCGAGGATGCATGCATTGTGAGCGATCGACAGTAGGCGATCGGGGTGGGATTCGATGGCAATGGCTTGGCAGCGGGGATGGGTTCGCATCCATTCGATGCTGATGGATCCACAGCCCGCACCGACGTCCCACAAAAGAGCACCGGGATAGGGCGCGAGGGCGGCAAGGGTGAGCGATCGGATTTCGCGTTTGGTGAGTTGGCCGTCGTGTTGGTAAGCGTGGTCGGGGAGACCGGGGGTGCGACTGGTTATGGGGCCAGTTGGGTGAGGCGGGCAGTGGAGGGCGATCGTGTTGAGTTGAGCGCAGTCGGAGTTAGTCCATTGGTCGGCGCGCTGGGAAAATTGGCGTTCGGTGGGACCGTCTAGGTGTTCGAGGAGGGTGATGAGGGTTTGGCCGTAGCCGCAGTGGGTGAGGAGGTTGGCGACGGCGGCGGGGGTGGTGCGATCGGCGCTGAGGATTAGGATTTTGGCGTTGGGATAGAGCACGGCGCGAAGAAGATTAATGTCTCTGCCACAGAGACTGAGGGTTTCGATGTCGGGGTAGGACCAGCCGAGACGGGCGCTGGCTAGGGTGAAGGCTGAGAGGTGCGGAATGATTTGCATTTCCTCAAGGGGAATTTGTTTGAGTAAGGTGCTGGCGATGCCGTAGCACAGGGGATCGCCGCTGGCGAGGATGCAGACGGGGCGGTAACGATGGGTGAGCAATTCGGTGATGGAGTCTTGGATCGGGCTAGTCCAACGAAGAGTGGAGGCAGTGGGATGGGTTTGGCGAAGGATCTTGAGATGCCGATCGCCGCCGACGATGAGGGTGGCTTGGGTGAGAAGGGTGCGATCGATTGAGGTGAGGATGCCGCGATCGCCGATGCCAAGGATGGTGAGCCAGGGGTTCATAGGAATTGAGAATGAAGAATTGAGAATTGAGAACGAAGAATTGAGAACGAAGAATGGCGGCGGTTTGGCTGGGGGTTACGCGGTCTATGGTAATCTTTGAGGCTGAATGATGGGAAAGTCCGGTGAGATTCCGGGGCTGTGCCGCAACTGTGATGGGATTTGGATCTTTGGGGCGTTTGGGCGATCGGTTCATATGTGGGCGATCGGTTGGGCGTGGGTTGGGGAGAGATCTGGGTTCATGAGTCAGAATGCTGTTGTTCTACTGTTCGCTGGTTTCCTGCGTCGCACGGGAAGGGTTTGGATTATTTTGGCTGATTTTTCTGCATTGGTTGAGACTGTGCGGGTCGAACCTGCGAGTTGTCCGGGATTGTTTTGCCCGACGATCGCGCAAGATGGTGTGCTCACTCGTATTCGGACGCCGGGAGGACGAGTGCTGCGGGTGCAGTTGGAAACACTAGTCGAGATTGCAGCACAAATCGGGTGCCCTGAAGTTCTGATTACGAATCGCGCTAATTTACAACTTCGATCGGCTGCGAAGGTTGATAAAACTGGGTTAAAGCTTCTCCAACAGGCAGGGTTGGCGGCGCGGCCAGAGGTGGACCATTTGCGCAATGTGATGGCGAGTCCGTTGGCGGGATGTGATTCGGGTGCGATCGCAAATGGGTTGCCCGTGGTGATGGCGTTGGATGCTTATATTGCTCAGGCGATGCATTTGGAACCATTGAGTGCAAAGTTTAGCATTGGTGTTGATGGTGGTGAATCGGTTTCGGTTCGCGATCGCTTAAACGATATCTGGCTGGTGGCGGAGTCGGCGGAGTCGGCGGATACGTTTCGGTTGTATTTGGGGGAGGTGAGGACGGAGGTGGTAACGAGAGATTGTGTGCAATTGGTGGATGCGATCGCTCGGGTTTATTTGGCGCAAATCGATCGGTTTTCGGCAGTGGAACGGTTGCGGCGGAGTGGACGGGCAAGGTTGCGGGATGTGGTGCGGGGCATGGGGTTCCATCGTTTTTTGGAAGCGGTCATGGGTGAGTTTGGGGAGATAGCAGAATCTCTGGCGAACCGGGCAAATGCGATTTGTTCTTACGGCGACGATCGCGTTTATGTCGAAATCATAATGCCGATCGGATACATGCAACTTTCCCAAATCCGATCGCTCATCCAAATCCTTTCCGAATTCAATCTATCCGAAATTCGACTCACTCCCTGGCAAACCATCATTATTCCAAATGTTACAAAATCATCTCTCCTAGCGTTGGAGAATGCATTGATGTTGGGCGGACTCAATCCATCAAAAACCCATCCAGCGCGGGGAATTGTGGCCTGCTCCGGTCGATCGGGTTGCAAAGCTGCGGCGACTCATGCAAAGGAACATGCATTAGAACTGATTCAACGGTTTACAGGAGTCGATCGATCGGTTCCGTCCATTCATATCAGTGGCTGCGAGAAACGATGTGCGCAACCTAAAGATGGCGATATTACGTTGATTGGAGTTGAAATCGAAGGGCGTGGCTATTATGAATTCCATTCACGCGATCGTCCAGAAATTTCGATCTTGACGACTCAAAATGCGATCGAGGCAATTTATGATCGTGTGACTGCTCAGGTTTTGACGTCTAGTTCCCTCTAGTGTTGTTTGATCATGCTTGATTATATTCGCGATGGCGCTGCAATTTATGAAAAATCGTTTTCCATGATTCGATCGGAGGCTGACTTATCCCAGGTTTCGGCGGATTTGGAAAAGTTGGTGGTGCGGCTGATTCATTCCTGTGGGATTCCGGAGATTGTTCCTGATGTTGAAGCGTCGCCCAATGCCGGAACCATAGGACGACTAGCTTTGGCGAATGGCGCACCAATTTTGTGTGATGCGCACATGGTGGCTAATGGGGTAACGAGAAGCCGTCTAGGTGCCGGAAATAAAGTGATTTGTACGCTGCGAGAAGAGCAGGTTCCAGAACTTTCTCGACAACTGGGGAATACCCGATCGGCGGCGGCGATGGAACTTTGGTTGCCTTATTTAGACGGGGCGGTGGTGGCGATCGGGAATGCACCGACGGCGTTGTTTCGATTGCTGGAAATGCTGGATGAGGGTGCGCCAAAACCTGCATTGATTTTGGGCTTTCCCGTGGGGTTTGTGGGGGCGGCTGAATCAAAGGCTGAACTCGCCGCTAATCCGCGAGGAGTCCCGTTTGTGACGCTACATGGACGCAAGGGTGGAAGCGCTATAGCTGCCGCTGCGGTGAATGCTTTAGCTCAGGAAAAGGAGTAATTGAAATGATAGAAACTACAACACTAGCTAATACACTCACTTATACACCCGCTAAACCCTTAGGCAAACTCTATGGGATTGGATTAGGTCCAGGTGATCCAGAATTGCTAACGCTGAAGGGCTATCGAATTTTACGATCGGTGCCCATTATCGTTTATCCGCAATCGCCTGATGGACGCTGCATTTCACGATCGATCGTCGCTGACTATCTCCAGCCTCACCAACTGGAAATCCCCATGATCCTACCGTTCAAACCGGGTGAATCATCGCAGCCCGGATATCAAAAAGTGGCCGATCAATTGGCGACTCATTTGGCTGATGGTCAAGATGTGGCAGTTCTGTGCGAGGGCGATCCCTTTTTCTTTGGGACGTTCATGTATCTGTATAACCGCCTCAACGATCGCTTTCCAGCAGAAGTGGTACCCGGTGTGTCGTCAGTGATGGCGAGTGCAGACATGCTGGGAACCCCGCTCACCTATCGCAATGACGTGTTTTTGGCGTTGACCGGAACGTTGGACGCGGAGGTGATTCGCAGTCGGCTGGCTCTTGCCGATGCAGCGGTTATTATGAAATTGGGACGAAATTTTGTCAAAGTTTACAACATTCTAGACGAATTAGGATTGCTCGATCGGGCGCATTACATTGAGCGATCGACCATGAAAGAGCAGAAGATTCTTCCCATTCGCGAAGTCGATCCGACGCAAGTCCCGTATTTTGCGATGATTGTGATTCCCAGTCAATGGAAGTGGAAGGAAGGGTAAATGCCGATCGCCGTCATCATTTTGAGCCAGCAGGGCGTTGCTGTCGCACGACAAATTCAGGGTTTGGTGCCGGAGGTTGTCACCTATGGGTTAGCGAGTCGGGTGAAGGTTAGCGATGTCGATCGTGTTTACGAAACCTTTAGCGAGACGATTCAGGATTTATTTAAAAGCAATCATACGATCGTGGGAGTTTGTGCGGCTGGCATTCTCATTCGGAGTCTTGCGCCGTTGCTGAATAACAAATGGCAAGAACCTCCTGTGTTGGCGATCGCGGAAGATGGAAGTGCCGTGGTGCCGCTGCTCGGTGGGCTGAACGGTGCGAATCAACTGGCTCGGGACCTTGCGAGTATTTTTGATGGGACTGCGGCCATCACAACCAGTGGCGACGTGCGATTTGGGACGGCACTGCTGTCTCCTCCGCCCGGATATCGGTTAGCCAATCCCGATGATGCAAAATCATTTTTGTCGAATGTGTTAGCCGGGAAAACGGTGAAACTTGAAGGCTCCGCACCGTGGCTTGAGGCGAGTGCGCTGCCCTTTGCGGATGATGCGGAACTGACGATTCAAGTGACACAATCGGAAGGGAACCCCAGCGATCGGACTCTCGTTTATCACACGCTAGAACCTGTCACGGGGAAGCTCTTCGTCATCGGGACTGGGCCAGGAGCCGATCGTTGGATGTCGCCGGAGGTTCGTTACGTCTTGAAGCAAGCGACTGACTGGGTGGGCTACACCACGTACTTGAACCTCGTGGAACCCCTGCGATCGCATCAAATCCGCCACGATTCAGATAACCGGGAAGAACTCGATCGGGCAAGGTTTGCGCTGGATTTGGCGGCAACGGGGAAGTCGGTTGTGATAGTGTCGTCGGGCGATCCAGGGATTTTTGCGATGGCGGCGGCGGTGCTGGAAGCTTTAGATGTGGACCAGAACCCAGCTTGGAACGCGATCGATCTTCAGATCTGTCCCGGCATTTCGGCCATGCAGGCAGCGGCAGCGAAGATTGGTGCGCCTTTGGGACATGATTTCTGTGCCATTTCGCTATCGGATATTTTAAAACCTTGGAACACCATAGAACATCGCATTACCCACGCGGCCCAAGCTGATTTCGTGATTGCATTTTACAACCCAATTTCGTCGCAGCGACGATGGCAATTGGAACGCGCTAAGGAATTGCTTTTGGAACACAGAAGTGTAAACACTCCGATCGTTCTAGCCAAAAATGTAGGTCGCCCAGGAGAACAGATTCGCGTCAAAAAATTAGGCGACTTGCAAATCGACGATGCAGATATGCGAACGGTCTTGATTATTGGGTCAAGTCAGACGAGGACGATCGATCGTAGCGGCCCGACGCCCTGGGTTTACACGCCTAGACGGTATAGTTGATCTAACAGACGATCTCACAGAGTAGGTATGTAAATGGTTGTGATTGTAACGAGGGGGTTACGATCGGTCTTACCGTAATACCATTGGGCTAGATTTGATTCAGCCACTGGAGCAAATCGTCCAAGTGCGTAAAACTCGCTAATTCTTCGTTGAGTGACTCCAATCGATCGATTGACATCTGATTAATTTGGGTCTCCACTGGGTCAGGAAGTTCTCCTAGAGTACGGGAGAGTAGACGAAGTAAGAGCGAGCGTTGTCGTTCAATCATCTGCTCAATTCCTTCCTTGATTCCTTCCTTGATTCCTTCTTTGATTCCTTCCTTGATTCCTTCCTTGATTCCTTCTTCCCTTGCAGTATCCACGACATTATTCATATCACGGTAATATTTGAGGCTGTTCTGGTAGGTTTCCTGTTCGGTGGGCGAGAAGCTGGCGATTTCAGCGGCGGCAAAGAGTTCGGGAAAGATCCCGTCTTGAAGGAGTTGAGGGCGATCGGTCAGTTCTGCCAGATGACGCAACAAAAATATCCATTTGTCAAAGTGACTTTCGAGTTGGTCGATCGATTTGGTGAATTTTGGCAGTTCGAGATAGATGAATTTCAGTTTGTTGTAAAAGACCTCGCAGCGCTGGTTTTTCAGTTCGACGACATGCAGAAAGGTCTTGTCGGTTTTGTGGTCGTCAAAAATGAAGTCCAATACTCCGATGGTATAGACGGCACTCAGTTCAAAATTCCATTCGCCTTTGAGTGCCTGTTCTTGGATGGGAAAGGTCGCATAGTAGACGCTGCGGTCTTTGAAAAAGTTTTGTTTTGCTTTTTGGATTTCGACGATGAAGCGATCGCCGTTTTGGGCCTGACAGTAGATGTCGAAAATGGCTTTCCGGTCAAGGGTCGTACTGCCGAGTTGTTCCGTATTTTTGAAAGATAGGTCTTGAATGTGATGATGCTCTGGGAGAATGGTGTTGAGGAAATCGAGCAAGAGAAGTTTATTCGGTTCCGTACCGAAGATGCGTTTGAAGCCAAAGTCAGTGAGGAGGCTGATGTAACGGTCTTGGAGGGGATAAACCATGGGTCGGAAGTCAGGAGTTGAATTTACCTACAGTCTATCAATTCTGCGTGAAAACGATCCGAAGGCGCTACCGTCCTTTGGTTGCAGTCTTGAGAAATCTGTTGCATGATCAGGGATTACCGATCGCACCCCACTGTTCCCACCCATGCCTGACTTCGTAATCAAAGCTCCTTTTGAACCCGCTGGCGACCAGCCCACGGCCATTGCTGCCATGCGAAAAACGCTGGACGCAGGGATTCAGTATCAAACCCTCCTCGGGGCGACGGGAACCGGGAAGACCCACTCGATCGCACGGGTTATTGATGAAGTCCAACGCCCCACCTTAATCTTGGCCCACAACAAAACGCTCGCCGCACAGCTTTGTAACGAGTTGCGAGAATTTTTCCCGGACAACGCCGTTGAATATTTCATTAGCTACTACGACTATTATCAACCCGAAGCTTACATTGCTGTTAGTGATACGTTCATTGAAAAAACAGCGTCGATCAACGAAGAAATTGATATGCTCCGGCACTCGGCCACACGATCGTTGTTTGAACGCAGAGACGTGATTGTTGTCGCGTCTATTAGTTGCATTTACGGCCTTGGGATTCCGGCTGAATACTTGAATGCCGCCATTCCGTTTCGCGTGGGGACGGAGATGAATCAGCGGCAGATTTTGAGAGATTTGGCCTCTGTGCAATACACGCGCAATGATTTGGATCTTGGGCGCGGACGGTTTCGGGTCAAAGGGGACGTATTGGAGATTGGTCCCGCGTACGAAGATCGCATTATTCGAGTTGAGTTTTTTGGGGATGAAATTGACTCGATTAAGTATGTAGACCCGGTGACGGGTGCAACGCTTAAAACCATGGATTCGGTTAATCTTTATCCTGCAAGGCACTTTGTAACGCCTGAAGATCGATTGGAAGAAGCGTGTAATGCGATCGAAGCGGAGATGAAAGAATCGCTGGTAAAAATGGAATCTGAGGGAAAACTAGTTGAAGCTCAACGCTTAGAACAACGCACCAGATATGATTTGGAACTACTGCGGGAAGTGGGATTTTGTCAAGGTGTGGAGAACTATTCGCGGCACCTTGCGGGTCGAAATGCGGGGGAATCACCCGAGTGTTTGCTAGATTATTTCCCGGATGATTGGCTGTTGGTTGTGGACGAGTCTCATGTGACCATTCCGCAGATTCGAGCGATGTACAACGGCGATCAAGCCCGTAAAAAAGTCTTGATTGATCACGGTTTTCGGTTGCCGAGCGCGGCGGACAATCGCCCCTTGAAAGCCGATGAATTTTGGGAGAAGGCTAAGCAATGTATTTTTGTTTCTGCAACACCGGGCGATTGGGAAGTGGAGCTTTCTAAAGAACACATTGTGCAGCAGGTCATTCGTCCGACGGGAGTCTTGGACCCTGAAGTGTTTGTCCGTCCCTCAGAGGGCCAAGTGGATGATTTGCTAGCTGAAATTCAAGAACGAGTGCCCAAACATGAACGCGTTCTAGTGACAACACTCACGAAAAGAATGGCTGAAGACTTAACTGAATACTTCCAAGAACGCGGGGTCAGAATCCGGTATTTACATTCTGAAATCACTTCAATAGAACGGATTGAAATCCTGCAAGATCTTCGAGAAGGTGTGTTTGACGTGCTCGTAGGGGTGAACCTATTGCGAGAAGGATTAGACTTGCCCGAAGTGTCGCTCGTCGCAATTCTAGATGCTGATAAAGAAGGCTTCTTGCGATCGAAACGATCGCTGATTCAAACCATGGGTCGGGCCGCTCGACATGTGGAAGGTAAAGCCATTCTGTATGCAGATAACATGACCGACAGTATGACCGCCGCCATCGAAGAAACCGCCCGTCGTCGGGAAATTCAAGCCGCTCACAACGAGAAGAACGGCATCATTCCTTACTCGATTATCAAGCGATCGAACAACTCCATTCTGGCCTTCCTAGAAGTGTCTAGACGGTTGAATTCTCAGGAATTGGATCAAGTCATTGAGAATGTTGCAGATGTGCCACTCGACAGTATTCCAGACTTGATTCAGCAACTTGAAGCGCTGATGAAAGACGCAGCCAAAAAGCAAGAGTTTGAAGAAGCGGCCAAACATCGCGATCGGATCAAAAAATTACGCGAAAAACTAACCGGGCAGAAGAATTGAGAATGATGAATTGAGAATTGAGACGGCTTGATGCCAAACCCAACTAGAAATACGATCGCGCTCTATCGTAATTTTATGGGTTTTTCAAGATGATGATGGTCCAACTCTAGTTCAGCTAAATTATTCTCACAGCGTTGAAAAATAAAGGGAAATTCGATCGTCTTGCCGCTTGAGTCTACATATCCCACTGCTCCAATTTCAGATTAGGCACGTAGTCAAAATCCTTTCTGTTTCTGCTCACTAAAACGAAGTCACCCAGTAATGCGATCGAAGCAATTCGTAAATCCAGGGTTCCAATCCTAATCCCTTGCTGCCGAAAGTTCAGAAAACACTCCTGCGCATTCATATCGAAATCAGCACGTTCAAATAAATTCAAATAAGAGACGGCATCTCCTAATGCGCGGTAAGAAGAGCAAAGACGATCGCTACTCCCTTTTGAAGAAGCATCATTAATCTCTCTTAGCCAACCTTTAACCTGTTCCTCAATGGTCACTACGGAGACGAAGGTTTGTGATTTCCCTAGGCTGCGTAAACGGCGATGAACGGCCAAATTGTTACGTTTAAGAAGAGAAATATGATCAGTGTCTAGTAAATAACGGATCACGCTACTTCTCCCAAAAGGTCTTCGGTCCTTTCATAAAATGGCCAAGGCTCCGCATTTTTTTCTCGTCTGTAGGCTTCGATCGTTGCCTCGACGTCATCCAAGTAAGGGTAAGAGCGGATAGACAAGGGGACATCCAGAAAAGGCCGATCGATGTACACCTGGATTTGAGCATCAATTTCGGCCTGGTGATCCAGGTAAAAACTTAAGGCATCAAAAACTTGTGCGGTGGAGACGAGTTTGAACAGCTCCGCACTGATTTTTTCGGGTGGGGTTCCCGCTTTCCAGGGTTTGACAATATCGCGGACTAGAACCTTAGTGCCCTGAATCATGGGTTCGCCCTCGTAATATTCAGGATCACGGATGACATAGCGGGTCTGGTCTGTTGTTGAAACGATCGCACTCATGGTTTCTCCGCGTCACTGGGTCAGGTTCAATCCTATCGTAAATCTTGTTTGCGTTATTTCAATTACACTAGGAATAGACGTTGTAGGGGCGAGGTGAATTTGTATGCAAACTGAGGTTAGTTCGTTTCAGGCAGCGGTCGAACTCGTGGAAGTCCTGTCGATCGACGAACAGATCGCATTTATTCATCTATTCCAGAAGCGCCTAGCCCATCAGCAGCGATCGCTTTTGACTCAAACCGTTGTAGAAGTTAGAGCAGAAGTCGCTCAAGGAGACGTGAAGTTTGGCTCAGTCGATGACTTTTTGGCGGAGTTGGATGAAGGATGAGATCGATCGGATGGACTCCCAAGTCGTTACGGGCATTTAAACGAGTCGTGAAGCGAAATCCCCAAATTCGATCGGCTTTGGATGAGACACTGAGGCAATTGGCTGAGGATCCCTTTCAGGCTGGTCTACAGACTCATAAATTAACAGGCGATTTGTCTGGAGTGTGGTCTTGTTCGGTCGCCTACGACTTGCGCATCTTATTTGAATTCACGAAGATAGGAAATGGTGAGGATGCTATTTTGTTGCTAAATATCGGTTCTCATGACGAAGTGTACTAGTACTACGCGGTGTAAATAAACCCTTTTATTGAAATCCATCAAAATGAGGGTCGCATTGGTCGCTTTTTCCTTGGGTTTAGGGTTCGGCGAGCCAAACCCCTACATTCTCTAAAACCCGGATCTGTAGGGGCATGGCTCGCCGTGCCCCAAACCTAACGAGGAGGAGTTCAATCGCTGGCTTATTTAAGCCGCAGACTACTAGCAGAACTCCCATCCCCACAAAAAACGATCGCATCTCCCATTAAGAAATACGATCGTCCTATCATTTGATTTGACCTAAGTTAGAGCGCTCTAACCCATCTACTTTGAGAGGTACTGTTGAGCTTCTTTCCCTGGATTGTAGCCGTAACCAAACATAGACTTATCGCTGTCATCCAAAATCTTTGGAGTGACTAAAATAATTACTTCACGACGATCTTTTGTTCGGTTTGTGCTGCGGAAAAGTGCTCCTAAGATCGGTAAATCACCCAAGATAGGTATTTTTGCTACGGTCGATCGATCGGCTTCTTGAATTACACCAGTAATCACAAGCGTCTGACCATCGCGAATTCGGACTAGTCCTGTACTTGTATCACGTCTTTGAAGAAGAGTAATAGAGTTAGTATTTCCTCCGACATTAACTGTTTGTGGATTCTTAGGAACAGAAAGCTTGGAAGCAATCTCCATTGAAACAAACCCATTGTCATCAATGCGTCGCAGGTCAATATTAAGCGTCAATCCAGCATCGCCCTTTTCGACTTCAATATTGGTTGTTGTAGAAGTACCCGTTGAAGTTTGAGTAAACTTATAGTTGGTGACGACTTCTTCTACCACCTTCACCCCAGAACTTTGTCCCTCCTGAATAATCAAGGTCGGATCAGTCAGTACTTTTGCATTGTCACTAACAATTGCAGCGTCCAGAGCAAGATTCCAATTAAACCCTCTGAAAATTGGCGTTTGACTTACCCGAGCGGAGGCTCCAGTGCCAGTGCCCGTCCCAGCACTAGGAGAACTCCTGACCTCAACATTGTCCACGCCAAAGGAGAAACTTGTATTTGCTTTATCGAGTCCATTCAAGTTGATATCCACAACTTTCACCGTGACCGCCGCTTGACGTTTGCGGACATCTAGTTGGGTTAGGAAACCTGTTGCAATTTCGACTTTTTTTGGGGTTCCTGTTAACGTTACGCTGTTGGTGCGGCTGTCGCCAGAGACGGATAGACCACGAAGCAGGAGTGGACCGACGCCTTCACTTGCACGTAAGGCCAAAATGGTTGGCGTACGGGTTTCAATCGTTCGCGCCGCTGCGCCTTCACCCACGGTCTGAACTTGGACCTGCGTGAATGGAAGCTGTGTTTCAGCGCCTTGAGTCGTTAGGAAGTTCGATGCGGATTCGGTCGAAGCTTGGTTCAGACGAACCGTGCGAGAAATCACATTCCGCGCATCATCCGGCAACCGGGTTCCGACAAAAATCGTGCGACCATTGCGATTGGCTTCCAGCGCTGAACAAGCTCCGCCGCCTGCCGCCCCGCCTGCACCACCCGCAGGCACACAAGCAATCCGAAGCACGTAATTAAAGACATCTTGGACCGATTCATTCTCAATATCTAGCGAAATCGTCGGACCACCCGAAGAAGCCCCTGCACCCGGAGCACCTGCCGCCGCCCCTGCACCACCGGAACTTTCGCTGTAGGCCAAGTTCATTCCCGCCGCACGAGCAAGCAGTGACAACACTTCCCGCACAGGCGCATCCCGCAATACCAACCGAGGAATCCGTTCATTCGTCCCAAGATCAATACTGCTCGGCGTCACATCCAACTGCGAAATCGCCATGTCCCCCACCGGAGGCGCAGACGCACGCGGCATCAACGGCGGCGCAATGTTAGAAGGCTGTTGAGGAGCCGTCCGAGGTCCGACCGGGCTAGGAATAAAGGGGACGATCGGCGTTCCATTCGTTCCATTATTGGGCGTCGCCGGAACCGCTTGGGCCACTGCATTCATGGGCGGCATCATCGTGGACTGAGCGAGCCTGCCCGTTCCCCCGGACCCGACCACATTCAGCACCACACCCTGCCCGTCTTTACGCACCAGTTGGCCCTTAGGCGGCGCACCGTTTCCCACCACCGTGACCTGAACGCCATCTTTACCTGCGGGAAGAACGGCGATCGATGCAATTCCAGGAGCCGGATTATCTTTGCGATAGGGCTGATTGTTCGCCAGCTTGGTATTGAACACTAACGCCGTCCAGGTATTTCCCCGGTTGGTGTTGAACACTTGGGGTGGCTTGCTCCCAGCCTGGGTTTGGAGCACAATATCCATCCCTTGCGCGGCGGGATTTAGCCGGACCGCCGTCACTTGGGTGGCCGTATCAGCCGCCGATGCGGGAGGAAGGGCAGTTGCTACCAACGTAATCGTGGTGGCCATTGCTCCACTTATGCGTAAAAAATCTCTCACGGGGACGCTCCTAGGAAATCAAAGAATCAAAAACAAAACAGTCAACACTAATGGGATTACATAGCGTAGTGACCCAACATGCGATCACTTAGCCGCAGGACTCGGCGATGGACTCGCCCCCGGCGTAGCACCCGGACTCACCGTGGGAGTCGGTACAATTAGCTTCTGCTCTTCTGCCGTCAACGGAAGCAGCGCATCCATCTTGAAGGAAGTCGTCACCACCGTATCCGGCTGACAGGTCTTCAATGCCACTGGAATCTCTGGGTTTTTGGGATCATATTCATACAGAACAGTTGGCTCCGTTTTTGAAATTTGTTCGCCCCCATACTTCACGTCCATGTTGCGAAGAATCAACAGCGGTTGCAGCAGCTCAATCCGACGAATGATCGACTGTGCATGGTTGAAGTTCCCCTCAATCTCAACGTTGAACGTCTGACGTTTCAGTTTATTATTCAGCGCAACGCCAAGCGACCCATCGGTCAATACGCCCGGAACCGTTGTGGCAGCGACTCCAGGTGTGGCAGCAGCAGCGAGAACGACTTCAGGGGTAAATTTCCGAAGTTTCGCTTCAGCAATGAGCGGCCCAATTTGCTCCTCGTACTGCTGACCTGTTGCAATCGTTGTGAACTGCTCCTTAATCCAACTTGGACAAGTCGCAAGCTTTCCTTCCTTTGCACTGCGAAGACCAATATTGTTTTTATCAATCAATTGATTGAGATCTAACAACACCGTATCCATGTTTTTCTTCTGGGCAAACAGAGAGTAGACCTGTTGGCGCTGCTGTTCCACTTGGGTCAACTTCACCTTGGCGTCTTTGAGCTGCTTTTCGATATTTTTTTGATCGTCAAGCTGTTTCTGTTTCTCGGTTACTTTGGCTTGAAGTTCGTCGGTTTCGACCCGCAGAGGCTCCACCAATTGCGTCCAAGCAAAGGCCGCAGCGGCGAGTCCAAGAAGCCCTAGGCCAATCCCAGACACCATGGGCGTAAAGGTTATCCCAAACGCACTGGGGTAATTCGGTCCGCTATCAAAATCCCCATCCGGCGGATTGTAATCTCCACTCATGCTCATGGTTTTACCCCCTTATTCTTAAGCGCTTCAAACCGATTTAGAAGACCCACGGTGCCCTTGCGTTCAAGTTCTTTCAACAACTCCGCAGATGAAACATCCGTAAGCTGAGTCTGAATCACAAACCCAATTCGACCCGGCAACTTAATTGGTTTCGAGGTCGTGGTGGCATTTGGATTTGTAACGGGAAGCGATATGGATTGCAAGGATTTGCGAGGCTCCCGATCGGCGGTCACAATCTTAGTCTCATCCGGTTTCAAGAAGCTCGACTTTTTCAAGACCAGCAAGAAGTCATTCACCTGATTGAAGTCATTCGCCGCACCTTTGATCGTCAGATTTCGCGTGTAGACGGCATCCGGTCCTGCCGCTGTCCCTGCCGCCGGAGCTGCGCCTGCCACTTGGGAGATTCCCAAGATCTGGACGGAATTAGGCAACCGATCGCGAATGTCTTGAGAAATGGCTGACCACGGCTTGATTTGAGTAAAGACCGATGCCAATGCCCTGATCTCCTCCTCCGCACTCGCAACCTTCTTCTTCGCCGCCGCTAGTTCACTTCGCTTCGCTTCTAATGTCCCTAGCTTGGTATCGAGTTCGGCTTGCCGCTCAGTCAACGCGCCCTTCTGCATCGTGAAATACAAGAAGGCCGCACCCGTGATGCCTAACAAGCCGACCAATGCCGCGATCCCAGCGTACAGTGGAGTCTTGCTCTCATTTCGAGATGAAAAGCCCGATCCCCGAGACGATCGTCCACCCGCGCCTGCCAGCGGAGGTCTACCCCCGCTACCCGGTTTGAGATCCGGTCGATCGTTTAAAAAATTAACGTCTAAGTTATGCATGGGTTATGCCTCCCGTAAGCCCAAACCTAAAACCACAGCCAAACCGGGTCTAAGGCTTTCCGGCAGGTCAATGGTCGTGTCCAATGAAAGTGCGGCCACCGGATCAATCAAACTACACGGTAAGCTCAGACGCTGGGTGAAAAACTCATCCAACTGTCCAATGGCTGCCCCCGGACCTGCCAGCAAAAGCTGCGCAACTTCAAGGTTCTCTCCCTGATTGGTGTAGAAATCGATTGATCGCCGCAGCTCATCTGCCAATTCACCCAGAATACGCAACATCGCCGCCGTTCCTGGATTGGCCCCGCCCGGACGACCGCCTGCATCGACATTGACTGGAATCGTCATGCCTTGCAGCAGGTCAATACTTCTAGACGGCGGCAGATTCATGGCACGCGATAGCGCACTCTGAACTTGGAACGTTCCGATCGGCACCGTCCGTGAAAACTGCGGCACCCCGTCCACCGTAATGGAAATCTCAGTGCTCTCAAATTCGATATTGACAATAGCCACCGCTTCTTGGGGCGCAAACTGCCGAAGCTGTTCGCGAATCGTCCGAATCAACGAGAAACTGCTAATCTCCAAGACGTCCAAACTCAAACCCGCCTGTTGGAAGGTCTGATAATAGGCATCCGTTACCTCTTTCCGCGTCGCAACGAGCAGCACTTGAACCTTTTCAATGCCATCTTCATCCACAAACAATCCAAGCTTTTGATAATCCACATCCGCTTCTTCCCGAGGGAAGGGCAGATATAGACCCGCTTCCTGATTCAGAACCATATCGCGCAACTCGCGATCGTCTAGTTCTGCCGGAACCGGAATAATCCGCGTAACCGTGTCTCGTCCGCCCTGAACTGCCGTCGCCGCTTGTTTTGCTTTGATTTTGTTATCGGCAAGTGCAGATTGGATTAACTCCGCCATTGCAGAGCGATCGACAATTTGTCCTTCCTGAAAGACCCCTTCAGGCACCGGAACGGTCACATAGTTAATGAGCCGAACCTTAGTGCCCTTACGGGACAGTTGGACAATATTGATCCGATCGGAAGCCAGCTCAATGCCAACTCCCTTAGAACCTTTTGAAAATAAACCTTTTAAACCGTTAACCACAGCACTGCTAACCCAAGATGAATGAGGTTAAAACCAACAAAACAAGCATGACCGTTAACCCAGTCCAAGGACCAAATTAAGAGCGACGCTACTGAATGGTACACAAAGTATTCCAAAGTGGATAAATGATTTATCCCAAAGCGAGATCTCTCGACCCGACTTTCTTTGGCAAAGATATCCTTGAGATATCTGAATACGGTGAGACCTGAAGCGTCTTCTTATTTCTTTATTGAAGAGCGTTTGATAAATTAAGGCGATTCCGTCCAACGGTCAATCCAAAAATGGTTCAACAAATGGGCTTAAATCGACTTAGCAAACCATACAGATGATCTAAAGTAGAAATAGACGCTTAAAAACAGAAGTCCATAAAACAGAAGTCCATGTGCGATGGTACACAGAATTTCAAGAAATGAACGCTTTTTTTCGCAGATTTCTCACCAATTCCCGTCCCAGGCACCCTTAACCCTGCCAAAACCATGCCAGAACAGCCGATTTCCCTTGCCCAGCACTACCACGATCGCACCAAGTACGATCCGGAGACCCTCCGTACGAAAGCCCAGCAGTCCCTGGATTGGAGCCGTCAGCCCAGCCCCTTTAAAGACTACAAAATCGGGACGTCCATTGAGCTGCGATCGTATATTGAGCGGCAGCCCAGCGTTGTGCCAGACCCAGACCCAAATTCCGAGTCAAATCCAGATCCATCTCTACAATTTTGGCAAAGGCTCTCACGGTTCTTGTACTACAGCTACGGCATAACGGGCGTCATCCCCACCGCAGACGAACCTCACTATCTGCGATCGTCCCCGTCTGCGGGCGGACTTTACCCCGCCGAGCTGTATCTCATCTCCCGTGGCACGCCCCTCTTGAAGGCCGGACTCTACAACTACCAAGCCCAATCCCACAGCCTGATGCATTTCTGGGATAACGAGGTGTGGACGGCCCTGCAATCGGGTTGCTTCTGGCATCCCGCACTCGAAGCCACCCAGCTTGCTCTGGTGATTACGGGAGTCTTTGAACGATCGGCTTGGCGCTATCAAGACCGGGCCTATCGTCGAATTTTCCTAGACAGCGGTCATTTACTAGGCAATCTAGAACTCGCTGGATCGATCAATGACTTTCGGCCCCACACCATTAGCGGCTTCTGCGACCGAGCCATGAATGATTTGCTCTATCTCGACGATCGGCTAGAGTCTACCCTCGCGGTGCTGCCTCTTGCGGATCTTCAGCATCTTAACCAGCATCTCTCTCGCCACCAGAGTGCTCTTCCCAGCGCCATCACCCGCAGCTATTCCACCCGAATCCCCGACGGCCAACTCCTGGATTCGCTCCACCAAGCGACCCAAATCCCCATGCACGATCGCGCCGTGGTCTGGACTCAGCCCAACCCATTGCCCGATCGCCCCGATAAATACAACTTCCCCTTCTGTCTCAAAATCGACATGACGTCCCGTCCGATCGTCTGGGAAACTCACCTAACGGGCTTAGAGGAAACGTTATTGAAACGTCGATCGACCCGAAGCTATAGCGGTATTGAAATCTCTCTCAATGAACTCAAAGCAATTTTAGATTTCACGTACCATCCGGAGCATTACATTGAGCAAAACCTCGACCCGGCTCCTGACTACTGCGACCTCAACCGCGTCGAAACCTTCATCGCTGTGAGCGGAGTGACAGACTTGGAGGCAGGTTGCTACTATTACGCGCCGCATCTTCAAGAACTTCGCCAAATTCGATTTAAAAATTTCCGCCCTGAACTGCATTTTCTTTGCCTAGGTCAGGAGTTGGGCCGTGATGCGGTGGCGGTGATTTTTCATACGGCGGATCTGACGGCGGCGATCGAGCAGTGGGGCGATCGGGCGTACCGATATTTGCATTTGGATGCTGGGCATCTGGGTCAACGGTTGAATCTGGCGGCGATTCGGTTGGGATTGGGCATCAGTGGCATTGCGGGATTCTTTGATGATGAAGTAAATCAGGTGTTGGGCATTCCTGAAGATGAGGCGGTGCTGTACATTACGACGATCGGACGAGCTAGACGGGAATAGTGCAAGTTAAAGAGTCAGGCCCGAGTTTGTAACGATCGAGTCTTAACCTTTACAATAGGATCACTAAATTATCCGAAACCCGAAGTCCCTATGCCCGTATTGCAGGTTATCCTCATCCTCGCCCTTCTCATTTTCGTTCACGAGCTAGGACACTTCCTCGCAGCACGGCTTCAGGGCATCTACGCCAACCGTTTTTCTATTGGCTTTGGTCCGGTGGTGTGGCGTTATCAAGGCTCGCAGACAGAATATGCGTTGCGGTTGCTTCCGTTGGGCGGTTTCGTGGGATTCCCCGATGACGATCCCGATAGCGACATTGATCCGAGTGACCCCAATCTTCTGCGCAATCGTCCGGTGCTCGATCGGGCGATCGTCATTAGCGCGGGTGTGATTGCAAATCTTTTGTTCGCTTATTTTGTCCTGACGACTCAGGCGTTTACCGTCGGGATTCCGCATCTCAATTTCAATCCTGGCGCGGCATTGCCTCAGGTGGTCGAGGGTTCTATTGCCCAAAAAGCGGGACTTCAGAAGGGCGATGTGGTGCTCAAAGTTAACGATACGGTGCTATCCGGTGATGGAACGTCTGCTGAACAACTCCGCAAGGCGATCGAAGGTAGTTTTGACACGACGCTAAATCTCCAAGTTCAACGGGGAACTCAAGATTTGTCGATCGCTCTGACGCCTGAACTGAAGGATGGTAAGGGACGCATTGGGATTGCATTATCGCCGAATGCGCGGGTTGACATTCAGCATCCGAGTAATCCGATCGCTGGGCTGGTTTTGGCGGGGGATGAGTTTACACATGTGGTGAATCAAACGGTGCAGGGGTTTGGGAAGCTGGTGACGGATTTTGGGAGTACGTCTAAACAAATTGCGGGTCCGGTGGAAATTGTTCGGCAGGGGGCGCGGATCGCGAAGAATGATTGGAAGAATTTGTTTGGGTTTACGACGCTGATTAGTATTAATTTGGCGGTGATGAATATTTTGCCGCTTCCGGCGTTGGATGGAGGGCAGCTTATTTTTATTATTTTGGAAGGGTTGCGGGGTAAGCCGTTGCCGAAGCGGTTTGAGGAAGGGTTTATGCAGACGGGATTGGTGTTGTTGTTGAGTTTGGGTGTGATTTTGATCATTCGGGATACGGCGAATTGGATTCAACAATGATTTTGGGGCGATCGGGTTTGTAATGATGGGTGGGTGCGGGGATTTTGATGATGGGTGGGGTGCGGGGATGGTAATGATGCGTTGCTTCGCTTAACGCATCCTACGTGTGATGTTTTTGGGGGTGGTTTGTGGATTCTGGGGATGATGTTGCGGTTAAACCTCGCCGCCGATCGAAAAAACAACGGGCGATCGAGACGCTCGATCGACTTAAGATTCTCTATCCTGATGCGCATTGTTCGCTGAACTACGATGGGGCGCTGCAATTGATGATCGCGACGATTTTGGCGGCGCAATGTACGGATGAACGGGTGAATAAGGTGACGCCTGCTCTGTTCGATCGCTACCCGGATGCGATCGCGTTTGCTGAGTCGGACCTGCTAGAACTCGAAACTTATGTGAAGTCCACCGGGTTTTATCACAACAAGGCGAAAAATATCCGGGCGGCTTGTCAGCGCATCATTGAGGTGTATGGCGGTGAGGTTCCGCGTACGATGGAAGATCTCACTAGTCTCCCTGGAGTAGCCCGTAAGACGGCAAACGTGGTGTCGTCCAATGCCTACGGGGTGAACTGGGGCTTTACGGTCGATACCCACGTCACTCGACTCGCAAATCGCATGGGTTTTACGATTCACCAAGATGCGGTGAAAATTGAGCAGGATCTGATGAAACTTCTGCCCCAAAAAGAATGGGAAAATATGTCGATTCATTGGATTTACCATGGCCGATCGGTGTGTGATGCCCGCAAGCCGCTGTGCGATCGGTGCGATTTGGCAGACCTCTGCTCGTCGGCGGGAAAGGTGAACCGGACAAAAGAATTGGCAAGGAAGGGTAAAAAGGTCCGATCGTAGGCTATGCTTGATACCATTGTAGATTTTATATATAGGGCAGAAAGAGCTTCATGGCTAAGAAAAGCATGATCGAGCGCGATGAAAAGCGCAAAAGAACCGTCGCTAAGTACGCAGTGAAGCGCACTGAACTGAAGGATGCATTTGCAAAAGCAACCGATCTCGATGAAAAAATCGAAATCCACCGCAAGATTCAACAACTGCCTCGCAACAGCGCTCGCGTTCGCGTCAAGAACCGTTGCTGGGTCACAGGGCGTCCCCACGGCTTCTATCGTGACTTCGGACTATCTCGTAACGTTCTGCGCGAAATGGCTCACCAAGGATTGCTCCCTGGCGTTGTCAAGTCAAGCTGGTAGTTTGATGATTTTTTGATGATTCGAGGGGTTTAATTTAGCTTTAATCTAAACTTCACAATAAAATAGGCGTCCGGATGATTCTCTTCAGTCCAGACGCCTATTTTTACTTTTTAATGGTTAAATTGCAATCCTGGCGTCATTTTTATATGAGAAGTCATCCTAAAATCAGGATTAGCTAACAACTATCTCTCTAGGGACTTGTAAAATATGCGGTTGAATGTTGGGTGCCACCTTTTGTTTGAAGCGATCGCCCCGTCCCCGCTCATCCTAATGCTTCGACCTCGCAGTGGATTGGGTCAGCGGGTGGTGCGAGAAGAATCGTGTTTTGACCCTGACGTTGCCATGACTCAATACAGTGACCACTACGGCAATCTGTGTCAGCGATTCATGGTTCCCCAAGGGATTTTCAAAGTAGACACCACTGCAACCGTGGATACGGCAGATGTTATAGATGTCAATCTCGGTGCTGAGTTTGTTTTAGTGCAAAATCTCCCCGACTATGTGGTTCAGTTTCTGTTGCCTAGTCGCTATTGCCAATCTGACCTGCTCGGGATGCTCGCCAACGAAATTGTTGTAGGGTGTTCGCCGGGATACCCACAGGTAGAGGCCATTCGGAGTTGGATCCATACTAATATTGCGTATCACTACGACACGAGTAATGCGTCCACATCGGCCCTCGAAACGGTCCAAACTCGGACGGGAGTTTGTCGTGATTTTGTCCATTTAGGGATTGCCCTGTGCCGAAGTCTGACGATTCCCGCAAGGATTGTGGCGGGCTATCTCTACCAACTCGAACCGATGGATCTCCATGCTTGGTTTGAAGCCTACGTGGGCGATCGCTGGTATACCTTCGACGCGACACAAACAGAACCGCGCGGAAATCGCATTACAATAGCCTATGGTCGAGACGCGGCTGATGTGGCCTTAGCAACTCAGTTTGGCCTGCTGACTCTAACTGAAATGAAGGTCTGGATTGAAGCAGGGTAGTAGGGATCAGCATGGAAGTAATGTCCCTATTGAAGAGGCTCCTAAGTACTGCGCGGCGGAAATAAGACCTTAATCTTTTCTTCGTTGGGTTTAGGACACGGCATAGCCATGTCCCTACATTCTCTGTAAACCCGGATTCTGTAAACCCGGATCTGTAGGGGCATGGCTCGCCGTGCCCCCAACCCAACGAGGAGGCTTTGCCAGGGTCTAACCGCCGCCACAGCACCGATCGTCGATTCCTAAACTCTCCATCACCAGTTCACTCATGGCATTGGCAATCGCAAAACTTCCAAAAAAGCTCATGGAAAAATCGTAGGCTTCGAGTTCCGTCACCATAGCCACCACGAGCGTGATCAAGTCATTTTCCCCTTCCATCCGCTGTCGCACAAAAATTTGGGCGGCCCTTTTTGCGATGTCATGGTTTACGGCTTCAGGGATAAATTGCTCATCCAACCACTTGATTAAGCCCGATCGCAGCCACTCGCCCTCTTGTTCGGGATGTTCAGAGGTGTGGAGCGTAATGGCCGGAATGGGATCCGCTGGAAGTGAGTGTTCAGGGTTGGACAGGTTCGACATAGCCTCGGTGCCATTCTTTAAAATCTTCGCGTTCTTCAACTATATCGCTAACCTTTTCTAGGGATCCACGATTATCATGAACCTTAAGAATTTTGTCACGGGCTTATGAACTCTCGCGTTGACGTGGATGTGCGATCGATTATTGAAAACTATGCTCAGGGCTACTT
>JAYUJY010000215.1:0-16066 GCA_043764895.1 Synechococcales cyanobacterium | reverse complement strand
GAAGTCCCGTTTCTAAGGCTTTTATGAGACTGCCTCTTTGGTCTTGAATATAGCGTTGTTGGCTTTCCATCTCTTCAAGTTCGGCCCGGTTCAGGTTGGATTCCTTTGCAATTTGAAACGCCTGCTGAAGTTCGGGGATGGTCTCCATGGAGCTAGGGATGAGTTCAAGGCTGGGTGCATTTTTAATAAAATACAGCCATTGATCTGAGACTGAAGAAAGTTGCTCTAGCGAAAGGGTGAATTTTGGCAATTCGGCAAAGATGAGTTCAATATCGCAAGACGGATAATCGGTGAGTCGATTTCGTTCTTTCAGAACAAACCGGGACATGACCTCAGTTGAGTCTGGAAACATGTTGAAATCAGTAATGGTCAGGGCAATGACAGGATACAGCGTGGTGTAAGATGCGCCTGAATCGAGCTGAACAGAATAGGCTTTGGCGGCATTGTAGAGGACGCGCTTTTCAAAACCTGCTACGTTTAGCACCTGCATTTCAATGATGACGGTTTCGCCCGTGCTAAGTTTGGCGCGGACGTCTAGATAAGTGGCTTTGATTCCGGCGATCGGCGGTGGCTGATAGGGATTCAGGATTTCAAGCTCAGAGACGATCGCATCGCCGTTGTAAACCAAATTATTTAAGAAACTAATCAGGATGGCATGACTTCGATCGGAACCAAAGATTTTCTTAAAGGCAAAGTCGGTTTTGGGATCGATGAAGCGCATGGTCTAAAAAGCCTCACTGCAATAGTCTTTTCAATATATCTCAAACGAAAGCGCCCTAGAGATTGATCTCAAAGACGCTTTCGTTTTTCTAGCTATGTCTAAACAGTAGTCAACTCACGATTCAAATTCTTAGAATTTGAAGGTGGTGCGGATGGTGCCAACAAATGCAGTTGGGCGATTCGCAACGTTGTCGGGATTGAAGATAACCATCAAACCAGGAGTGACAGAAATCTTATCGTTCATTTGATAGCGATAGAGACCTTCAACGAAGAAGTTAGTAGCGTTTTCTGCGGCAGAACCAACACCACTTGTAATCTTAGGTTGTTGTCCAACAGTCACAGCCGCTAAGTTACCTTTCTTACCGAAGTCAGGCAATGCTACATTAAAAGCCCAGTTGAAAAGACTGGAGTTTCCAGCAGCACCTTCACGGTTAGCACTCGTGTATCCAGCCCAGCCGCCTAAAGTGATTGCAGGACTAAATGCAAAGGAACCTTGAATCCCGTAGTTATCAGAAGAGGTTTTAAGATTCGTGAATGGTTGGTTAGAAAGCCTACTCCCTGTACCACCCGTCACAGCAACTGAACCCGCAGTGTCGTAGCCGCGAACGTAGAGCAAACCTAGCCCTAAATTCTTGGATGCTTTATATTCAAGTTGTCCAAAAATTGCATTTCCACCGTTGAAGATGCCACTATTGGTATCGCTTCCGTTCTTCGCTAGGTAAGCTGCCGAAACACCGATTTGAGAGGTGATTGGGTAGTTGATGGTTAAGCCTGTGCCGCCTGCACCATAACGGTAAAGTGGGTTGAAGCGACCGAAGCGAGAGATGCTTCCAGTCGAGTCACTTGCAAGTTGACCGTTAAAGTTTTCCATGTTGGCGTAAGCTTCAGCACCCGTTGCATCAATGGTGACGCGAGCTTTGCCCAATGGGAAACGGTAGTAAGCTTTGTCGATCGCAACGCCATTGTCGCCAACAGCAGGAGTCGCAGGACCGTCGCCAAAGGACAACCGACCCATGTTGCTGTTGATCGTCGTACCCGTGTTCGTAATATTACGAGCAGCAATACGAGTGTAAAGGGTGTCTTTACCAGTTAAACTTGTGCTGAGAACAAGGCGGACGCGATCGCTGAAGGTGGTATTGGTGTTGTAGGTATCGCCTAGAGCACCTGCAAGAGCAAAAATCACTTCGCCTTGTAGCTTGGTGGTAGTGGAGAACTGTTGCTTCTCAAGGGTTGCAGTCTTGACTTCTAAACCATCAACGCGACCGCGAAGGGTTGCGAGTTCCGCTGCGAACTGCTCTTGCAATTTACGCAGGGTAGCCAAATCTTCTTTCTTAGCCATGTCAGCAGTAGACGCTGCGATCAAGTCGTTGACCCGATCCATGCAGGAGTTCAGACCCGCTGCAAACTCATAACGAGTCATGGCACGGTTGCCACGGTAGGTCTTGTCGGGGTATCCAGCGATACAGCCGTAGCGCTCAACCAAGGACTGAAGCGCTTGGAAGGCCCAGTCGGTAGGCTTGACATCAGAAAGCTGAGAAACGGACGTAACTTGACCTAAGTCAGAGGTCTTGCCTTCAGTCAACGAAGCAACCGAGACTTCGTTCGCTGCTGCGGGAGAGATTGCCGAAACGATCGCAATGCCCAGTACCGCAGGCGCAATCAGCAACATTTTTAAAGATTGAATAGCCATGTTCACTTACCTTATTCACACCAAGTTGACAAGACCAGATTGGCAGATAACTGAATCGTTCAGACTACCTACTTTTCTAGACTCAACATAATGTACTACAAAATCTATCCGATTAGACGTATTCCAGGTCACTAAAATTTATCCGTCAGATTTTCCCACCACGGATAGGCCGTCTACGATGACGGATGGAGTCCAGCAGGATCCACTCCATTCGCTGTCATTGCCTAGTCTGACGGCCTCTTGCAGGCTTTGATAGATGTTGCCGGAGACCATGGTGTCTTTGATGCGTCCGACGATTTTGCCCCGTTGGATGCGGTAGCCCAAATCGACGTTGATTGAGAAATCGCCTGAAATCCCTGGCCCGCCGCCTAGAACTTGATCCAAAATCACGCCTTCATCAATAGAAGCTACAAGATCCTCAAAGGAAGACGCTCCCGGTGCCACCATAAAATTGAAGAGTCCCGGAATGGGATTGCTGCCTAATCCTCGAAAGCCGTTCCCCGTCGTCTGAAGCCCGAGCGCCTTTCCCGCCGCCCGATCGCAATAAAATCGATCGAGCCGCCCGCCTTCGACAAAGGACAATCGCTGAGTCTCCGTCCCTTCATCATCAAAGGGACAGCCGTAAGGACCCTGTTTCGGGTCTTGGTAAAGATGAAGATTAGACGCGAGAACCGAGTCACCGATTCGATCGCTCCAAGGGGATGAGCCTTCTAAAACTTGTTTTCCATTGAGCGCTGACTGTAACGTGCCCCACAGTAACTCCGCAGCCTTTGCCGTCAGCAAGACCGGAAGCCGCCCCCCCGGACTATCAGTATTCGTCTGCGCCCAATCCAGCCGTTTCAAAATCGCCTGCACCATGTCATCGAAATCCAATCGATCGCCTCGGGTCGCCTGCCCATCATAAATCGCCAGAAAATCATCGCCCTTCACCAGAGACGCTTCTAGATAGCCACTCAGCGTCGTGTCTCGGTAGCTATAATCCAACCCCCGCGTATTCAAAATCCGCGTTTCCTCGGTCTCGCAGTCCCAGCCGCCCCCACAAATGACGTCACTATAGCGATCGCGAATGGTTGCGACGGCCTCAGTGCCCCATTTGACTAAGGTTTCTACGGTGGCAGA
Organism: Synechococcales cyanobacterium; assembly: GCA_043764895.1. Taxonomy (GTDB): domain Bacteria; phylum Cyanobacteriota; class Cyanobacteriia; order Leptolyngbyales; family Leptolyngbyaceae; genus JAAFJU01. The sequence continues at coordinate 12,537 of JAYUJY010000215.1, read as the reverse complement.
GTGGCCATCGTCGGGGAAGTGTTTTTGGGTGCCTGAGGCGAGTTCGGGTTCTTCTGGGTCATTGAGATCGCTGAGGGTGAGGGCGCGATCGATTAGGGTTTGGAGTTCCACATGACCGTAGGCGACGGCCAGTCCAGGGCGGCCATTTCTCCAGACGCGAAGGGCGATGCCATCGGCTTGGGTATTGTCGATTTGCTTGAGACGATTGGCTTCAAAGGTGACTGGGCGAGATTGCGATCGAGATTGAAACACCTCCGCCTCTTCTGCCCCTGAGCGTCTTGCGCCATCAAGCAGTTGTTCAGCAAAGTCGTCGGAGGAGGTAGGCATTAGCAATCCGCAGTTAAGACTGTAGTTAAGACTAACTCCATCTTACGATCGCCTATCCTCAGTCCGGATAAAGAGTCCGGGTAAAGTTTAAGTCTTCTATGAAGATTATTAGAAGCCCTTGCGCAATTTTACGGAAGGTCAGACGATCGGCTATAAGATTTGAAAAACAAGTCGAACTATTATGGACAGTCTTATGGATACTCAACAACCTGTTTTCCTGGTCACAGGCGGGGCGGGATTTATCGGTGCAAATTTTGTACTGCGATCGAGGCAGACAGGGTTAGCACAGATTATTAATTTAGACAAGCTCACCTATGCCGGAAATCCCCAGACGCTGGAGAGTTTGGCCGATGATGCGGGACATCAGCTAGTGCGCGGGGACATTGGGAATTCCGAGTTGGTGATGCATTTGCTAGAGACGTATCAGCCGGACGCCATTGTGAATTTTGCGGCAGAGAGTCATGTCGATCGATCGATTTTGAATCCCGGCGAATTTATCCAAACCAACGTCGTCGGGACGCTAAATCTTTTGGACGCCTGCCGGAACTATTGGCAAACTCTATCGGGCGAGAAACGCGATCGGTTTCGGTTTTTGCATGTGTCTACGGATGAAGTTTACGGGTCACTCAACCCGGACGATCCTGCCTTTCGAGAAGACACGCCCTATGCGCCAAATAGCCCTTACGCCGCATCCAAAGCCAGCTCCGATCATTTAGTTCGCGCTTATTTTCATACCTATGGAATGCCTGTTCTGACGACGAATTGTTCTAATAACTACGGTCCCTATCAGTTCCCTGAAAAGCTGATTCCCCTCGTGATTTTGAATGCGCTGCAAGGAAAACCGCTGCCGATTTATGGCGATGGACTCAACGTGCGAGACTGGCTCTATGTGACGGATCACTGTGATGCGATCGCGCTAGTTCTGGCCAAAGGAACGATCGGAGAAACCTACAATGTTGGCGGCATTAACGAGAAGACTAATCTCTCGGTTGTCACCACGATTTGCAATATTTTGGATGAATTAGTGCCCACCCCCGGTCTCGATCGCACTTCTCTAATCACCTACGTCAAAGATAGATTGGGCCACGATCGTCGCTATGCCATTGACTGCGGGAAGATCGATCGCGACCTCGGCTGGCAACCGACCGAAAGCTTTGAAACCGGGATTCGGCGGACGGTGCAGTGGTACTTGGACCATCCGGAATGGGTAGAAGCGGTGCAGTCGGGTGCCTATCAAACATGGCTTAGTCGCAACTACGGCGATCGGTAATGAATCAGATTAGTTGGATTATTTAAAGAGGAATTGAGTCATGAAAGGAATTATTTTGGCGGGCGGATCGGGTACTCGGTTATATCCGCTAACGCAGGTGGTGAGTAAACAACTCATGCCTGTCTATGACAAACCGATGATCTACTATCCGCTTTCGACGTTAATGTTAGCGGGAATTCGGGAGGTGTTAATTATTTCGACGCCGGATCATCTGCCGTTATTTGAAAAATTATTGGGTGACGGATCGCAGTGGGGCATGGAGTTTAGTTATGTAGAACAGCCGAGTCCGGATGGGTTGGCACAGGCATTTATTTTGGGCAAAGACTTTCTCAAGGGTGAACCTGCTTGCTTAGTGTTGGGCGATAATTTGTTTTATGGCCATGGTTTAGTGGAGGTGCTGAAACGATCGGCGAAGCTAACAGAAGGCGCGATCGTCTTTGGGTATCGGGTGTCAGAACCGCAGCATTATGGCGTGGTGGAATTTGCCCTGGATGGCAAGGTATTGAGCTTGGAGGAGAAGCCTGCTAAGCCGAAGTCAAATTATGCGGTGCCAGGGATTTATTTCTATGATGCTCAGGCATCGGCGATCGCGTCTAATTTGAAGCCATCGCCTCGGGGAGAGTTGGAGATTACCGATCTGAGTCGGGTGTATCTAGAGCAGAATCAGCTTCAGGTAGAGCTGTTAGGACGCGGGTTTGCGTGGCTCGATACGGGAACCCATGAGTCGTTGCATCAGGCGGCTAGTTTTATCCAGACGCTTGAGGAACGGCAGGGATTCAAGGTGGCGTGCGTGGAGGAGATTGCCTATCGCAATGGGTACATTAATGCAGCGCAATTGGAAGCGTTGGCGTTGCCGTTAGTGAAGAGTACCTATGGTAAGTATTTGTTGAATCTGTTGAAGCAAGAGGATTATTAGGGGGGATGATCGAATAAAATTCCTCGTTAGGTTTGGGGCACGGCGAGCCATGCCCCTACAAATTCGGGTTGAAGAGAATGTAGGGGCATGGCAATGCCGTGCCCTAAACCCAACGAAACTAAACCCAACGAAACGGCGATCAATACTTCGATCGTTTTCAATAATTTCAACACAGGTTTTGTTTACACCGCGCAGTCCATTGCGCGTCAACAAGCCCGCCCATACCCCCGCGATCGGTCTAGCAACGCTCCAACCCCTGACCCAAACCCTGATATAATCCGTCCATATCCAAATCCTTGAGTCCCAGTCTGTCATGGCGTTCTACATCGCACCTGCCTTTCTCAACAAGCTCGCCATCCACATCACCAAAAACTATCTGAACCTCCCCAACGTCAAGGTTCCACTGCTCCTCGGGATTCACGGACGTAAAGGCGAGGGCAAAAGTTTTCAGTGCGATCTGGTGTTTGAAAAAATGGGCATTCAAGTGGTGCAGATGTCCGCTGGAGAACTGGAAAGCCCAGACGCAGGAGACCCCGCCCGGTTGATTCGGGTGCGCTACCGGGAAGCGGGAGAACTGGTAAAAGTTCGCGGGAAAATGGCCGTCTTAGTGATTCAGGACATCGACGCCGGGATCGGTCGCGTGGACCAAATGACGCAATACACCGTCAATACGCAGCTTGTCAACGGCACACTGATGAACATCGCCGACACGCCGACAAATGTGCAGCTTCCGGGCAGCTACGACAGTTCACCCACTCAGCGGATTCCCATCATCGTCACCGGAAATGATTTCTCGACGCTGTACGGTCCGCTCGTACGTGATGGACGGATGGAAAAGTACTACTGGGAGCCAACGAGAGACGATCGCGTTGGCATTGTGTCTGGCATTTTTGCAGAAGACCGAGTGAATACGGCTGACGTTGTAAAACTGATTGACACCTTTCCTACACAGTCGATCGATTTCTATGGTGCGCTGCGATCGCGGTTGTATGACGAACAGGTGGCTCAATTCATTCACTCGATCGGCTTTGAAGCGATTTCTGCGCGGGTGATTAATTCCACTGAGAAACCGCCCGAATTCCAACGTCCTAACTTCGGACTTGCCCATTTGATCGCCGTTGGCCATGAACTTGTTCAAGAACAACACCGCATTCACGAACTTCGCCTAGTCGAAGACTATAACCGTGGGATCAAACCCAAAATCGCGTCTGTAGCGCCCGTTCAAACCATGGTCCAAACGCCCGTTTCAATGTCTATTCCAAGTTCCATTCCATCCCACTCTCGCGTCTCTCCTGAAGCCGTTCATGAGATTAATCGCATCTTAAGCCTAGGCGATCGCATCGGCATCGAAACGGTCGATTTACGCCGATTCAAAACAGGCGCTTGGAGTTGCTATGGCACCTTCGAGGGCAATAGCCCCAATGAAGCAATAGCCGCCCTCGAAACCTGTCTAGCCGAAAACACAAGCGCCTACATTCGTCTCGTTGGGATTAGCAAACGCGATCGATCGCGCATTTCTGAAATGATCATCCAAAGACCGTAAGTCTTCCTTCTGTTAAACCATGGCTAGGCGATCGCAAAACTGGAATGCGGTCTCATCTCCGGGGATTGATAGCCTAAAACAATATCCGACTTAGGAACGCCCAACTCTACCAATTCATGAGCAATCCCACCTTCTGTTCCATCGTACTGGACCCAGATCTTTCCGTCTTTGATATCTAAGTGCAGTAAACAACCATAGTCTCGAAATCCATTCCGCTTCCAGCCAACATACACAAGCTGATAATGATCGTGGTCACGATCGAAAATAGTTTGGGCCTCTACATCGAGAGAAGACGCCAAAATGCTCTTCATCGATCGACTAGCTCGATCAGATAAGAGCTGTTGAATATAACTGCGATAGCGTTCTACTTGATCCATTGGACAATTCTCACCTCATCCGGTTCGTAAATCACCAAACTAATCTGGCTTCGCTGAATCACCCGTTGAATAAATTGTAATAAAAAAAATGACTGATAAACCTTCTGTGGCACAGCCAAATACAACACTCGATCGGGTTCTTCTTCCTCTAGTGCGTAGCGATAATCTAAAAATTGACCATGTGCTGTGTGAAACTCAGAAATGTTAGACGCTCCATTAAAACATTTTACTTCTACTGCAATTTTTAGGTCTTCTTTTTGAGCTGCGATAATCGGCTCCGCTGCCAAATCAATGTACATCTCAACACCACCTACCCGGAGTTCGTAGGGGTCATCCGTAATGTTCCAACCATCCTTGATGAGAGCCTCTTTCACACAGTCGTGAAATAAATCCTTAGCCATTGCGTTGAACGTTCATCACTCGAAATTTGAACGTACTCCCTGAATCATCGTATCACAGTAAAAATTAGGGCGATCGAACAAGATTATTCGATCGCCCTAAAACTGTCTCAACGATGAAGCCTTAAACCGCAGCTAATTCAGGTACCTTCAGAATCTCAACAGCGTCATCCTGCAAGAAACTTGCATAGACTTCGCACGCATTGTTGGGGCTTTCATAGAGCTTCACTTTGTAGAGTTGCGCACCAAGATCGGCGATCGGACCCTGCAATGTTTTGACCATGTAGGCCGCAATATTTTCTGCCGTTGGGACGACCCGCTCAAAGTACGGAACATCTTTGTTTAGGAACGAATGATCCATCGGTTGGATGATCAAACGATCGATCGTCTCCTGCAATGCAACGAGATCCACAATCATCCCCGTACGAGGATGAATCTCACCCTTGACAGTGATATCGACATGGTAGTTGTGACCATGGCCATTAATCCGCGCACATTTACCAAAGATCTCGGAATTTTCTTCAAAGCTGAGATCCACATGGGCCAAGCGATGCGCCGCACTAAAATGTGTATTGACCGTCAAATAAGCTTCCATAGCATTTCCTTGGTATTCAGCCCAGAGATTTTCATTTTCAACTAGCTTGATATCGACCAGCGGCAAATGAGGCGCTAGTCGATTCCAAATCACCCGTGCCAAATTTTCCGTTGTCGGTAACGTCTGCTGAAAATCTTCCCACGCCTCATTGAGATAGGAAAAATCCAACGGGTCCGTCACCTCATGCCGTATCACATGCTTCACATCCGACAAGTTCAGCACCATGCCATTCGCATCCACATCCCCAATCATCGACACATACAAGATGTAATTGTGACCATGACCCGGAAAGCGCATACAAGGACCAAACTGCGTCGCATTTTCAGCTTCGCTCAACTCCGGCAACCAATAACGATGACTTGCCGAGAATTTCGCTCGGCGATTAATGACACACTTCATAAACTCTCAGGGAGCAGGATCAAGGGATAAGTTCACACAACTTAATACTTCCTTTAGCATAGCGAATAGTGAGCACGATCGCCAAAACCCAACCGATCGGATTACACGCAACCGCACTTATCATCGCACTGTATCAATCCACAACGTCTCCCCATCATGCATCCAGTCCAACACAATCGCCCCGCCAAACTGCTGCTGAATCTGCGACGGGTACTCCCTTTGGATTTGCTGCAACAAACTCGCCACCTCCGTCACCAAGCGCAACGGCACCTCGCCCTCCCCCGACACCTCCCCATTCGATCGCACTTCAAACCGAAAATCCCCCACCTTCACCAAAAAATATCCCGGCATCACCTGCTGCACCGATCCCGAAAACACGCCCCAAATTTTTGCCTGAGCCATCAGCACCACCGGATCCCGCGCCCGATCGAAGGCATGAACAATCGTCCCCCGAAAGTCATTGGGGTTAAAGGCTTCCCAGCGATCGGGGCGATCGGGTGATGCGTCAGTGAACTCGGGCGATGGTTTTAAGGCCGATGGTTTTAACGTGGAATAGCGCACGATCGCCGGGTTTTGGCGGGTGGGCTGGAGCAATGAAATCACGGGTTCGAGGTCATCTCCTGGCATAATCACCCAGGTTTCAGGTACCCCATAGCCATCCCGCTGCAACTCCGACAAAAACGCCGCTGGTTGCCCTGCCCGCACGGGAGAGAGCCGATCGCCGAACTTAGCAACGCCTGCATCCTCCCGGAAAAATTTAAGTTCGGTCTGCGGGTTGACGTTCGAGATAGAGGGTGCCCCGCCACTCACCCCCGCCCCGCCACTGAACGCTTTAGTTTTGGTCGCCTTCTTAGACGACTGGCGAGCATTCTGGCTGACCGTCACAAAGTAGAGCACCACGGACAACAATCCCGTCATCACAATAAGATCTTGATTGTATTGATACCGCAGCAGCGTCACCAACGGAAACACCATCAGCATCACCAGCGCCCCCTGCTGCTCTCGCCTAAAAAACGTGAGCGAAATCCCCCCGAGCAGCATTGCTAGACCCGCAGACGCAGGATTGTGTAGCACATAGCCCGTCGCAATACTCGAAGGATGCAGACTCCGACCCTTGATTGTCGCGCCCACCACCAAGCCGATCATTGCAGCCATATCCCACGGAGATCCGTCAAAGGGCGACCCCATAGAGAAGAAGAGCCATCGGGATAGTCCCACGCACACCAATCCCTGAACGATCGCCCAAGCACTCTTGTTGCGTAATAGGGGCGGCATGGCACCGACGATCGGGCACATCACCAGAATCCAAACTATTCCAAACCATTCAGGGGCGGGTTGTTCGAGGATTAGCTCCATACCAGACTCACTTGGGTATACTGAAAAAAGAAAAATTGCTAAACTAACCGTTGACGAGTATTCCGACCCACCATTCACACCTATCATCCACTATGCCGCCTCTTCTAAAGTTTTTAACATTGCCCGCAATTTTATTAACCCTCTTCCCGCGCGCGACCCCCGGTAAAGCGTCAGAATTTCCTGAGAAGTGGATCATTAGTGGCTTCTACGCTGTAATCGGCTGGTCTCTCCTCGGTGCACCCAATTGGAACAAAGTCTCCGCCCCCGAAATTTCTCTCCCAAAACCCGCCCCCAGCTCGACGTTGGCAAAGCCTCCCGGAACGGGAATCGCCCAACCTGCCCCTGTCACAACGTTCACGACCGCCACGACAACCACTGCCGTAAATCCCGTTTCCCAATCTAATACCCAGTCTAGTGCCCAATCTAGCGTTCTAGTGATCTGTCCCGCTCCCCTCAAAGTTGTAAATATTCGTCAATCCGCCGGACTCACTTCTGTCATCGCCAGCGTTCCCTGCGGCGATCGCGTCACCGTCACCAGTCCCGATCGCATCTCCAGCAGCACCGAAATCTGGGTTCCGATCGACTACAAGGGCACCAAGGGCTGGGCCACCGCACGATATTTAGATGTAAAAATCTAGACATAAAAATCTAGTCCCTGAATAAACTGATGCAATGCCTGACGGGTCGCCGATTCGAGGGGCGCATCGTCTCCGGGTTCAGTCTTCTCCGGATGGTATAGCGCCGTCATCAGTGGCATCACCTCCACATCCAGCGCCGATCGAAACAGGACCGCCGGGAGGAGCAAGTGGGCACTCTCCCGTAAATCATGAAGCAACCCAAGGACTCGTGAGTTCGGCATCATCTGCGCGATCGCCAAAGGCCGTGCCCAGCAGCGCGATCGTTCCGGCACCATCTGCACCACTTCTGCAAACAGGAGCAACGGTCCTTGTTCAATGCAAACCACTTGGTTCGGGCTAAAGGATTCAGCGTCAGATAGCATCTTCACATAACCGATTAGAACTTCCTTTAGTTTACCGCTGCTCCACCAATGCGCAGGATTTTTCGCTATTCCGCCCCCTCAGGCTTTTTGGATGATTAGGCTTTTTGGATGATTAATTTTTGTAAAGCTAATTTAAAAACATCCTGATTAAAAAATTCTGAACGGCGATCGGCAGGAGACCACGCGCTGATCACGCTAAGATGGAATCTGTGCCTGAAATTCCTTAAGAATTTTATTACGGGGTAACCTACCGTGCTGAAGACGCTTGTGGCAGATTTTAAGATTATTTTTGAACGTGATCCGGCGGCCCGGAATTGGCTTGAGGTCATTTTCTGTTATCCCGGCTTCCAAGCGCTTCTGATGCACCGAGTGGCCCATTGGCTCAACACCTTCGGACTGCCGTTTGTGCCCCGGTTTATTTCCCATCTAGCCCGGTTCTTTACGGGCATTGAAATTCATCCTGGAGCTACGATCGGACGAGGTGTTTTCATTGATCATGGGATGGGTGTGGTGATTGGGGAGACGGCTATAGTGGGCGACTACACGCTTATTTATCAAGGCGTTACCCTGGGCGGTACGGGTAAACAAGGCGGAAAACGTCACCCGACGATCGGCGAGAATGTAGTCGTTGGGACGGGAGCTAAGATTTTGGGCAATATTCAAATTGGCGATAATGTTCGCGTTGGCGCGGGATCGGTGGTGCTACGAGATGTCCCATCAGACTGCACAGTCGTCGGCGTACCCGGTCGCATTGTCTACCGCGCTGGCGAACGCGTCGAACCCCTCGATCATAACCGTCTTCCCGATTCAGAGGCCCAGGTGATTCGGGCTTTGCTCGATCGAATTGAAGCGCTTGAGAAACAGGTCTCACACATTACGGCGCGGACGTCCATTGAGGTGTGTTATGCCTTGGATGCGGTGCAAAAAATTGAAGCAGCTAACGGCTTAATCAGCAGCGTGTCACCGACCTGCAATCTGGCTGACAAAGCGATTAATGAGTTTTTAGATGGTTCTGGAATCTAGTGTGCCGTTGATTTGCGTCGATCGGCTTTCCCTTACCCTCGGATTACGGAAAAGCCGCGAGGGGAAGGTGCTCAATCCAGGAACTCGCTTGTTTGAAAACCTGAGTTGGCGACTGGACGAGGGGTGTCATGCCACGATCGATGGTCCGTCGGGCAGCGGCAAAACGTCGTTGCTTCGATTGCTCAGTGGCCTAATCAGTCCGACTTCCGGTACGATCGCATGGCAAGGTCAGCCCTATTCAACTGGGGTACGGCAGGGCGTTGTTTATGTTGCTCAGACGCCCAAACTCCTTGGCATGACGGTCGCCGAGGCCATCGCCTATCCATTAAGACTAAGGCTGATGCCTGAATCCCAGATTCAAACCCGCGTGCGTGATATTACCGATCGGTTAGAGATTCCCACATCTTGGCTACCCCAAACCGAACTTCAGCTCTCCCAAGGCTCCCAGCAGTGGGTCCATCTAGCTAGGGCACTCGTGATCGCCCCGATCGTACTGCTACTTGATGAACCCACGGCTGCGTTAGATGGTCCGCAACGACATTGCCTCATGAGCGCTTTACAGTCCCTTCCAAACACAACCCTTGCGATCGCCAGCCATGACGTGGATTGGGTCAGTGCGCTCACGTCAAAGGGTCTAACGCCAAACCATCTAACGCTTGCCTCACGCAGCGCCCGTCAAGAAACTCGTGACGACGAACCCTGGTAGCGCAACGCTAAGATTTGCGCTTCTGTAAATCCCGCGATCGCATTGGCTCGAATCACCGCCTTCGATGAAGACTTCAAATGCAGCGCTGGACCCACACCGATCATCAGCTCTCTCTCTTGGGCACGATGAAGCTTCCGTCGAAACCGTCGTATGGTTGAAAAATGGCGTAACGTGACCGAAATTGGATTGATGCGTCTAGAAGCCATCCAAACCCACCAATAGAGTAGCTTCGCAAGAGATGACAGGGACGGGCGGGTCAAGCCTTCATGGACAAATACTCTAACTTCATCCAGGATTCCGTCATATTCTGGCTCGATCGGGTCATCGTGGTACATCGAAGAATAAAAGCCGTGGATCCCACTAACCTGATCTCGGCCTATTTTAATGCGATCGAGACGTGAGACTTCAATATGGTCTAGGTTGTGGCGAGAGATCCAAAAATCTCGCACGATAATCGGATACCCGCCTATTGTCAATGGATCCCCGCTGTCTGTGCCCACTAATCGCTTGACGGGCCGACCCAAATACCGGGTCAATTTTTTATAATGCATGATACGTATACTGCAACAGTCTGGGTCTAAATCACTAAATGCATCCCTTCCTCTATAGCTATACGCCAGAAAAATAATGCTGACCAGACCAATCTGCAATCTTTAGCGAATACTCACACTAATGAACACTCACACTTAGCTCACGGGAATCGACCTCAAGGTCTTCCAGATTTAGACGATAGCCCACATTTCGGACCGTCTGAATGCGGTGGGGTTGATGGGGATCGGTCTCGACTTTTTTGCGCAGAGAAAGGATATGAGTATCTACGGTGCGAGGGTTGTCGATTTGATCCGGCCATGCCCGACGCAGTAGCTCCAAGCGGCTTAGGGGAAGGCCATTGGCCTGTGCGAGCACGTACAGCAGGCTAAACTCTTGCGGCGTCAGCTCCACGCGATCGCCCCCGCAGGTCACCCGTCGATGGACGAGATCGATTTTTAGGTTTCCATAGTCCAGCAGGGCAGACGGAGCTGAATTCTGCTGTCGGCGCATCAACGCTTCTACCCGCGCCAAAAACTCTTGCATCCCGAAGGGTTTGGTCAAATAGTCGTCTGCACCTGCGCGCAATCCCCGGACAATTTCCGCCTCCGTCGCTTGAGCGGAGAGCATCATCACGCGCCCTTGGGACTGCTGCTGTAGCCATTGACACAGCTCCAAGCCGCCCCCACTCGCTAAGTCATTGCTTAACACGACCAATGCAGGTTGACGAATCAAGACCGTTTCCTTAGCTTGCAAATAGTCGGCGGACTGAAACACCTGATAGCCAGACTGCTGAAGGTGCCAGCCGAGAAGCGATCGAAGATGAGGATTTCCTTCAATGATTTGAACTGAAATAGCTCCCACAGAACGCCTCAACTTGGGATTTACATCTACACCTTACCAAAGCCCTCCGATGAAGAGCTGTAAAGCTGGTTACGTCTTGGACATTGCATGACGATGGTTGATTCAAACTGAGATTCAAACTGAGATTCAAATTTTCGTGTAATCACTACACAAAGAATCATCGGATCAGGCAGAATAAAGATTAAGATGAGAGTAAGACCGTTTCCTGGTAGTTTATCGAACATCGTCTATCTATGCTGCAAGACTCACTTACGATTCGCTACTATCAACGGCTGAGTGATGCAACTGTAGAACTCTGGAACCGTGGCTACAGATTCGATGACCTGAGGCTATATGTGGATGGCTATATTGCGGCTCTGCGTCATACAGATACCCTTGAACCCTACCATATCAACCGATTAGAGGAAGAGATGGTGCGCTATCTTCACGATCCTTCTAACTTTGAAACGCCAGAGCCTGAACTTGAACCTCTGCCAGAGTACGAGCGCCATCGTGGCGCAGCCTTTTGGTAAATCAAGCCTGTTAAATTTAGTTTATGAAAAAACCGTCAACATGAATGCTGGCGGTTTTTTGTGGGTAAACCCTGGAGCCTTGGATGCTGCAATCCTATGAGGCTAGGGCGACTTCGACGACTTGCTGTAGCTCACCTTTTTGGTATAACTCGATCAAGATGTCAGATCCGCCTAGGAATTCGCCATTGATGTATATTTGCGGAATCGTGGGCCAATTGGAAAACTCCTTAATCCCAACGCGGATTTCAGGATCGGCCAACACGTCACAGGTCTCGAAAGGTGCGCCGAGAGAGCCTAAGATTTGCACCACATTGTTAGAAAAGCCACACTGAGGCATCAGCTTGTTGCCCTTCATGAAGACCATGATTTTGTTGTCCGAGACGAGGGCTTGAATTCGAGCTTGGGTTTCAGGGTTCATTTAGAAAGTTCTCCGTTTTCAATGTTCAATGCGGTTCGTTATCCCTGCCGTCTACTTGTAGATCTTAAGCAACGACTTCAGCAGGCGTTAGGGTATTGAGCTGAAGGGCGTGGATGACTTCAGTGTCCATGGCGCTTTTCACGGCAGCATAGACCATCTGGTGCTGCTGGACGCGACGTTTCCCCTCAAAGGCCGAAGATATGACGGTCACTTCAAAGTGTGAGCCATCGCTACTCACGACTTGAACCTGGGAATCCGGGATTTCTGATTTGATTAATGCTTCGACTTGATCCGGATGCACAACA
>JAYUJY010000214.1:0-16133 GCA_043764895.1 Synechococcales cyanobacterium | reverse complement strand
GTTTGGCTCGCCGAACCCTAAACCCAACGAAGAAGCAAGCTAATAGCGACCCTCATTTTGATTTCAATAAAGGGCTTATTTACGCCGCACAGTACTAGCCGTTGGATTCTGGGTTGCAGAGCCTCTACGCAAAAGCGTTTTACAGATTGTTAACGAGATAGAAGTCGTCTAATTTTCGGGTTAACAGATAAGCTTGAGGATGCCCCACAGACGGGATCGATCTAGCCAACTATATATAAGGTGAATGACTCATGCTCTCGAAAGGATTTGAAATCGAAGTTTATACCGGAACCCCCACCGGGGAAATCGTCGGACTGTCCGATCGCATCGTCGCGGACCTCAACGGTTTTATCACCGAACCCGATAGCCGTAACGTCGAATACACCACGGCTCCCAGTTATCGCTACGAACGATCGCTTGTGGATCTGCTTCAGCCCCGCATGAATCTGCGTGACTATCTCAAACCCGACGGATACACCCTGATTCCAGGAAGTACCCTGCCCTTGAGTGGAAGCGATAAATTTTGTCGATCGGACCCTGGCAACCCTTACCATACCTACATCGAGCAAACCTACGGCACCAAAGTCGTCACCGCGAGCGTCCACATTAATATTGGCGTCAGCGACCCCGAAGTCCTGATGCGACTCTGCCGACTGGTCCGCGTCGAAGCACCGCTTTACCTCGCGCTCAGTGCCTCTTCGCCGTTTCTCAATGGCCAACTGACCGGATCACACTCAACTCGCTGGTCCGTCTTCCCCAAAACGCCGACCCACGTCCCCCTCTTTGAGAGTCACAGCCACTTCATCCAATGGACCGAAGAGCAGCTTCGTCTCGGCACCATGCAAAATGTTCGCCATCTCTGGTCAGCGGTCAGACCCAACGGCGATCGACGTCCCTACATTCTCAATCGCCTCGAACTCCGCATCTGTGACCTAATCAGCAATCCTGTGGATCTCTTAGCCATCACCGCTCTTCTCGAAGCCCGACTGATTCAAGCCATTAATGATCCAACGATTGATCCGCTCGTTATGAGCCATCTTCCCCTCAATAGACGCAACGACGATCTCGTTGCAATGGCCGACGAAAATGAACTCCTCGCCGCCCACTCAAGCCTCGACAGCACGCTCACCCATTGGCAAACGGGTCAGCCGATCGTTGCCCGTGACTGGATCCAATCTCTGTACGAAGAGGTTTGGAGCACGGCCAAAAAAGAAGGCTTTAGCTGCTTCCTCCTCCCACTTCAACACATTCTTCGCGATGGCAATGAGGCCATTCGGTGGATTCAGCAGTGTGAATCAGGCATGACGCCTCCTGAAGTCGTTCGATCGGCGATTCAAGAGATGATGACCCAGGAAAATGCCCTTCGAGGTGCTGTGTGCGTCTAGCGTGAGTTCGTTGGTTTAGAATGCCCCTAATTCTGGGTTGGGGCATTCTCGCCGTTGCCACTCAAGATTTCGCCACAAAATATTTGATATTTTCTTTATTTACATATTTTCTTCTAAGGTCAAGACTTCCGTTCAGAGGGTCGATCGACCCATAAAAAAAACATATACTTCGAGTCAACCGACATGACTCAGGAAACCTTGCGTCGATCGGCTGATTTTTATGGAAGGAACTGCTCATGCCTCGTATTGTTCTGGTCTGCCCAGAGATTCCACCCAACACGGGTAACATTGCCCGAACCTGCGCCGCAACAGGGACAGAGCTACATCTGGTCGAGCCTTTAGGCTTTGAATTGAGCGATCGATACCTTAAGCGGGCTGGACTTGACTACTGGCAATATGTCCCATTGACGTGCCATGCATCATTTGAAGCGTTTACCGAATACAGTCAAGCTCGATCGGGGCGTTGGATTGGCTTTAGCACTTCAGGAACATGTAGCTATACAACGATCGATTACCGGGAGGACGACTGGCTTCTGTATGGTCAGGAAACCCGTGGTTTGTCGGCTGAAATCCTGGCCCAGTGCGATCAAGTGACTCGTATCCCCATGGGACAAACCGGAGTTCGGAGCCTTAATCTGTCTGTTAGCGTTGCTGTGGGCTTGTTTGAAGCGCGCCGACAGTTGGGCTACCTTGAAACCCTTGAAGGTCTAGCTCCCGCGCCAGTTCAGTGATTCACCTCACCCGAAGCCGATCGAACGGGTGTTTGAGCCAATGCCGTGATAAATCTCTATCGTTCACGGTCTTATCTCCAGACAGCGCTAGAGTCACTAGCGATGCTGCATAGACGGATGCAAAATACGTTAAGACCACTGCATTGACTGGGCTTAACCAGAAAATCTGTTGTCTAAGACACGGATTGAAGCGAGTACTGATAATATTTTTTAATCAAAAAATCCGGAATTCTACTGAATACCTTGGATAGAGAAACTGTGCAATCTAGGACTAGGGTCAGGGCCTATTTCCACAGGAAACGCATCTGGCCAAACCCTGGATTCGATCCTGCAAAGCCCTGAATACTTAAGGCTTAGCGCGGTCGATCGTCATCTGCTTTAAGCCGTCATCCAAGGTGCGACCCAGGTGCGATCGGTTGAACGTTCCTGAAGGGCCACCCCCAAAGTGTCTGTTCAAGCACTCCTCGGCATCTGCACAACTCTCTGATGAAACTATGAATGGACTTGTGACGGACTTGTAATTTTCTGCTAATGTACTTGAGCAATTAAGCGTTGTTCTTGAATCATTACAGATTGATAAGCTCTGTAACAGATTGATAGGTGATTCAGACTAGCCACATTGCAAAGCGTTGAGTTATTTCAAATTTGTCTTCGTTTGACAAACGCGATAGACCCAGCTAGAGTGTGACCCGAATGGCGTTCGATGCCTTAAGTCCTTGTCTCGGGATCAGCCCGCAGTCAAGCGATGGGAAACGTGGATGACTTAAAGAGCAGTTAAACGCTGGAAATTTTAGGAGGTCGTTGTTTGGACAGTATAGTTTCCCAGAAAAGCAAATCTGCGCTTACCCCTGGCAGAAAAGTCTCTTCTGAAGGAGATCTCAGTAAGCAGATTTCTCACGATTTACCTCGCCGTAGTTACGGACCTGCTGCGATGATTGGTGTCGCATTATCGGTAGGTGCCTGTGGCTTATTGGTGCCTCAGAAGGGTGATGCTGTACTCGCAGCAGAAAAGGCAGATATTGAATCTCTGACCTCTGAGCCAAACGCGGCTCCTGCACTTGATTTGGTTCCCTCCAATGTCACGAGAAATGTCACGAGAGTGTCTCTGACGACACCGGACGATTCAAAGTCAATGGTGCTGGCCTCTAGCCAAGTTCACACGGTTCAAGAAGGCGAAAGTCTGTCCAACATTGCGAGAGCCTACGGAATAACCGCTCAGCAAGTTGCCAAACTTAATCAATTTCCAGTCACTTCTGTCCTCCGGGTCGGTCAAACGATCAGCCTGCCGATCGCCACTGCATCGGCGGATGCTATTCCGGTTCTCGCAATGACGCCCCCAAGTCCGCCCGCTCCTACGGCCTCAAAGGTTCGTCAGGACACGGCGGTGGTGAAGCTAAAAGAGCAGCAGTCTCGACTCAAGAAGAGTTTGGCGGAGTTGCGGTCTGAGGAGAATCTAATTATTGCAGCCCTTCCTACTTCGCAGCAGCAAGCAATGCCGTTGCCGACTTCTGAAGCGGTTAGTTTTTCTAAGCATCGGGTTGAAGTGGGCGAAACGCTCACCACGATCGCCCGCAGCAATGGCATTTCACCGAGCCAACTTGCAGCATTGAATCGCATTAGCGATCCGAATACGCTGTTTGCAAATCAAGTATTGAAGGTTCCGCAACTCAAGAATTTGCAGAGCGTTCCGCAAGCTGATGTGCCGCAACTGAAGCCTTCTCCCGTCTTGTTTACGGGTGCCAAGTCTTCATCTTCTACGATCGCTTTTAATGCTTCGGCTAATCGCGTCTCTGTTCCTGAATTGCGTCAGTCATCTTGGGTTCCAGCAATCTCGACACCCACCCCAAAAATCGATCGTCCGGCTAACGTATCGGTCGAACCGTCTGTGACCAACAGCACTCGAATTGATAAGTTGATGGTGGAAGTCAAAAACCTTCGCCAAAAGTATCAAACGACTCAGGTTGCCTATGCAGCGCAGCAGAACTACGTTGTGCCGACGACTTCAAGCGCTAGTGTAGTCGTTCCCACCGTTTCGATGCCAACCCGATCGGGTTCGTTGAGATTTGAGCGTCGCACGGTTAATCCTGAATTTCAGAAACGAGTTGAGACTACGCCTGATGTCTCGACTCAATCTGTCAACCAGAATCGCCTAGACCGAATCATTCAAGCGCCGACCTTGCCTCAGCAGACGCCTGCGATCGTCTCGGCAAAGGCTCCCCGATTGATGGCTCGTGCTTCAGTGGGCGGTGCTTACACAGGCAGCAATAGCTATGCAAGTCCGCTGGTTCAGACCACAGCTCTTCGCATGGCAGCCCCCCAAATGCCCAGCATCGGAACTTCCGACAGCTACTTGCCTCAGGGTAAGGGCGCAATGAAGGGCTATATCTGGCCCGCGCAGGGTGTTTTCACTTCCGGCTACGGCTGGCGCTGGGGACGGATGCACAAGGGGATTGATGTCGCAGGTCCAGTGGGAACTCCGATCGTGGCAGCGGCACCGGGTGTTGTATCCTTCTCAGGCTACAACGACGGTGGTTTTGGTTACCTCGTTGAGATTGAACATGCAGATGGGTCCATGACTCGTTATGCACACAATAATCGCATTTTGGTCAGCAATGGTCAGCAGGTCGCTCAAGGTCAACAGGTCGCTGAGATGGGAAGCACGGGCTTCAGTACCGGACCTCACTTGCACTTTGAGATTCATACTCCTCAAGGCGCTATGAATCCGATGGCTTATTTGCCAAACGATCGTAGTTAATGTCTGGATGAGTCTGTAAATCATAAAAAGGGGGGAGAGTTCATTACTGGCTTTTCCCCTTTTGTTGTTTTGATCGTTGCTTCAGATTTAACCGTTGAAAATAGATTGACTTTAATGATCAATATTGCTACTCTAGTAAGCGTGTTAAGGCTTTGTAGCTCAGTGGTTAGAGCAGGGGACTCATAAGCCCAAGGTCGTAGGTTCAACTCCCACCAGAGCCATAATTTAGTTATTTGCCCTTCATTTAGAAAACTATCTAAATGAAGGGCAAATTTTTGTAGGATAATCAAAGATTAGGGATTTGAATCTCTTGGCTTGAACTTGAGTAATAATTATCGTTTGTGAGAATATTTAATCAGACCCCCTCGATTGGAATTTTAATGAGCAGCAGAAACCGTAAGGGAAAAGACTACACCGCACTCATCTCTTTAATTGCGATCGTCGTGACACTTGGCTACCTCCAATCCCTCACAAGAACATCATTTCAGTCACTGAAGACGCCTGCTATTGAGGCTCCTATCCTTCAAGATGACGGGCCTACTGACGATGGCTCTACATCACTCAAAATTACTAACAGCATTCCAAACCCTATGGTCTTCACGATGACTCAGGGAAAAGCACAGGCAAAGAACACCGTCCTTAAACCCTGTCCACAATGCAAAATTTACGCGATATCCAGCGATATCCCTAAAAACGTATGCGCCTTGGGGACAACAGAAACCTTCGTCGTCGCGCCTGGAAGCCATGATGTGCGATGGAGCCATCCCGGAGCCAACATCTCAAACATTGCGGCAACTTGGACTATGAAGCCAGGGCGGAAATATTCAGTTTGTGTCCTAATGGACTTATCGAAAGGCCGCAGCGACTGGAACCAGAAATAAACAGAGAGACTATGATCTCAAGGTAAGTCGATCGGGCTTGCTTTTTGAAGGAAACGAATTAAAGACGGTAGAGATGAACTTAGGTGATTTCTAGGAATCAGTTTACCGGAGGCCCCCAACCCCTAATTCTGGGGGCTTCGGAATCATACTCCCCCAGAATTGGGGGCCGGGGGGGCCTCCGGGTAAGTTTTTTGTAGAAATCACCTTAGTTCGTCCGATTGAGCCGATCGTCTAAAATCAGAATCATCACCATTACGAGTTCCCGCTATGAACGATCGCACTCCTGAACAAATCAACAATGCCCTCGATCGTAGCGAGCAAATCTTAGCGGAACAAGCGCAGCGGATGGATAACGTTACCGTCACGCTCGATCGAATTGCGACCCTTGTTGAGCGCATAGGCGAACGCACCGAAGCTAGAAGCCATCAGCATGACCTTGAACTTGACGACCACGACGAACGAGTTGAACGTCTAGAGCAAAATCACTTAGAACATGCAACCCGCCTTTCTAAACTCGAAGACATTCAGACCGATATGAAAGTGATGCTCGAAATTCTCGTCCGGCGATCGGTCAGAGAATCCGAATAGTAAGATCAGCGCATCACTATTCGGTTTGCGGCTATTCAGCTTGTCGGGTCGGGGTTGTCTGAGGACGACTGAAGTGATACCGTTACTAGCGGAACGAGTTGTCTATGGGTTTCCTTTTGATAGACCTGAAAGACTCAACTCTTACCATAACCATTTAGAACGTAGAACTAAGAAGGGAAAATGGAGCAATTCAATAGCGCCTTTACTCTTTTTTTGAGCCTGATTGTAGAAGCCATTCCGTTTCTGCTGTTGGGCGTATTTTTTTCAGGGATTCTGACGTTCTTTATTAGCGAACGTCAATTGTTGAGGTGGATCCCAAAAAATCCATTGCTTGGATCCTTGTTTGGCAGTTTGGCCGGATTCCTGTTTCCAGTCTGTGAATGCGGAAATGTTCCGGTAGCTAGACGGTTGCTGACCCAGGGCGCTTCGCCGTCGGTGGCGATCGGATTCTTGCTCGCTGCGCCTACGATTAATCCCATTGTTTTTTGGGCAACCTGGACCGCTTTTCGCGACCAACCTGAGATTGTTTTCTTGCGCATTGGTTTGTCGTTGGTGATTGCGACGTTGATCGGCTGGATTTTTAGTCTTCAGGACGACTTGACGCCCTTTTTGCGGCCTTCGTTAGCGGCGATCGTTAAGGCCCGCAATACTCGACTGCTTCAAGCTAAACCCAATGTCAGCATTCTTGAAACCAGTCCACTGCTTCAGTCCGGGACCTATTTCCTAGGACAATCGACGCAGGTCTTACCGACTGATGATGCGGGGGCGATGCAGGCGGTCATGATGGATCTGGTCAAGCAGCCGATCGGTCTCAAGATCAAGCTGCTGGTGGACGGCATGGTACAAGAACTTCGGGAACTCTCTGGGGTCTTGATTTTGGGGAGCTTAATTGCGGCGCTGATTCAATCCTTTGTGCCCCGAGACGTGATTCTGAGTCTGGGCCAGGATCCGGTGACATCGATTATTGCCATGATGCTGTTAGCGACGATCGTTTCGATTTGCTCGACGGTGGATTCGTTCTTTGCGTTGTCCTTTGCCTCGACGTTTACGACAGGTTCGCTGGTCTCGTTTTTGGTCTTTGGGCCAATGATTGACCTCAAGGCATTTGGGTTATTGCTGACTATTTTCAAGCCCCGTGCGATTTTGTATCTCTTCAGTATGGCGGCGCTTATTACCTTCTTGGCCGCGCTTATTCTGAATCTTTTCGGTTAGATGGCTTGCCCCCGAGTAGGGAAATCCGATCGTCCGTCTCGTGCCACAACCGTTGCAAAATAAGCTTTAAATCTCCTTCATCTTTTAAAACCCATGACAACCGTTCTAGAAAAAGGCAATATCTCGATTCATACCGAGAGTATTTTCCCCATTATCAAGAAATGGCTTTACTCCGACCATGAAATATTCTTGCGCGAGCTGATCTCGAACGGCGTCGATGCGATGAAAAAGCTCAGCATGGTGTCGCGATCGGGGGAATATGCCTCAGATGCGGGCGACATGAAAATAACGCTGACAATAGACAAAAACAAGAAAACCCTCTCCATCACCGACACCGGAATCGGGATGACGGGCGACGAGATTAAGCAATATATCAACCAAGTCGCCTTCTCTAGCGCCGAAGAATTTGTCCAGAAATACCAAGCCACCAGCGATGAACAAATCATTGGTCACTTCGGACTCGGGTTTTATAGCTCCTTCATGGTGTCCAGCATCGTCGAAATCGACACCCTTTCCTACAAAGAAGGGTCCCAAGCCGTTCACTGGAGCTGCGATGGCTCGACCAGCTTTGAACTCAGCGAATCCGATCGGACCACGCGCGGAACGACCATTACGTTAACGCTGCTTGAAGACGAGCAGGAATATATCGAAGATTACCGAATTCGCACGCTGGTTAAGACCTACTGCGACTTCATGCCCTACCCGATCGAACTCGAAGTTATCTCGGAAGAAGCGACCACCGACGCTGAACAAGTTAACAAACAAATCGCCGCATGGAAAGAATCTCCCGGTAATCTTACCGATGAACAATATTTAGAGTTCTATCGCTATCTCTACCCTTATCAAGAAGACCCGCTGCTGTGGGTTCACTTGAACACCGACTATCCCTTTGTGGTGAATGGGATTCTGTATTTCCCCAAGCTTAAGCCCGACGTCGATGTCACCAAAAGCTCAGTTAAGCTCTTCTGCAATCAGGTGTTCGTGTCTGACAACTGCGAAGAAGTGATTCCGCGCTTTTTGCTTCCGTTGCGCGGCGTGATTGACAGCAGCGACATTCCGCTTAACGTGTCCCGAAGCTTCCTGCAAGCCGATCGCACCGTGAAGCAAATCGGCAACTACATCGCCAAAAAAGTCGGCGATCGCCTCAAAGATCTCTACCGGGACGATCGCGCTAGTTACATCAGCTCATGGCAAGATCTAGGAACTTTTGTCAAATTTGGCTCCATGAACGACGACAAGTTCAAAAAGCAAATCGAAGACATTGTGATGTTCCAAACGACCTTTACGCCGGAATCCAAACCCGCTGTCGAAGTCGAAACCGCTGAAGGTGACATCTGGAAAGACAACGGCGACCCCAACACCGTCGAAGGCCGCACCTACACCACGCTGAAGGAGTACCTCGATCGCAACAAAGAAACCCACGAAAACCGCGTCTTCTACTGCAACGACCCGATCGCCCAAGCGACCTACGTCAATCTCTACAAGTCACGCGGCATCGAAGTATTGTTCCTCGACTCTTTCATCGACAGCCATTTTGCGACCTTCCTAGAACGCGAATACAGCGACGTCAAGTTCTCCCGCGTGGACTCCGAACTGGATGAATCGCTGATCGAAAAAGATAAAGCAGAAGACGTCGATCCAGAGACAAATCAAACCTTCGGCGATCGCATCAAGGATCTATTTAACACCGCCTTGAACAAGCCCAAACTCACCATCCGCACCGAGGCCATCAAATCCGACGATCCTGCCAGCACTCCGCCAGCGATGGTCTTGCTGCCCGAGGACCAACGTCGGATGCAGGAAATGATGGCGATGATGCAACAGCAACAGGCGCAGTTCCCCGAAGAGCATGTCCTCTTGCTCAACACCGCTCACCCGCTGATCCAGAACCTCGCAAACCTGAAGCAAAGCGGCTCGTCTGAACTAGCGGATACCATTTGTCATCATGTTTACGATCTGGCGCTCATGGCTCAGAAGGGCTTTGATGCAGAGGGCATGAAGTCATTCGTCGATCGATCGAATCAAGTCCTAACGCAGCTCACCAGCAAATAGAGCTTCGTGATACAATTTACGCAGAAATAACTTGCTGTGTTAAGAAGGATCTAAAACCATGGACGCACTGATGCTGTTGGCCAAGCTGCCCGAAGCTTACGCAATTTTCAATCCCCTCGTGGACGTTCTGCCCGTAATTCCGGTGTTCTTCCTATTGCTAGCGTTCGTCTGGCAAGCAGCAGTCGGGTTCCGTTAGAGTCAGTGATGAGTTGGGTTACGGTTAGAAAGATTGAAAAATCAGAGAAGAGGGACGATCGAACTATTATCGATCGTCCCTCTTTTGTTTACGAGTTTCCGAAGCCCCCAGAATTGGGGGTTGGGGGCCACTTCCCTACCGCGATCGTACAAGCCGAACCCCATTCGCGGGTGCCAGCGTCACTCCCCGACGACGAGGCGGTTCTGGGGCGGCATCCACTAGGGAAAACTCGTAGCGAGAAAGCACCTGAGCCAGAACCAGCTTGAGTTCATACATCGCTAACGCCTCCCCAATGCACCGCCGAGCACCGCCCCCAAACGGCATAAACTCATAGGGCGTAAAGGTCCGATCGATGAACCTTTGTGGATCAAATTCGTGGGAATTGGGATAGAGATCCGATCGGTGATGCACCAGATAAATGCAGCCCACCACGATCGCCCCCGGTTCGAGCTTGTGCCCTAAAACCTCCACTGGAACTTCAACCTGTCGAGGAAATGTCAGCATCGCCACCGGATAAATCCGCAAGGTCTCATTACACACCGCCGTCAAATAAGGCAATCGAAAAATCTCTGTTGGATCCGGGTTTTCTCCTAAAGTGGCAAGTTCCTGAAGCAGCTTTTTCCGCACTTCCGGTTGACGGTGCGTCCAATACAATGCCCAAGCCATCGCCGTTGCTGTCGTCTCATGCCCAGCAAACAATAGCGTCATCAACTCATCACGCAGCTCTAGGTCGCTCATTGGTTCTCCCGCCTCGTCACGCGCAGACAGCAGCAGTGACAGAATATCAATCCGATCGGTCCTTGATTCTGCCCGTCGTTCTGCGATTTCAAGATAAATCAGATCATCTAGTCTTTGTCGATCGCGCACAAATTTCCCCCACGGACTCCACGCGCCCAAGTCTTTTTGTA
This sequence comes from Synechococcales cyanobacterium, assembly GCA_043764895.1. GTDB lineage: Bacteria > Cyanobacteriota > Cyanobacteriia > Leptolyngbyales > Leptolyngbyaceae > JAAFJU01. The sequence continues at coordinate 5,425 of JAYUJY010000214.1, read as the reverse complement.
AACCGGGATAAAAGAGAAACATTGAGGCGAGTGGCGACTGAAATAGATCCGCAACTTGGGTCATTAAATGTTTTAAGTTTTGGAAGCGATCGCCCCTAATCCCGCCATCAATGTCACTCTCAGACAATCCAAAAACCGCCTTCAGAATAATATTGAGCGAAATATCCTGCGTCACGACCCGAGCCTCAAAAGGCTGATTCAGGGGAATCGCATCAAACGCCTTAATTGCCAATTCACCGATGAGATCACCGTAAGCCCGCATCCGTTCACCATGAAAAGGCGGCATCACCAACTGCCTTCGCTTTCGATGCCGATCGCCATCTAGCATCATGACCGAAGAATCTCCTAGGACAGGAGCCAGAATCCGATTGAGATCGCCCGGAGCCGTATAGTGATTGATGCGCGATCCAAGTGTTGTATCCCGCGTCAAAATCTCCTGAATGGCTTGCGGCTGATTCACAAACACCAACCCGCCCCCAAACCCCACCACACTGGCTTGGAAAATATCAGGGCAGACACGCGCTGCCGTTTCCATATAGTCCACCGGATCAACGACCCACTGCAACTGTTGAAGCCAAGCGGGTTTTGTGAAGGGTCTTGGAATGTGAGGTGCAGTTTTCATCATGAGCGATCGAGTGAACAGGATATCAGGGCGTTCTTCCATTAGTTTAATCCGAATGAATGGATGGGGTGGATGGGGGAGCCGATCTCGGACGTTATGATGAGGCTATTCTCTTGGATGTCTGTTGCTATGCCTAAGCTAATATTTTCTTCGATCACGCTTGAAGATCTTAGGTCTGTGATTCATCTTCAGGAAGGGACGATCGGTCGGTATGACTGGAATGAGGTGACGTCCATTGCGTTGACCGACCAAGAGCAACGGCGGGTGACGGAGGTGAGTGCTTATTTACTCGATCGGGATACGACGTTGATGAATGAGGCGACGGTTTGGGGGAAAGCGATTTTCCCATTGTTGACGTTGGCGGAGAGTGAAAATGTTGAGGCTTGGGCTGAGGTGATGTTGAGGGCGCAGTATGAGCTGTTTGCGTTGGAAGGTCTGGCGGATGGTGTGTTGGGACGGAGTGTGATTGGGCGGGTGGAGGCTCCTTATTTGGTCGTTGTTGAAGCGAAGAAAGGGGTTGAGGCGCAGAGTCCGGTGTATCAGCTTTATGGCCAGCTTCTGGCAGCAGCCCATTTAAATTGGGAGCTAGATGGTGAGGCGGTTCAGGAAATTTTTGGCTGTTATACCATTGGCGATGTTTGGAAATTTGTGCGCGCTGAAGTGTCAGGCATAAAAAGCGATCGACCGACGTTAAAAACAGAGTATTCGCGGGAATATGTGGAGAAGTTAGAAGCGGAGACGATTTTAAAGTTGCTGAAGGGAATCGTAGTCCGGCATTTGAATAGGGCGTCTAAGGCATCCGAACTGGGTTGAGCTGAATGGGATTTAGATAGCGATCGTGTCTATCATTTGATCAACGATCGTTGCCATGCGATCGCTAGTTCTAGCCGATGAAAATAAACATCTTCAAACATCGGACTTTGGAAAATTTGGGGATTTTGGCGCATAATTAATTGCTGAGTAATTTCATACTGATCAGTCAAGCTCCACCACAGAATCTCAAAACTGTTCAAGCCGTATAAATAAACAGAGTTTTGCGCTAGTATCATGCGGCGTAAATAAGCCAGGTATTTAGAACCTTTCCGTTGGGTTTGGGGCACGGCGTGCCATGCCCCTACAAATCTATCTTTCCAGAGACCGTAGGGGCATGGCTTGCCGTGCCCCAAACCCAACGAAGAATAGATCAATAGGTCTGATTATCTGGATTGTTTGCAATACTGGGCTTACTTACGCCGCATAGTACTAGCCAGTTGTGTTGCAATAAGTTCCAGAGCGGTTTGGCCTATGAGTTGGGGAATACTCAGGTCAGAATCCATCATTCTTTGAGGCTGGGACATGAACGATTTGTTTAAGGGCTTTGAGCAACTGTTAGAACTTGCGCAGACGTTAGAGGAAAAAGCCAAGAATGGCGAACTCAACAGCGCTGTTCAAACTGAAGTCCAAATCAACGGTCGTCGTCTCAGCAGCATTCCGCGTCGCACGGACTCTAGTCCAGTGGGGGTGAGTAATGTAGGAGTGAGTAATGTCGGCAAGTCCAATGCCCGATCGGTCCCGAAACCAACGACTCCTGCCACTGCTGACGACCCGGCGATCGTTCCTCCTCCGTCTAGCGCAGACTTTGGAGCAGGTTTTGGGCAGACCTCAATAGGGGGACTGGGTAACACACTGCGGGAATTGCGCGAACTGGTGGAGTTGCCGTTGAAACGTCCTGAATTGCTGGGTCGCATGGGACTCGAACCTGCACGCGGAATCCTCCTCGTCGGTCCTCCCGGCACAGGCAAAACCCTCACGGCCCGGACGATCGCGGCTGATTTGCAGGTCAACTACATTGCCATTGCGGGTCCAGAAATCATGGGCAAGTACTACGGTGAAGCTGAGACCAAACTTCGATCGGTATTTGAAAAAGCCGCTGCTGCTGCTCCCTGCATTATTTTTATCGACGAAATTGATAGCCTTGCCCCCGATCGCAGTAAGGTCGAAGGCGAAGTCGAAAAACGCATTGTGGCGCAATTGTTGACGCTAATGGATGGGTTTGCCCATACCGACGGCGTAATGGTGTTGGCCGCAACGAACCGACCCAATCATCTCGATCCGGCCCTTCGTCGCCCTGGACGCTTCGATCGCGAGATCCAATATCGGGTTCCCGATCGCGCGGGGCGTCTGGAGATCTTACAGATTCTGACCCGATCGATGCCGCTGTCGAGTGAGGTGAAGTTGGATGAGGTCGCGGATTTGGCGGTGGGAATGGTGGGTGCGGATCTGAAAGCCGTGACGCAAAAAGCAGCGTACATTGGTCTGCGGCGTCAGGTGCCGTCGCTGAGTGATGCCATGCCCGACGATCTCTTCGTCACCCAGGACGATTTTCTGTTGGCGCTGCGGGAGATAAAACCCTCGGTGCTGCGATCGGTGGAAGTGGAGTCGCCCAACATTGCCTGGAACGACATCGGCGGTCTTGATGACATCAAACAAACGCTCCAAGAGTCTGTCGAAGGGGCGTTACTATACCCTGATCTGTATGCCAAAACGGGGGCTAGAGCGCCGCGCGGAGTCCTGCTCTGGGGACCACCGGGAACGGGGAAAACGCTTCTGGCTAAAGCGATCGCGTCTCAAGCCAAAGCCAACTTCATCGCCGTCAACGGTCCTGAATTGATGAGCCGCTGGGTCGGATCGGCGGAACAATCGGTGCGCGAACTTTTTAGCAAAGCGCGTCAAGCGTCGCCTTGTGTGGTGTTCATTGATGAAATTGACACCCTCGCTCCCGCACGCGGCAAATTTAGTGGCGACTCGGGGGTGAGCGATCGCGTGGTGGGCCAGTTGCTAACCGAACTCGACGGACTCCAAGACAGTGGCACCGTGATTTTAGTGGCGGCAACCAATCGTCCAGATGCGCTCGATCCGGCGTTGTTACGATCGGGGCGATTGGATCTTCAGTTGAAAGTGGACCTGCCTGATATGCAAAGCCGACTATCAATTTTGCAGGTTCACAACAGCGATCGCCCGTTAGAAGGCGTTAACCTTACCGAGTTTGCGACCCAAACAGAAGGATGGAACGGCGCTGACTTGGCGCTATTGAGTAATCAAGCGGCCTTGCGATCGGTGCGACGATATCGGGCGGCGCTGACGGGTTGCGTGAGTGAGAGTGTGACGGCTGCTGCGATCGTCATTACTCAAGCCGATTTTGACTTGGCTTACGCGGCGATTGTGACTCAGCGCGAATCGTCAACCCAACGTGAATCCCATTCGTTACAATAAAAGAACTCTCCATTTGCCATGATTCCTATGCCACCCACCCTTAATCCCGCCGTTTTAAAAGCGATCGATCGTCTGAACTACCGCGCAACTATAGGCGATGTAGCAGCGCAGTCGGGATTGGAAATTGCCCTCGCAGAACAAGGCGTCCTCGCCCTTGCCACCGAAACTGGAGCCACGCTTCAAGTGACTGAATCAGGCGATGTTGCGTACTTGTTTTCGCCAAGCTATCGATCGATTTTGCAAAATAAGTATTGGCAAATTCAACTGCAAGCGTGGTGGGATGGGATTTCAGGGACGGTGATGACCGTGATTCGGATTGCGTTTGGCATTACGTTGTTTATCGCATTGGGTGTGATGGTTCTCGTCGCGATCGCGGTCGCTATGGCGGCAACGGGGAATTCTGATTCTGATTCCGATTCATCGGGGGGCAGTTTTGGAATGCCAAACGGTGGCGGGTTCTGGTCTCCAGGTTTTTGGTTTATCGATTTTGGAAGCTGGCGGGGCGGGGATGATCGGCGATCGGCTCCCGATGCTCTCGATCGCAAAAAGGGATCGTTTCCTGAAGCGATTTTCTCGTTTGTCTTTGGAGACGGTAATCCAAATCGCAACTTAGAAGAACGCCGTTGGCAATCGATTGGCAACGTAATTTACAACGCGAAGGGAGCCGTCGTTGCAGAACAAGTGATGCCGTATCTCGATACGTTGGATCGGGATTTCGATCGCGATTATGAGCGGTTTATGATTCCCGTTTTGTCGCGGTTTAACGGCAGTCCTGAAGTCACCCCCGAGGGACAAATTCTCTATCGCTTTCCTGATCTCCAAAAAACCCTCGGTGAAGTAAACCGGACACAACTTAACTCAGCGCAACTAAATTCAGCACAAGGCAGCCCAGAACCGGACACTGACCACCTTGAAGAAAAACCCTGGCACCTCAGCGAAGCCGATCCCTCCTTGGTCCTATGGGCTGGACTGCTAGGCGTTATCTTATTGTTTATGGGCTTATTCTTCACGGGAGTGCTCCCTAAGTCGATTGCCGCCCCTGGAATTCTCCGTACGGTCTCGATCGCCTGCACAGCCTACGCCAGCTTTTACCTCGGACTTCCCCTCGTGCGCTGGCTAATGATGTTAGGCAAAAACGACAAAATATCTGCCCGTAATCGCGATCGCGCCGCTCACGCCCGCACCCTCCGCACCCCCGACGCGGCGCTCACCCAAAAGCTCACTCAAGCACAAGCCTTTGCCGTCCAAACTCGGGTGGACCAGGAGACAATGATCTACACCACCGATCGCGATATGTTAGACCAAGAAGTGGAGCAGCGCGATCGGCTGGATGCAGAGTGGCGTAGAACGCTAGAAGGGTAAGCAGTTGCGGCGAGTTTTGAGAGACCTGAAAAAGTGGTTTCAAGGCGTCTTCTTAGTCCTGTGTGGCATAAACAAGACCGTTAATAAAACTCGTTGGGTTTGGGGCACGGCATGGCCATGCCCCTACAGATCCGGGTTCCAGAGACCGTAGGGGCATGGCTTGCCGTGCCCCAAACCCAACGAGGAAGA
>JAYUJY010000213.1:0-3678 GCA_043764895.1 Synechococcales cyanobacterium | reverse complement strand
TGTTGTTCGAGTAATTCAACGAGGCGATTGTAAGCTTGATGTGTAGTTTCTGAACCTTGCACGATCGCACCTGCGACACGAACGACAGCAGCTTCCATGCATTCATCTACAACTTTAACCCAAGTATCTCCAGGGCGAATGGCAACGCTAAGAACGTCTTGAGCTTGGGCGCGTGCTTGCGTAATACTTGAATAGTGTTGTCCCAATAGTAGGGATTGTGAAAACGCTTGGGTGAGGCGTTCTCTGCTTTCTTGATTCATAGGATAAATAATGAGCGAGATAGGGTTCGCGAGTTGCGAGAATTGTAACGTATCAATTATGAGAAAAATTATTCAAAAGTTCGATACCGGATTTTGAGAGTAAAATCAAACACCCCCCATATCCAAAAATATAGGGGGTGAAATGGCACATTTGGTCGAGTTATATCTAAATTGACCCGTAATTTGGTCTCTCATAAAGCAACAAAACTTAATAATTCTAGAGTTTAAGAAGCATCCTTTAAAACTTTTAATTCAGTCACTATATTGTGCGAGGTTACTTATCCTTTAAATCTCGTAGATTCCTTCACAGCTTTACTCTTGACGATCGAAGAAACTAAAAATCCAGCGTTAAATCGACAAAGAATTAGCCGTTTTATGTACAGGAATTAAAAGAAAAGTTATAAAAATTGGTTTGATTATCTTGTAAGTAAATGTTTTATAGGTCCATAGAAAAGAACAAAATAGTTGTCAAAACCTATAAATAGCGTTTATAGTCATTTCCTATAGAACTCTATTCTATTTCAAGTTTTCTCAGGTGCATCCATTCCAAAGGTCAGAACACTCAGTCTGAAGGTCAAAACATTAAGCGAATCGAATACAACATTGCCTTTGAGATGACATTGAAGGTTATCTCAAAGGAGTATTTTTTGTGATTGAGTTTTGAATGAGAGGCTGAATTGCACAGCATTCATTCACTGCACAGCATTGAACAATTGATGAATTAAGTGTTTTTTGAAGTTTCAAAAAATGGAGTATTGCTATGGCTACGATGCTTTCTGATCGGTATTCCTACCAGAGGAATATCTGGTCACAAATCCAATCGCCCACTATTTCCTATAGTTGTGCAGGCGCGATCGTCCTCCTGTCCGCGAACTTTTACCATGAGGGGATGTCTGTTGCTTCCTTGATGACGTTACTCACGATTCCATTTGCGTTCCCAATATCGACGATTCGGCTGTACCGGGACGTCGAAAAAAGCTGGAACCAGATTGGTTTAAGGCAATTTATGACCTTTGGAGCCTTTGTCGGATTGTGCTCTGTGGGCGCGTTAAGTGTTGTATTAGCCACTGCTCATCCTGAAGCGGCCAATGCTCAGTTTTTTAAAAATGCTGAGACGTGGATGAAAGGGAAGTTTACGGGCGCAGATAAGGCGATCGAAATCATCTTTAACGTATTGCGGGGGTTGTTCCTGATTTACTTGGGGATTTCGTTGGTTAAAGTGGTTCAAGCAGGTCGCCAAGATCAAGATTGGCAAGACTTAGCGCGGACTCCACTGATTATTGTAATCGCCGTTGTTCTGGGCGATATCCTAGCGACTTTCATCGTTGGGACGGCCTAACTAGGAGAGCCGTGATGGATGACTCTAGTTCTGAGTTTCGGCGTGTGAATCCTATTTTGGATGCACGACCTCGATTTGGACCGATTCCGGCTGACTTAATATTGCCGTGGGGCGCGATCGCCGTGGTGTTCTACCTGATTTTCCAAGGAATGCTCCAGTTGGGGTATTTATGGACGATTTTGATGATTGCTTGGGGTTGTGGAACATGGTGGCTATTAACGGGATCCAAACCGTATCGATTTCTATCGAAGTTCATGCGAGAACCGAGATGGTGTAAAGGTTACATCGGATATCAGACCCTCCTTGAATCACAACGCGAACGATTTTCATATCGATCAAAGAAACCGAAGAAGTCAAAAAAATTAAAAAGCGGTCGGGTCAGAAATTGAATTAAGGGAGTCTAAACATCATGAAAAAAGAAAGAAAGCAACCGACGATCGATATCGGGAATGGCGAACGGAAACGTCGTTCGAGGGCGATCGAGAATGAATTCAGCGCGGAATGTTTAGTCCGGTTCCAGATGCGCGGACGCCAAGCCAGCGCCTTTATGCTGCAATCAGGACCGAAAGGTTCTGAGAGTTTGCGATTCGTCTTTGGCTGGGACGTTAAAGGCATTCATACGACGATTAATTCTGAACAAGAGGAGGCGATATTTGATGCGCTAGAAGCGGGTTTGAAGGACTTACCCGAGGAGGAAAGTTTCACCGTTCACATGGGGTCCTTTGCGTCGGATGCGAGTCGCCAACGAGAGTTAGATAGCACGATCGCAAAAACAAACAGCACTGAATTGAAATTCTTACTGATGTCCGAGAAGAAACGGATTGGAGAACTAACTTGGATTAAAGATGGAAAAGATAATGTCACAGCAAAAGGGTTACGAAAACCGAAGTTCTTGCGTCTGTACTGCACCTATACGTTGGGTTCGACCACGGCGGTCGCGAGTGACGCTTGGGAGAAAGCCCTATTGCAATTACAAAATGGGTATTACAGTCTCGTGGGTTCTGCGCCTGAGATTGCCCAACAACGCTACGAGATTGCGCTAGAGAAAGCCTTTGTAGACGGGTTTCTTAACTGGGAACAAAACCTGGCAACGAAGATGGGGCTTGACATTACGCCTTTATCAGAAACGGATCTTTGGCAAAATCTATGGCAACAATTCAATCAATCTGAACCCCCGCCTATTCCGCAGCTCGTCGTGATGACCGAAAAAGGCTTAAAGGAGCAAGTCAATTCGGAGGTTCACTTCACGAGTCGTTTGATTGAAGGTGAGACTCCCGTGGACGATCGGCAGTGGGTTTATGTGAATGGAAAGTATGTTGCTCCGATCATTTTTTGCGATAAACCGGGAGGCTGGAGTAGTAAGTTTAGCCAGCTTTCGTATCTGTGGCGCATGATGTGCCGCGAAACGGTCGTAGATACCGAAGTCTATTGCCAAGTCACGAAGGCGAATCAAGGGATTATCCGAAATAATATGCGTCGGGTGATGAAACAGTCGTTGCTAGAACAGGAGATTAGCAGCACGAAACATAAATCCGTTGATGTCGCAGCATCATTGCGTCAGGATAAAGCGATTAGGGCACAGGAACAACTCTATGAAGGGGCTGTGGCCTTACAAACTGCGACTGTATTCTTGGTCCACCGGAGTAACTTAACGCAACTGGATGAAGCCTGTCGGTACATCCAAAACTGCTTCCACCGACCTGCTTGGGTGGAGCGGGAAAAGGAGTATGCGTGGAAGATTTGGTTACAGACACTCCTCTTAACCTGGGAGCCACTGTTGTCCAAACCTTTCAATAGAAGGCTTCTATATCTCACTGGTGAAGCACCGGGATTGATGCCATTAGTCTGTCCGCACCCGATCGATAAACGAGGTTTTGAGCTAATTTCCGAGGAAGGCGGCGTTCCACTCTTCATTGACCCATTCACGCAACACCGAAATATTGCGTTTTTTGGGACAACACGATCGGGTAAATCAGTGGCGATCGCAGGTATTTTGACCCATGGATTAGCCAGGGGTATTCCGACGATTATCATGGACTTTCCCCCCTCTGACGCAGCGTCCACATTTAAGGACTGGAC
>JAYUJY010000212.1:0-16331 GCA_043764895.1 Synechococcales cyanobacterium | reverse complement strand
ACATCGACTTGTAGAAGTCATTGAATTCGCCCTTTACAAATTCAGGAACATTTACATCTGACGGCACGCGCACCGTGCGATAGTTTGCGACTTCAGCGCGGCCATTGGGTGAGAGCAGATAGATGATTAGATCTTGAGCTTGCTGAGCGTTCACCATTCCCAATCGAATCGGCAACATATAGCGCGGCGACTCGTAGGCAATTTGAATCGGGCGGAGCTTTGTAAAGCCGGAGGTTTCAAACTTTTCGAGATTGACCTTAGCGACGAAGAACTTTAGCTTTTGGCGAATGTACGGCTTCAACAAATCCTTAGCGCCCTTAGGAATTTTGTACCCACTTTCTGTCAACCAAGTTTCTAGCCCACCGGACTCCTTCGCACTGAGAATCACAATGTCATATTCCCCGACATTAAACTGCGCCTCAACCGTGACCCCACGAGCCTCATTTCTAGCCCGTTTTGAAGCTTCCGCTAGGGGAGCGGGCACCGCCGAAGGACGCACCAAATCCGACTCCAACATCTGAGGTTCATCGCACGGATTGCTATCAAAATACTCCACCAAACGCGGCGCACTAAACGCATCTAGCCGTTCAATAATGCTAGGATTTGCGACCTTCACCTGTTCCTTTTTTAGCACCGTCGGCACCGGAACCACCATCGCAAAATCCTTCGCATCGCCTTGATAATCGTTTGCCATCGTAAGAATTGTCCGATCGCCATCGCGTGCGATCGCCACTTGAGACGCCTGGTTGTACAGCTTCGTATCAGCCTTCGCCACATAGAATCCACAAAACGCCAACACCGGGGCCATATTCGTAAACACCAACACCAACGCCAACACTGACGACATTAAAAATTTCACATCAATCTCCAAACTAAAATAAATTTATTCCCGATTCCAAACAAACCGATCGCCCCTCCAAAACCGATCGAACACCACCGCCAAAGGAGCCACCCAAAACAACGCAAAAAACACCGCCGTATTCAAAAAGAAAAAATTCCGCAACACAAACGTCAGAAACGCGATCGAAAACACCCAAACCAACCGACCCACCTGGGTATTTGGAATGGTCCGAGGATCAGTAATCATAAACAATGAAAACATCATCAACGACCCGCTCATCATCCGATGCGCCCACACATCCCACGTCCAACCGAGATACAAATTTCGCAACAACTCCAACCCAATATAAAACCCTAAAAAAGCGATCGTCGTATCAAATCGCCCCACCTTTCGCAACACTAGCCCTCCACAAATCAGAAACATTACCCCAAACCAAACCGATTCACCCCACTGCCCCGGCGACACCCAAGCTCCTCCCGTCAACACCAACGCTGACACAATCCCAAAATTAGCCGGATTAAAGACATGCTTGTGATTGACTTGGATAACAAATTTAGACGCGATCGCCATCACTGAAGCAAACGCCATAATCCACCAATGATCGACCCGCAGCAGAATTGATAATCCCAACGACGTGATCATGGGACTGTAAAAAGATTCTATTGTAATCGCAGGCAAAGACTCTCCCAAATCCTGCTGACCAAAAGGAAATTTGAGAAATAAGTATTGGGTGCCTAGACACGTCAAAACAGCGCTAATTACAACCTCAGGATGCAACGTCCAGTCGCGCGTTGCAAACCCCACGAGAAGAAACGTGCTAAGCGACGCAATTTGGTAGAGCCGTGCGTCTTGCGGTAGCTCAAACGGGGGGAGTCTAAACTTCTGTAGCAGCGCCGAGGGCTGAATAGAGTCCTGCATCATAAGGGTCGCCTCATCAAGATATCCCCTGATTATGCAGACGATCGATCCACACTTATGCCCGGTTTCAGTTTTAGTAACGGGGTTTGATTCCTACCCCTGTCAAGGTGAGTTAGATCGCATCTTCCGAAAGTTTTGATGGTCTACTACGACCGACCGGAGGTCATCGCCCCCACCGATCGCAGTTTCCGTCGCACTGACGAAGGCTCAAGAACGGTTTCGATCGGTATACTATAGAGAAGTTCTTACGGTGGGTGAAGGTGTTTATTGGTTGAAGTTCGCCAAACAGACACGTTTTTAACTTGGTTCAAGGATCTTAAAGATCGAAGAGCAAAAGCTCGCGTCTAGGCACGGATCGATCGGATGGAACTGGGGAACTTTGGTGATGTTGCACCTGTGGGAGCAGGGGTGAGTGAGCTTCGGATTCATTATGGTCCTGGATACAGGGTTTACTTTGTTCAAGTTGATCTTGTCGTGGTTATTCTTCTATCTGGTGGGGATAAAAGCTCTCAAGATTCTGATATCAAAAAAGCTAAAGAATTTGCGAAACAATTAGGAGACTAAATCATGGCTATTTTAACAACTCGTTGGGATTCGGCAGAGCATCTTAAAACAGAAGAAGATATTCAACTGTATTTAGAAGCGTGTCTTGAGGAAGCGGATGACGATCCTGCACTCATTGTTCATGCCTTTGGGGTGATCGCTCGTGCTAGAAATATGAGTCAACTCGCTCAAGATACGGGCTTAAGTAACGAGGGATTGCAGGATGCATTATCTCCTGGTGGGAATCCTACCTTTGATACCGTTGCAAAAGTGGCGAAAGCTCTTGGGTTCAAGTTGACGATTCAACCCATGATGTAGAGTCTCGACAGTCTACAATCGCCCCAACTGAGTTAGGAGAAGGTGGTGAAACTTCCTCAGGATGCTACAATCGCTCCAGCTAAATTAAACCGCTACCTTTTAGTGTGGCGGGCTACGGATGATAAATCTAAGTTTTTGGCTGGGGCCGGATATGGAATAGACAATTGGGAGCAATTAGGGTTTGATCTGCGGAGCCAGATTTTGCCGTTAGATGCGATGCCCAGTCGAGATGTCAATCGGTTTGGTGACGTCTACGAAATCCGAGGAATGTTGGTGGGTCCAAATGGTGTAATTTTGTTGGTACTGACCATTTAGATGATGGAGTTTGAGACAACGATTACGAAGCTTATTACGTTATATCCCGATCGAGAGGACTAGAAAAATGGCATTTGAACTCTTTTCGCGAGTGGCTCTGAACGCTAATGTAAGCCGTTATGGTTTACGATGTGGGGATGTAGCAACGATCGTGGATCATCATCCGGTAAGCGAGGGTGAGGACGGCTACAGCTTAGAAGTATTTAATGCATTGGGTGAGACGATCGCGGTTCTGGTGCTTGCAGAGTCACAGATTGTACCGATGACGCGAAATGAAGTGTTACAGATTCGGGTGTTGGGTCAAGTGAGTTAAATCGCATTTTGCGAAAGTCTTGATGGTCTACAACCGATCGTATTCCCGTCGCACTGACGAAGCTTTAAGCCTACTGAGGGGTGATTGTCTGACCAATCTCTGGTTATGGTGGTTTTAGAGTACGCTAGACTGTAATGGAAAAGGTTTGGAGAGAGTTCTATGGTAGTTTCTTTGCCACCTGAGGTGGAACTGTTGGTGAAACGTCAGGTTGAAAATGGGACGTATAGTTCGATCGAAGATGTTGTGATGGCAGGGCTAAGTTCTATTTTGTTGCAGGATGATCTAGAGGCGGAGATGAGTCACGATCGGCTTAAACAAGAAGTTTTGATCGGTCTAGAACAAGCCGATCGGGGGGAACTTCTGGATTTTCATTCTGAAGTAGAGGCGATTCGTCAACGGATTCATCAACGCCACGCAGAATAATGAAATTTGATCGCGGATGATCTTGCCGATCGGGTTGGGTTGAACAGTAGCGATCGTTTTTTACAAGGGGTGACTGCTAAAGTTGCTTGGCTAACTCAGTTTTCATCAATGGATCAGGGAAGTCAAAATTTGGAACAGCTTTTTCAAGCTAGGGATTCAGAATAATTCTAAGTCTACGATCGCCCAACCGATCGTATTTCCCGTCGCACGGACGAAGGCTTAAGCCTACTGAGGGAGGGGCGATTTCGGTTTCGGTAGGCTTTGCTGATGGTGGGCTTGGGTAGGGGGCGATCGGCTTCTCGGAAAAATCTTCTAGCCTAGCTTGTTCTAAATATATCCAGTGCAAGTAGATCCCAGGCAGGAAAAATAAGCTAAAATCGCACCAAACTAAAGTTTCTACTGCCTTAACTACTGTGATAACTCAACTCACGTTAAAAAATTTCAAGAGTATCGAAAAGCAATCATATGATTTTGCTCAGTTTGATCTGCTGGTTGGGCGTAATAATAGTGGTAAGAGTACTATTCTACAGGCTTTGGCAATTTGGCAATTCTGCGTTGATGAATTCCGTAGAGTTAAGCGTACGGGTAATACGGGAAAACAAGTAGTTCTTCCGAACTTCACAGCACTTCCCGTCCCGGAGTTCAATCTTCTTTGGAGGGAGAAGACTGATCGACGATACCCAACGACAGTAGATGGCTCTAAGAAACAAGAATTCATTTTGGTTGAAATTGATGTTACTTGGATAACGGATACTCCTGAGCGTAAGGAGTGTTCTTTTGGCGTTAAGCTGCGATATAGCTCTCCACAGACAATTTATGCTATTCCTTCAGAGGGATGGAGGCATTTTAGAGAGCTTGAAGGAAAATCAGATCAATCAGACTCTCTTTTGCCTACCATTGCTTATGTGCCTCCTTTCTCTGGCTTGGAGCCTAATGAGGAATGGCGAGATGATGGACCTTTGCGAAAACAGGTCGGAAAAGCACAACCAGGGAGTGTCCTTAGAAACCTCTTGCTTCGCGTTTGTCAGGACAATTCAAAAGATTGGACTGAGATTAAAAGAGTAATTGACCAGTGGTTTAATGTTGAATTAAAAGATCCTCAATATGAGCGGGGTGTAGACACACAAATAATTTGTGAATATAAACAAGGAGATAAATCATATGACATCATTTCTGGAGGAAGTGGATTCCATCAAACACTAACTCTTTTAGCTTTTGTTTATGGATACAGACCTACTACTGTATTGCTTGATGAACCTGATGCTCACCTTCATGTTAATTTGCAGCGAGAAATCTTAGATTACTTCAAGAATCAAAAGGCGCTTCAAAGAAATACGCAATTTCTCATTGCTACACATGCTGAAGAATTTATTAAGGGAGTTGATCCTAGTCAAATAATTTCTCTACTTGACCGAGTGCCGAGTCGTGTTGAGGCAACTCCTGCGATTTTGACTGCAATGGCTGATGTTTCAAATTTAGAGATAACTCAACTCCTAGAGCTTAATGTACCTGTACTTTTGTATATTGAAGGAGAGACTGATGAACGTCTTTTAAGAAGCTGGTCTACTTCTCTAAAGATGCAAGAAACGCTAAATAAAGTTTGCTTCCGTGTAATGAGTGGTGGATCTAAACAGAGAATGAATGAGGACAGTAGACATCATTTTAATGGTGTAAAGCAAATAATTCCTTCTGTCAAACGATTGGTGCTATTTGACTATGATGATGATGATACATTCCATCCGCCTAAAGACAATCCTGTTTTGTGTGAGTGGCAACGTAAAAATATTGAAAATTATCTGCTTGTTCCAGATGCCTGGGTGAGAGCAGCTCTACAGACAATGGGTGCTAGTGATAATGATATATTTTCGTCCCCAGTCAGAAAGATGATTGAGAATTTTTTTGCTGGTGAGAATCTAACCTTGCCACCGGATCAGTCTTGGACGGATGTTAAAGCGAATATTTTTACATTAGTGAATGGGAAGAAACTACTATTTGAAAACAAGGACTCTCTTTTTCAGATTCTAAAATCTTACGAACATGTAATCCCTTCAACACCAAGGTTGGAATTGACGAGAGAAATAGTAGCTTCCAGTATGACTAAAGACGAAATCCATAAAGATGTCCATCAATTCTTTGATAAACTCGGCAAATTACTGGGACCTTGAGCGACTGATGTAATCCAAATAGTTTAGGAGTCAACTATTTCATTCCATTTTGTTAAATCCTTGTTTTAGTTCTGTGACCGTTTCGAGATACGCAACCGTTAATTCGATAGATATCCACCTAGGCCCACCCATCCGAAACCCGTTGGTGAATCTTCTCAGTAATGAGAATCGCTCCACCTCAGAAACCCACAGTTCTAACTCACGGAAAGCCGATCGCACCCCGCAGCCCATCTTGAAAACGTCGATAACCAAAGCTCGTTGGCGAAGCCTCTTTTTGAGAATCGGATACCATCGGCCCTTTCCCATAACTACAGCGAAGGCCGATCGTCCTCAAGGTCTTCTTCAGTCAACGGAGCTTGAGCACTATGGCGAACATAAAGGACAATCACCCTCATTTCTCGAATCGTAAATAGAATTCGGTAAATGTTACGGGCTTGCCCATGCAAAAGTTGCCGAACCTCTCCTGGAAAGATCTCATGCTCAACCGCCAAAGCCCAGCGGCGAGGTTGAACTTGCAACGTCGAAATTCGATTCATCACACTCCGAAACCAACGATCGGCAAACTCAGGATTTCGATCGCGATACCATTGATACGCTTGCTCAATCTGCAATTCAGCGATCGGAGTCAATTCAACCTGAAATGTCATATTTCTGTTGCATCGATTGAATAAAATGAACGATCGGACGGGTTTGCCCCGCGTTCAGTTCTTTAAAACCTTGCTTTAAACCTGCGATCGTTTCCAGATGAGCCACCATTGCTTCACTTTGTCTCACTTCACCTCGCTCCAATAGTTCAACCATATCCAAAACAGCCTGCTGCTGCTCTGACGGCAACCCTTGCAGTTTCTCCATAATCGTCATCGTCACAGAACTCATACCGCCCTCATCATTAGAACGAAATCGCTCTCTCATAATACTGCAACCAACCACCGATCGTCTGACTTCGATCATCGCGTCACACAACGTCAAAAAATCAATGCCCAATAACCAGAAACTAGTCCAAATGCTAACTCTAACAAGGAGAGTTTGATTCCTTAAGGAAGCCATGGGTATTGACGAAAATCGGGCGATCGTTTTTCGAGAAAAGCACGTTTGCCTTCAGCCCCTTCTTCGGTCATGTAATAGAGCATCGTTGCATTTCCAGCCAGTTCTTGGATTCCCGCTTGCCCGTCACAGTCGGCATTGAACGCAGATTTGAGACAGCGAATGGCGATCGGACTTTTTTCTAACACTTCCTGCGCCCATTGGATGCCTTCCGCTTCGAGCTGGTCTATGGGGACAACGGTATTAACCAATCCCATGTCTAGCGCTTCTTGAGCATTGTACTGTCGGCAGAGATACCAGATTTCCCGCGCTTTCTTTTGGCCCACGACCCGCGCCATATAGCTCGCGCCAAACCCGCCGTCAAAGCTCCCAACTTTCGGCCCGGTTTGCCCAAAGATGGCATTGTCCGCCGCGATCGTCAGGTCACACAACAGATGCAGCACATGCCCCCCACCGATCGCATAGCCTGCCACGAGCGCGATGATCACCTTAGGCATCGATCGAATTAGCTTTTGAAGATCTAAGACATTTAGACGAGGTATTCCCGTTTCATCAATGTAGCCACCGTCCCCACGCACACTTTGATCGCCGCCAGAACAAAATGCGTATTTGCCATCGGTATGCGGACCCGCGCCCATGAATAGCACGACGCCAATGCGGGTATCTTCGCGAGCATTAGCAAAGGCATCAAACAATTCAGTAATCGTTTTAGGACGGAAAGCATTGCGTTTGTGTGGGCGATTGATGACAATTTTAGCGATGCCATCCGCTTTAAAATACTGAATATCTTCGTAATCCTTAACCACTTGCCAATCCATTTGCTGTCCCGTCCTTTATCTAATTTTTAATTGTAATTCTTAAGATTTTTTATAAGTCAGTTGCCAATTCTCAGGATTCTTTAGAGTATCCAAATCACCTTGGAGCCACAGTTTCCAGGCCGATCGCGTTCGGATGTGATCAATCATTACAAAGCTGTTATCAGGTGCCTTGATGTCTTCGTACGCAGGACCATAGCGAGAAATCCGATCGCAGTAGACGCCTATTTGATTCACGCTTAGTAATGCAGGCGATCGTTTCTGAACGGTTTTCGGCACGATGAAAACCCCAAAAACCTGATGTTGTCCTTCAAAGGGATGAACATACACCCGAGTAGCGGTGATGGTTTCCGATCGTCCAGCGGAAGTTAGAAACTGTTCCACATCGCAAACTGAATCTGCGTTTTGGATCACGGGTTGGGCCGACAGGAGAATAAATCCGATCGCCAGTATTAAACCCACTATGAATTTTGTAGGGGCGAAAGGTTTGTGCCCGGTTCGCCAGGGATTTTTGTTCAAACCAATCGCCCCCAAACGCAATTCCTACCTAAAAATCGATCGCAGGATTACGCCGATTTCCACTTGGGAACAATATTTGTCGTCCCCGCATAAATCGCCGTATCGCCTAATTCATCTTCAATCCGCAGCAATCGGTTGTATTTCGCAACCCGTTCACTTCGGCTCAATGACCCTGTTTTTATTTGACCCGCACAAGTCGCAACCGCAAGATCGGCGATCGTCGTGTCTTCAGTTTCGCCCGATCGATGGCTGATGATCGATCGAAACCCGTTCCGCGCACCCAGGTTGATCGCATTCAAGGTTTCGGTCAATGACCCGATTTGGTTGAGCTTGATTAAGATTGAATTGGCTGATTTTTCATCGATGCCCTTTTGGAGCCGATCGACGTTGGTCACAAACAAATCGTCGCCGACAAGCTGAATGCGATCGCCAATTCGAGCCGTCAGCGCCTTCCAGCTTTCCCAATCTTCCTCATGCAGCCCGTCTTCAATGGAGACGATCGGATAGTTTTCCGTTAGCTTCACCAAGTAATCAATAGTCTCGGCAGGCGTATGCGCTTTGCCGTCGAAGGTGTACATGCCATTTTTGTAGAACTCGCTGGCCGCCACATCTAACGCGATCGCCACTTCAGTGCCCGGTTTGTAGCCCGCTTTTTCGATCGCGATCATCAAGAGATCCAACGCCGCTTGATTAGACTCTAGATTCGGCGCAAAGCCACCTTCGTCGCCTACACCCGTCATTTGTCCTTTTTCCTTTAGCACCTTGCTCAAGGCATGGAACACCTCAGCGCCCCACCGCAGCGCTTCACGGAAGGTCGGCGCACCCACGGGCACAATCATGAACTCCTGGAAGTCCACGTTGTTGTCAGCATGAGCGCCGCCGTTAATCACATTCATCAACGGCACGGGCAACAGGTTTGCCATGGGTCCGCCCAGATAGCGATACAGCGGTAAACCCAAGGCTTCTGCGGCGGCTTTCGCGGTTGCAAGAGACACCGCCAAAATCGCGTTTGCACCAATATTTTTCTTGTTTGAGTCAGAATCTAAGCCAATCATGATGCGATCGATCCGTTCCTGTTGGAGCGCATCCATATCGAGAAGAGCAGGCGTAATCACCATTTCAACATTATCCACCGCCTTCAAGACGCCATTCCCGCCATAGCGTTTGGGGTCGTGATCGCGCAACTCATGCGCTTCAAACGATCCCGTCGAAGCCCCACTGGGAACTTGAGCCAAACCCCTCGCGCCACCACTTAAAATTACTTCTGCTTCAATGGTCGGACGTCCTCTTGAATCTAGGACTTCACGGGCAATGATCATTTCGATCGCAGTATCGGACGCATCAAACATACTCGTTCAACCTCTAGAGCGATAGGGTGCAGGCTCGGATCTATTGAATAATCCACCGCTACAATACGTTGGAATGGCCTATTAGGGAAGAACCCCTTCGGCAAATTCCCGCTTTTTAGATTAAGGAGAAATTATGAGACTGCTACACACCATGCTTCGCGTCGGCAATCTAGATCAGTCCATTGCGTTCTACACCGAACGGCTGGGCATGACCTTACTACGCAAAAAAGATTATCCCGGCGGCGAATTTACCCTAGCCTTTCTAGGCTACGGCGAAGAATCTGACCATACCGTGTTGGAACTGACTCACAACTGGGGACAGGACCACTACGAGTTGGGCGACGCCTACGGACATATTGCGATCGGCGTCGAAGATATCTACACAACCTGCGCTCAGATTAAAAGTCAAGGGGGATCAGTCACTCGTGAACCCGGTCCAATGAAGCATGGATCTACGGTGATTGCGTTTGTCGAAGATCCCGATCGTTACAAAATCGAACTTATTCAAATGCAGCGCTAGCACTACGCGGCGAAAATAGACCCTTTATTGAAATCAATCAAAATAACGATCGCTATTTGATCGCTTCTTCGTTGGGTTTAGGGTTCGGCAAGCCAAACCCCTACATTCTCTGAAACACGGATCCGTAGGGGCATGGCTTGCCGTGCCCAAAACTTACCGTGACCAAAACTTGCCGTGCCCAAAACCCAACTAGTCATCAAACAAGCCACCGAAGACTTCCTCTTCGAGATCCATGCGCTGCTCCATTTGACGAAGAAAATATCCGGTAAGCATGGCAGACGCTAGCAAACTAGATAAATTTTCCTTGTCAGTGGTGACGCGCACATGGAAGGCTTCGTTAGGCAACACGCCGAGAAGTCCCTGGACGTTGTGAGCAATGATCTGCTTGGCCTGCGGGCTGACCGATCGGGCCACCCGTTCCAAAACCTCAGGCGGCTGATGCTG
The DNA here is from genome assembly GCA_043764895.1 of Synechococcales cyanobacterium. Classification (GTDB taxonomy): domain Bacteria; phylum Cyanobacteriota; class Cyanobacteriia; order Leptolyngbyales; family Leptolyngbyaceae; genus JAAFJU01. The sequence goes on along the minus strand of JAYUJY010000212.1, from coordinate 5,804 downwards.
CAAATATTTTAGGAGGGTGTTGGCATCCATCGCCTCCACGTCACCTTTCAAGAAATTTACACCGTCTGAGTTATAGGCCATTGGGACAGTCAGAAATGAAGTAACCGATATTGTAGCGAATTCAAGCCATAAATACGGTAATTCATTCGGGATCAATTCATCAACTCTTGCTCAACTCTTGTTCCAACCTCTCAATTCTCAATTCTTCATTCTCAACTCCTCACTTCTCCGTCAGCGCCCAAGACCCATTCCAGTTCTCCGCTGGCGGGCTAGTGAGCCAGTGACGGCATCGTTCGACATGGAGCACCGAGGCTTGATCATGCCGATCGATTTCCAAGACCTGAGCAAATTTGCCAATCGCTTTAGCAAATTGCCGATCGAGATAACACTCTCGGGCCTTTTGGTATAAGTCAATGACCTGCTGCTTCTGGTCGGGAATAACCTCTGTGCGCATCCCCAACAGCTCATAAATCGCCACAGGCTTAGTTTTCCCTTTGACTCTGATAAAATCCAATTCCCGTGCCCAGACCCGATCGGCGCAGGGACGATAGGTCGTTTCGCTGATTACAATGTCCGTCCCGTAGAGCTTGCTGGTACTTTCTAACCGTGCGCCTAGATTGACCCCATCGCCTATTGCCGTAAATTCCATCCGTTTGCTCGATCCCATGTTGCCGCTAATCACGGTGTCGGAGTTGATGCCAATGCCGATTTTGATCGGAGCTTTTTGGAGTTTGGCGCGGTGTCGATTGAATTCGATGAGGCGGTGGCGCATGTCTATGGCGGTTTGGACGGCCATCCATTGGTGATCCTCAAGCGGTAAGGGCGACCCAAAGACCGCCATAATCGCGTCGCCGATGTATTTATCCAGGATGCCTTTATGGTCAAAAACGGCGTCCACCATCACCTCAAAGTACTCATTCAACATCTCGACCACTTCTTCGGCAGCCAAACTCTCAGTCATGGTGGTGTAGCTGCGGATGTCAGAAAAAAGAACCGAAACCTCCTTGCGATCGCCTCCCATTCGGGCCGCATCCGGGTTTTCCAGAAGCTGCTCGGCTAGTTCCTGGGTCATGTAGCGATACATGGTCGTTTTCAATCGTTTGGCGTCGCTGATGTCGTCCATCACCACGAGCGCACCCAGAACATGGTTCTCGTCGTCGATAGACGCGATCGTATTGATGGAGAGGTTGACGCAGTGTTGTTCTTTGCCTTGAAGTGCGATTAGGGTCTGATCAGGATAGTACTGCTTGCGGTCTTTGTCGCAGTCGCAGGGGTTGAGGGCATTGCTGATCCAGCGGCGGAAATTAACGCGATCGATGCGGATAAGGTTGGTAATTTCTTGGCCTTCTAAGCTCATGGTCTCGTCATAGCCGAGGAGTCGCTTGGCGCTTTCGTTCGCGGAGACAATTTTGCCAGTGGGATCGGTGGAGATGACGCCGTTGGAGAGCGATCGCAGGATGTCGCGCTGAAGCTGTTCCTGCTGCTTGATGGTCTCAAACAGTCGGGCATTTTGCAACGCGACGCCTGCTTGAATATTGAACGTATGCATGAACTCTTGATCGCTGCTATTGAAGCTCGCCTGCCAACAGTCTGGCGCTTGGGGCCAATCGCGGGGGTCATAGGCCAAATACTCGCCTTGTTTGCGTTTATTGACAAGCTGCGTAACGCCGATTAGGTCGCCTTCTGGGTTGTGAACGGGCATACACAGCAAACTACAGGTCCGGTAGCTGGTCTCTTGATCCGTTCGCTTAGCGGTTTCAGCGCCCGGTTGGTCATAAAGATCGAAGGAAATATTAATCGGTTCCCCGGTCTCGGCCACTTTTCCTGCAAATCCGGTGCCAATAGGAATTCGGACTTCTTTTTCACTGCCATTAGCAACCGGAATTCGGGTCCAGATTTCATGACTAGCTTCATCAATCAGCCATAGAGTGCTGCGATCGGCGTGCATGAGCTGTTCGGCTTCGGTCATGACACGCTTTAAGGTTTCGCCCAGATCTAAGCGACTTTGGCTCAGGGATTGGGTGGCCTTCATGAGGGCATGGGCGGCGCGCTGACGCTGAGCGGCAATGTAAAACGATCGGGAGGATTCTAAAATCAGGCGAATGCAGGGCGTAAATTCGCGAAAAATGGCTTCATCTGAGAGGCTAAATCCCGCATAATCAATCCGATTTTCCAGCGCATCCAGTCTATTGCTATCTAGGTTGAGCTTGTTAATTAACTGAATAACCGCCACCAGTTCACCCTCGTCCGACAACAGGGGCAACGTCAGCATTGTATAGGTGCGATAGCCTGTTTTTTCGTGCTGCTGCTTGGCTTGCTGCGATCGGGGATCGTCGAAAAAATCAAAGGGAATGTTGACGGGATTCAGCGTTTGGGCCACTTCTCCAGCGATGCCTTGATCGGTCGGAATCCGGATTTCCCGCGATCGTCCGTTGCTGCCAATGACGGTGGTGTAGAGTTCGTTTTTGGCTTCGTCGAGTAGATAGATGGTTGTGCGATCGGCGCTAAGGAGTTCTCCGGTCTTCTCAGTAATGGAGTTCAGCATTTCGTCAAGAATCGAATCAAACCCCTGCATATCAAGCAACGACAGCGTTTGATTGACGATGCGAAGTTTGTTTTCGACTTCGTGGACCACTTCCCGGAAGCGATCGGGCGTCAGAGCTGTGAGAAAGGACGAAAAATGATTGCTAGAAAGTGTTAGAGCACCCGATAGAGGCGCACCCGATAGAGGCGAGGAAGACTGATTCATAACGAGATAAGAATACCGGGAGTGCGAACAGCTTCACCATTATCCTAAAGATACCCATGTTTCAAGAGAACCAAGCGAATAGTGAAGCTATGTACTGAATGGATCTTCACGGCCTTAAAAAACAAGGGGATGAGCCTTCAGTTGATCGATCGCCTGTGGCAATCAAGTCTTAACTGATAGGTTCATCCCCTTATCTTATTCTCTTAGGGTGCGAATCAAGCGTTTGCGATCAGGCGATTTGCTTAGACCGTCTGAGTCTCGATCGCCCTAGTGAGGTTTGTTCGATGCTATTGCACCCGCCATCATCGGCAGTGTTGCGACATCAATCGGAGAGGTTGACGGAACAAAGCTCGGGATTTCGACCTTGCTGTCCTGCTTAGTCAGCTTGTTGTACAAGCGTTGGGTGTTGGGGAAGTTGGCCGCAGGCAGGGTGAGGTAGCGGTTATAAGGCACCACATCTTCCCCAAACGCTTGAGCATATTCAGGACTGCCGACCATGGAATTCACGAAGCCTTTCAGACCTTGGGTGGCCAAGATTTGGTTGTACTTACGAATTTCACCTTGATCGAGCGGCGCACGGCCCAGGAAGTGTTTGGTCCCAAGCTCGATGACCTTGGTGTTGGGATAGGGCGTGTAGAACTCCTTAAGGTAAAGCTTTGAGCTACCGAGGTTTTCCACAAACTCTCTGAGGGTGATTTCACCATTGCGCAGTCGGCTTTCCAAGGACACAAATTCCTTTTCGGCCACATACGGTGCGATGTCTCGCTCGAAGACTTGGCGGTAAGCCGCGCCAATGATGACTTCGATGTTGGCTTTTTCCGACAGGTTGGTGAGCTTGAACACTTTGGTTTGTTCGCGCTTTTTGCTGACGCCTTGAGCGATTCGGTTAGTCTGATCCGACAGCGCCCGATCGACGCCCACCGATCCCAGTTCGATAAAGCGTTCGGTTCCTGCGGCGGGAGCCGTTTGTGCGGTGCCACGATCGCCGATGGTTCCCATGCGATTCATCCGAGCGGAGTAGCCCGCTGCGGTGACATAGCGTTCGTAGGGAATCGTGTCTTCGCTGAAGGTCTGGTAATACTCTTCCGTATCCATGATCGCATCGACCACGGCATAGAAGCCCTTCTTGGCGGCGATGTCGAAGTATTTATTGGTTTCATTCCGACCATAGGTAGGACGGCCCAACAAACGACGATGCACAAATTCAATTGCCTTCATGACGTAGAGCGGCGTCCAGTACATCTTGACGTAGACGCTGGACTTAGCTAAGCGACGGATAAACTCACGCACGGTGATTTCGCCGTTTTCTAGCTTAATCTCGTCTTGAGTTAACCGCTGACCCGAGTACAGGTCGCGACCAAAGACCTGTAAATAGCACGCCTTGATGAGCTTCTGAGTCGAGCTTTCTGAGAACTTGATGCTCACGCCTTGAGTTGAGGGCGATCGCAGGGATCCCGATCCCTTTTTGCTAGACGAGCTGCCAGTTAAGCCCGTAAAACTCGGCGACTGGTCAAACTTGAAGACCTTGGGACCGAGGGTTCCGGGATTTACACCGCGTGCGGCAGGGTTGCTGACTTGATTGTTGATGCCCGGTCCGCGTGTAATCAGCAGACGACGGGTGTCTTTGCCGAAGGGCGCGGGGTTGCTGTTGGGGTTGCGGGTTTCCTTGGGGAAAATCGCACCAAACTGGTTTTCGATCGGGTCATTGCCGCGACCATAAACGTGTTGTTCAGGCAGAGGGCGATCGTACTGAGCAAAGGTCGTAATAAACTGCGGCACCTTGCGGAACGGCGCACTGTAGTTAAACAGATCCTGTTGTGGACCCCAGTTGCGACATTCTTGCGCCTCTTGACCCAAGCCGCGCAGGTAAGGCACGGTTTCTTCGCCAAAGTAATCGCTATATTCATCCGAGTCAATCAACGCATCAACCAGCGCCTTGAGACCACCGGAAGACACAATAGAGAAGTATTTCTGAACTTCTTCGCGAGACGATGGACCCCGACCTAAGATGTGCTTAAACGCCAATTCCAGCGCGCGGCTGTTGATGTAGGGCGTGAAAAACTGGCTGCGGTATAAAGGCGAAGAACAGAGGCGACGGATGAATTCTTTCGTGGAGATTTCGCCGTTTTTCACCCTGGATTCAAGATCAGAGATACTTTGGGAGTAAGCCTTGGTGATGTCACGCTCGAAGACCTGACGGTATGCGGCTTTGATCACATCGTTCTTTTCCACAGCAGACAAACCGCGCTTCATCACAAACTTCTGACGTCGCTCGGACGCGTTGAAGTAGATTTGAGGCAGGTAAAGACCTTGCTGATCCTTGGTCGGACGCTGACGGATTTTGTTGGACGGCGAGGGTGCTTTGAACTCGTTGATTAACAGCGTGAAGTATTGATCAATAAGTTCGGTGGCCTGAGCGTCCTTTTTAAAGTAAGACAACGACGCGGCGGCCATCTCTTGGAGCGCCACGATCGTAGCTGCCGTTGAGCAGGCGGCTTCGATGATTTCTTTTAGGCCACGGGTATTGACTTCAATGATGCTAGGGTCGCCCGCCACAATGGCGTATGTAGTATAGCGCAGGAACCAGCTCATGTCCCGCAGCGACTTGCTCATGTTCCCCGGTCCGTAGCGTGCCACGTTAATCGGGCGAAATCCAGGAGGAATCGGCCCGCTGGAGGTTAATGCAGATTTCAAACCACCCAAACTGCTATTGCTAGGCGACTGCGCATAGGTTGCCGTCCCCAGTTTCATCGCTTCCGTCGTACTGAGCACGGTTCCGGCGATCGTCATCACGGGTTCTTCAACGGGCTTCTCTAGGAACGCCATGGGCGATCCCCCGGTGAAAATCCGATTTGCGGCTCGCGAGACAATCAGCTCCGAAAATCGAGTCAGGGTCTGAGCGATTTCTAGACGTTTGAAGCCTGAGGCATAGTAGGCCGTCAGTTGGTCTAGTTCACTCTTTGCAGGAAAGCGATCCTGCTGTTCCGCCTGAGAGATCGTGGTCAATGCGACGGTTTGATAGAGTTGTGGGCGTGCTAAAGAGCTTCCACCACTT
>JAYUJY010000211.1:0-3687 GCA_043764895.1 Synechococcales cyanobacterium | reverse complement strand
TGTGTAAAACCGACATCTTTCGTGCTCTGACTGACCATAACTCAACAATTCCTAATGATTCTCTGGCAAAATTCGCCTCCTGTACGATGCTCTGATCCAATAGAATCCCACACTCTTCGCGGGGTCTACCGACTCAAAGACGACTTTGGACGTTTCAAGTGTTTACAAGAGATGCATTATAGCCTACCTGAGTGCCCAGAATGGGTAAATTTTAATCGAGAGCCTCAATGCCGATCGTTCCCTAGACGAATGGATCCGCACTCAATTCATTGGGCTGACTAGCGTGCAAACTGCTTGAAAAATGCTCAAAGCTCGTCTAAAGCTATGCCACAGGCTTAACGAAATTAAGAAAAAGTTAAGATTAATGGATAGAAAAGCGATCGCGGCGGTCAGATTAACGACGTATGCTTGCAATTAACGACACTTAATGACAGCTCAAACTGAAGCAATGCCGCTCTTCTTTTCGATGTTGCTCTATATATGATGCTTGCAACTTAAAGTGCTGACTTGAGGTTGCAACCACCACACGGAGAGGGGTCTTGCCCCAATGAGAGTCCGAGACTCTTTGTGTATAATCATTAGCGCGTAATAAAAATGTGCTTCTTAATACATTTGGTATGCTCTATTTTATAGTGCTAGTTGCACCGTCCAATGATTGTTAAGAATAGCTATCGTCACCCATGAAAATTATTTTAGTCATAGAAGACGATCGTGCGATTCGTGACCATCTTCTCTTTACCTTGAAATGCCGAGAATTTTACGTTTTGGGGGCGGAGGATGGAAAGGAAGGAATTGAGAAGGCTCAAGCCGTGCATCCTGATCTGATTCTGTGTGATATCTGTATGCCGTATTTCGATGGGCATGAGGTTCTACAAATGGTTCGCCAGGATCCGCAGATGGCGACCACACCCTTCATTTTTTTGACGTCTCAGTCAAGCTATGCCGACATTAGACAGGGCATGAATCTGGGCGCGGATGACTATCTAGTAAAGCCTTTTCTCGATCGTGATCTTTTAAATGCGATTACGGCGTGCTTATGCAAACAAGCCAATCGCAGTCGGGGGTACCGAGATCAGGTTAATCAGTATCGAGTGGCCTTGGAAAAAGCCGCAAACTGGGATATTTTGACGGACTTGCCGAATACGCAACTTTTTCGACAGCGGCTTCAGCAGCTCTGCGATCGAGCGCAGCAAGAATCCATCAACCTCCCGTCAGTGGCCGTGCTTTCGGTGAAAGTCACCTGTTACCGAACCATCACGTTGACCTTTGGGCGGGAGGTGGGCGATCGACTGCTGCAATCAGTGGGCGATCGACTTCAGATGACAGCGAGTCCGGGAATTGTGGCCCGTCTCGGTGAAGACGAGTTTGGCATTGCCATTTTTGATGCGGGCGATCAGGAAGAAATGTGTGAATTTACGCAGACTCTCCTTGGCATTATCAATGTGCCCTACGGCATCCATGGCAAAGACGTGCGCATCCAAACAACCGTCGGCATCGCGCTCTTTCCCAACCATGGATCGCGATCGGAAGATCTCTTGGTTCAAGCCAATGCGGCCATGCGGTGGTGTCGTCAACAGACAGATACGGGATATCGATTTTATAATCCTACTATGGCCGCTATGGAGGCTGAGCGTCATCTGATGCTCAGCGATCTGTCCAACGCCATTGAACGATCGGAGCTAGAACTTTACTATCAGCCGCAGGTGGACCTTGCCACGGGGCGGATGACAGGTATGGAGGCGTTAGTGCGTTGGAATCATCCCGATCGGGGTCTGGTTTCGCCGGACTCGTTTATCAAATTGGCCGAGGAGTCGGGATTGATTTTGCCCTTGGGAGAGTGGGTATTACGGACGGCTTGTATGCAAGCAGCTCAATGGGCACGATCGGGGCGTCCTCTGGTAACCGTGTCGATTAATCTATCAATGCGTCAATTTCAACAACGGGATCTCGCACAGCAGGTGGCGGAGATTTTGGCGGAGACGGCCCTTGATCCAAGATTATTGGTGCTGGAACTGACGGAGAGTTGCTTGATGGATCAAGTCAGCATGACGGTGCAAAAATTGCGAGATCTTAAGCGACTGGGAATGAAAATTGCCATTGATGATTTTGGAACGGGATACTCATCGCTAAGTTATCTCAGTCAGCTCCCCATTGATGAACTGAAAATCGATCGATCGTTTGTGCAGAACTTAAATCATGATTACAATGCCACCATGATTTCTAGCGCCATCATTGCCATGGCCAGAAGTCTCAATCTAAAAGTGGTTGCAGAGGGAATTGAAACTCAAGACCAGCTTAATTTTCTGAGACATAGTGGCTGCCATCTTGTGCAGGGTTATCTGTATTCACCGCCGCTTCAAGTGGCGGATCTAGAACACTGGTGGCAGGTCGAAACCAACGCGATCGACGTCGGTGAGGAGCTAGGACGGACAGGAGCCAATCCAGGGAGTCCAGGACTTTCACGGAATACGGTTAAAGTTATGGGAGACGGAGTGGAATTTGGGCCGAAGATTGGGCCGAAGATTGGGCCGAAGCTGCACCCGCATGAATCGTATCTAGAACGTTGAGGAAAGGCGATGCCCGTTTATTTTTATTGGGGAGAGGACCATTTTGCACGCGATCGAGCGGTCAAGGTTCTCCAAACGCAAACGCTGGACGCAAGCTGGGCCAGTTTTAATTTAGACAAAATTTCCCCCGATCAGCCGGGTGCGATTATTCAGGCATTGAACCAAGCGATGACGCCGCCCTTTGGGATGGGCGGACGATTTGTGGTGCTGACCAATACCACTCTGGCGGTGCGCTGCTCAGACGATGTGTTTGCGGAATTAGAGCGGACGTTGCCGATGATTCCAGCGACGACGACATTGGTGTTGACCAGCGATGGCAAGCCTGACGGTCGGATTAAGTCCACAAAATTTCTCCAGAAACACGCCCAAATTAAAGAATTTTCGCCGCCACCGCCTTGGAAAACGGATCTTATTTCGGCGCAAGTGCGACAGGTGGCACAGGAATTGGGCGTAAAACTCGATCGCAGTGCCGTCGAAGCCCTCACCGAAGCCGTGGGAAACAACACCCGCCAGCTCTATAGTGAACTGGAAAAAATCCGGCTGTTTGCATCCGATGCCGCTCAACCCTTAACAGCAGCAGCCATCGCGCCTCTCATCACCGCCACAAGCCAAAGCACGCTCAAACTGTTTGCGGCCATTCGTCAAGGAAAGACGCCCGATGCGCTAGAAATGCTAGGAGATCTAATGCGCCAAAACGAACCTGCTCCAGTGATTGCGCGAACGTTAGTCGGTCAGTTTCGGCAATATTTATGGGTGAAGTTGATGATTGAATCGGGGGAACGAGATGATAACGCGATCGCAGCAGCAGCGGATATCAAAAATCCAAAACAGCTTTATTTCATGCGAAAAGACATTGCGCCCATGACGCTTCCGGCCCTCAAGAAAACGCTGCCACTCTTAATGGAATTGGAGTACCAACTCAAGCGGACAACCGACGATCTAGCCGTATTACAAACTAAAACGATCGAACTTTGCGATTTGTTTAACAACCAACGGTAGGCTTATTAAGATGGGCGATCGGTTGGTGCGATCGAACACCCTTATTTCTAGTCGTCTGCGGCTTGAACAGTCCAGTTATATGACTCCTCCTCGTTGGGTTTGGGGCACGGCGAGCCATGCC
>JAYUJY010000210.1:0-16461 GCA_043764895.1 Synechococcales cyanobacterium | reverse complement strand
GACGGAGATGATTACGATTTTGGCTCGATCGCTGTGGCGGGAAAGCTCGGACTACTATGAAGATGCGCTTCAAGACAGCTACTGTTTTTTGTGTCGGCGGCTGTGTGATTTGTACGATCCCAGCAAAGCCAGCGTCACCACTTGGATCAATAACCATTTGAAGTGGCGACTCCATAGCCTTAAAATGAAGGCGATTGCCCAAGAACGAAGGCGCGCCTATGTGCCTCTCACCGCCGAAGACGGTCTCAATCCCGTCGATAATATTCCCGCACCCGCTGCTCCGGAGGAATCTCTGGTGGATCTGATTCGGGCTTGGGCCACAGAAGATGCCAGCGGCGAGTTGCGATCGAAGCATCTCAAGAGTAGTCCTCAGGTGACTTGTCAAATGCTGATTTTGCGGCGATTATGCCCAGAGGTGGCGACATGGAGCGACTTGTCGAAGGAGTTTAAGGTGCCGTTGCCGAGTTTAAATGCGCTCTATCAGAGACATTGTGTCCCACAATTGCGTAAGTTTGTTCAAGAATTGGACACAGGTGACTAACAGACAAACACGCTACTTCGGTTTTTAACCTTAATGATCATGAACCTAAACGCAAACCGCTTGGACCTTAATCTACAGCTCATGTCTATTCCTCTTCCCCTGACGAACCGATCGATCGCTTTGGCCAACGCCGCTGCATCGAATTATGCGTCACCTGCTAAATCACAGCAGATTCGGCTCAATACGTTAGCTGTTTTGGTGGTGAATGATTTTCTGGGCCTGTTGCAGGTGCAGACCGATGTGAAACAAGGGGATAGCTGGGGAAAAATGGCGGCGCTGATGGACACAGCGGATCTGGTCTTGCCTGCATTTGGGAAGTTGGAGTGCCGTCCTATGGTTGGTCCCGTCCGATGGAATGAGACCCGTTGGGATGATGCCCATGAATTCCAGCCGCCCCACTGGCAGAACGAAACCGCCCATGTTCCGGCGGAAGTTTGGACCGATCGCATTGGATTTGTGATGGTCCAAATTGATGAAGAACATAAGCTCGCTGAACTCTTGGGGTTCACGGCCACTGTCGAGATGGAAGCGTTTCCCCTCAGCCAGCTTCAGCCTATGACAGCGCTGGTCGATCGGCTCGAAGCCCTTCAGCCTGCGACGTTCTCTATTCCGGCCCTTCGATCGAGTTTCAGCACCGTAAAAAATACGTTGACCCATACGTTGACCAATACCGTTCAGCCGACCGTCACCCGCATCAGTGATTGGTTTCATGAAACGCTAGAAGCCGGATGGCAAACCGTTGAGAGCCTTGCCCTTCCGCCCGCTTTTGCTTTCCGTCTCCGAGAACCCTCCGAGGGAGATGCCTCCTTTCGCATTTGTCGCGGTAAGGTCATTAATCTTGATCTAGAAAATGCGTTGGTGCGATCGGTTTCTCGCCAAGTCTCGCTCATTGTTAGCATTCAGCCCAGCTTTGACAGCACCGATCCTAATAGAGTGCCTGAAACTCAAGTTACGTTGTCGTTTTATCCTATCAGTCCCAATTTGACGCTGCCCCTCTTTCATGCGGCAATTCGGGATGACGCTGGAGTCGTTCACTATGAAGCCGATGCAGAGGCGAGCGATGAGTTTTTGGAGTTTGAATTTAACTGTGGTGCTAATGAGCAGTTTGAGGTTCTGATTTCGGGCGCAGACTTTCAAGTGATTGAACGGTTTGGGAATTGAGAATTGAGAATTGGGAATTGAGAATTGAGAATTTGGGAATGAAAGCGTGAGATGAAGCGATGGATAAGTTGGTGATTTTGAAATCCATGGGTGGGGACTTTGAGCGCGGGTTTCAGTGCAGCTTGTCGATCGCAACCGAAGGCCAGCCCATTGATCTCGAAGTCCTTGGCGCGCTTCCAGCCTATCCTTCCTTGCCGGAAGACTACCGGGCATGGCAAGCAACCTACCGAAGTTTGGGCTTGCGGAGTCGGATTTCAGCGTCGGGCGTTGTCCGTAAAGGAGCAACGCGATCGGATTGCGTTAGGGCGTCAGACCATCTTCAAGAACAACTGAATCGGTGGCTCCGATCGCCGAGCTTTATGCCCATTCGCGATAAGCTCCAAGAACAGCTTCAGCCCCGCGATCGGGTTCGCTTGGTGTTGCAGGTGGATGACCCGGCGCTTCAGCAATTGCCGTGGCACGCCTGGGAACTGCTCGATCGTTATCACAAAATTGAAATTGCTCTCTCCTCGCCCACCTATCAAGCGGTGAAACAACTGTCCTCTTGTCCGAAACCCGTGCGAGTGCTGGCGATCTTAGGGGATGCCTCTGGCATTGATATCGAGACCGATCGCAAATTTCTCGAAGCCTTGCCTCATGCCGACGTAACGTTTTTAGTGGAACCCCGGCGTCAAGATTTAAGTGACTCTCTCTGGGAAGGCGCGGGCGATCGGTCCTGGGATGTGCTGTTTTTTGCAGGCCATAGCGTCACGCAAGAACGGGGTTATGTGTACATCAATCCGACGGAAAAGCTGCCGATTGCTGAACTGAAATTTGCGTTGCGTCGATCGGTGGAACAGGGATTGCAATTGGCGATTTTTAATTCTTGCGATGGGTTTGGACTAGCGCGCGACCTGGCTGAATTGCACATTCCCCAGACGATTTTCATGCGGGAACCCGTGCCCGATCGGGTTGCCCAAGCGTTTTTAAAGCATTTTTTGACGGCGTTTGCCCATGAAGAGCAGTCGCTGTATTTGGCGGTGCGATCGGCGAGGGAACATTTAGAAACGTCGGAGTCCGAATTTCTGTGTGCAAGCTGGCTACCGATGATTTTTCAGAATCTAGCCGTGCGGCCCAAGAACTGGCGCGAAATGCGGGGAGAACCTGAATGGTTGCCAGGGGTTGAAACCCGAGTCGAGCCGTTCAGCCTAGCCGCTCCCATCCCGTTTAGCACGCGAAAGAGCGTCCTGGCGATCGCCCTATGCAGTCTCGTCAGTACCGGACTTGTTTCATGGGTTCGACATCAAGGATGGATACAGCCGATCGAACTTCGGATGTACGATCAGATGATGCAAGTGGAATCCTTGCTAGATGCTAGAAAAATGGAATCGTCAACGCTAGTGATCACCATTGATGATGATGATCAACGCATGTATGGCAATGCTAAAAGCGATCTTTCCATCTCAGATGAGAATTTATTCAAGCTGATTCAGAAACTCAAGTTAGCCAACGCTGAAGTGATTGGGGTTGATTTGATTCGAGATGCTAAGAGCCTACCAAAATCCGTGAGTAACTCGCTCCGCACAATGGATAACTTAATTGGACCCTGTTATCACTCCGATGCCAACACTCCGGGCTTCCGGGTTCCGAAAGGACTCGATCGAAACATTGGATTTGTCGATATGGCGCAAGATCCGGATGGTCGGATTCGGCGACATTTGTTGACCTATCCCGCAGAACCCAACTGCCCCGCGACCCATTCGATCGCAACTGTTGCCGCTGCAAAGTATCTTCGTCGAACGCCAGAAGCGTTGATTTCGCCGCTGCCTAGAATGGACGGCAAGACCCATCCTGCGGCCTACCAACAAACGGATGAACGCAATAGCCTGTTGTTTCCCAAAGATTATGCTCATCTACTCGTTCACTATCGATCGACACCGATTCCGAGCCTGAGTATGGGTGATTTCATGAACAATCGATCGGGAAATGTACAGCTCACGGGCAAAATTGTGATCATTGGGGTCGCGCGACCCGGAAGCCCTGATCACCATGGCACGTCTCTGACATCGAGAACGCCGGGAGTCTTTATCCACGCCGCAAAAGCGAACGATCTGATTCGGCTTACCCGCGATCGAGAAACGCCTATTTGGGTTTGGAGTGAACAACAGGAATGGGGCTGGATTCTGTTCTGGGCCAGCGCTTCAGGAATCGTCGCGGTTATTATTCAGCACTCCAAAGCCGATGGGTCGGGGTTGAACTTTGTAATAATGGTCAGCGGTGTCGTGCTCGTGCTCTATGGCAGTTGCGTCGTTATTTTCATGCAGCGCAGTGGCTGGGTGCCGTTGGTGCCGACGGTTGGGGCGATCGTTTTGGTGGCCGGATTGGTCCCGATCGTAACTAAAACTGAACCAAAGAAGCTGCTCTAAAAGTGAGCCTTTTTGTATAGGTTGGTAATTGTATAAATAGTTCAGACAGACGAAACAGATACATTACCCGCCCCCAGAAATATAACATCATGAACCGTATTTTTTCTATTAACAACGCTGGCGCTAAGTTCGGTCTGAAAGCTATCACGATCGCCGTTTCTTCAGTTGTTTTAATGTTATCTATGTCCGCCGCCTCAGGGGCAAATGCTCAAGCGGCTCCGCAATATCCAGGCAAACGGATTGCTGGGGGTTCACGATCGGTCAAGTGTCCCGCAACCCCGCTTAATATTACGGCCCTCGTTCCTGAACTAGATGCGAGAACCAGCACTAAAACAACGGTTGGAGATCCGATCGTCTGGGTCTATATTCCCTATTCTAAAGCTGATACTAAGTCTAATCTCAACACTTTTACCTTAAATCTTCGCGTCACTGATCTAACTCAGAAAGACGCAGACGGAAACCTAGTCAACGTCACTGAGCGAGAAATCGCGCTCCCAAAAACCGCAGGCATTATGCCCATCTATCTCCCTAGCGGGACTCGGCTAGAGGTCGGCAAATCCTACGGTTGGGAACTTCGCGCAACCTGCGAAAACAACGCTCCGTTTGACATCAAACTGACGATCGATCGGGTTGCCGAGTTACCTCAGTCTCCGTCACCCACGAGTCAGCCCCTATCCAAAATCGAGTTCTATGCTAAGAAAAGCATTTGGCTCAATGCGATGACGGAAGTGATTAAGCTAAACGGCAAACGTCCAACCCTAACCCCAGATGCGCAGAAATTCTTACTAGAGAAGCTCGATGGTAAAGACTTTAAGGCCAGCGGTTTAGAAGCTAACTATCTCCAAAAAATCACCGAACAACCGATCGTAAAGTAATGTCTTCCTGACGAATGAGATTGACAACTGAGCGATCGCTTGATTAAGCAGGACCTTGGTTAATTTGCCTGAATAAACTCTAAATATGATTGTGCCGTCTCCTCTACCGAGAGGATATAGAACTGTTGCCCATGTTCTGGAGTCGCCAGCGCCGGGTTCGATCCCATCCGGCCATCGGGAAATCGACGGCGAAAATCAACGGCACTATAGATTTTGTGACCCTTAGGTGCGATCGGATCAAACTCTACTTTTTTGATGGACTCAGGATAAATAAACTGCGTCAACGCTACTTCACTCGGCGTCGCATGAGAGCCTTCCGCATCGCCATACAGCTCTTTAGCCAGCCGATACACCCCGCCCCCCATGAACCAATTGCTCACCACACACTGCACTTGGTCCGCATCTTCCAGGCCTAAATCGGCCAAATGCTCATAGCACTCTGAGAAAGCCGCCTTCATCACCGCAATATTCCCGCCGTGCCCATTCACAAAGAAAAACTTGCGAAACCCCGCCTTTGCGAGCGTCGTCACATAGTCCCGAATCACCAAAATCATCGTGCTAGGCTTCAAGCTCATGCTTCCTGGGAACGCCGTATGATGCAGTGCCATCCCCACATTGATGGTCGGACCCACGATCGCGCCCGTTTTTTCACCCACCGCCTTCGCGATCGCCTCCGCGCAAATGGCATCAGTGCCGATCAGTCCATTGGGACCATGCTGCTCTGTGGACCCGATCGGCATAATAATCCCACGAGACGTTTCTAAATAGGACTCGACTTCTAACCAAGTAGAAAGATGAAGCAGCATAAAACCCTTGCGAACAGCGCGCATGTCAATAATGAATGTTGATCTATTCTACGTTGACCCATTCTAAAGAGTGGGGAATTTCAGTCAGGCTGCTTTTTTGGGTAAGGCTGCTTTTTTCGGTAAGATAGGCATTGCTTCAAAACGCTGCTTACTTTGGATCGGATCCCGTGGACTTAAAACAGACCTTCAAAACCGCAACGCCCATCATTGGGGTCGTGCATCTTCAACCCTTACCGACGTCCCCCCGCTGGGGCGGCAATTTGAAGGCCGTACTCGATCGCGCAGAACAAGAAGCCACGGCCCTCGCATCCGGCGGCGTAGACGGGATTATGATCGAAAATTTTTTCGACGCGCCCTTCCCAAAAGATCAGGTCGATCCCGCCGTCGTTAGCGCTATGACCATCGCCGTGGGCCGGATTCAAAACCTCGTCACCTTACCCATTGGCATCAACGTCCTGCGCAATGACGCCCGCAGTGCCATCGCGATCGCCAGTTGTACGGGTGCGCAATTCATCCGCGTCAACGTCTGGAGCGGTGCAATGGTTACGGATCAAGGCATCATCGAAGGCCGCGCCCACGAACTGATGCGCTATCGCCGTGAACTCGGCAGCGACGTAAAAATCTTCGCAGATGTCCTTGTCAAGCACGCGCAGCCTCTCAGCACCTCGAACCTCACCATAGCAGTCCAAGACACCATCGAACGCGGCCTTGCAGATGCCATCATCGTCTCCGGACTCGCCACCGGGGATGCACCCGATCTCAAAGAGGTCATCATCGCCAAAGCCGCCGCCTTAGGAACGCCAGTCTTCATCGGCAGCGGCACCCACTGGGAAAACGTCCGATCGTATCTAGACATTGCAGACGGCGTAATTGTGTCCAGCGCCCTCAAACGAAACGGCAACCGAAACAGTGCCATAGACCCCAACCGAGTCAGCCGCCTCGTCGAAGTTGCACGCCAAATCCCGCTCTAAAGCCCTATTCTCGGCTCTGAAAAAACACTTCATAGGGCAAGAAAAATCGCCATAAAAACCCTTTCGGTAACACTGTGCTGGTCGTATCTCCAATGGGCGTGTACTGCGATCGGTAGGCTTCAAGCGCTCTGCGTTTTTGGGACATCACCGTTCCGATCGATAACCGTTTTGCACCTGCAAGTTCCTGAAGACTAAGGTCTTTAAAAAGCAAGGGTTTCCATAAGATCCAAATCGGATATTCCAATAAATCGATCGTCAACCCCGATCGTTGAATCGCTATTTTAATCAGATCATAGGTCACCTCATGGTCGCTACTCCGATCGTGATGGTGCGTCACGTAAATCTCACCGGGTTGCACCACCAAAAGATGATCTGTAAGCTGCATGACGATCGATTCTCGTACAGATTCCGACACCCACTTGAGTTGCCCATCCGGCTGATCTAGAAAATGAACGTGAGAGTTTTTAACCCCTAAAATTTGCAGCGCCTCGATCGCTTCTTGGTGACGAACGGGCGCAATTTCTCCATTTTTAAAATTGGGATGCCAACAGTGTGAGGCACTACCATCAGTGATGAATAGAACATTCACAGCGATATCTTGCGTTCGTTTCAGTGCAATTAATCCACCACAACCTAAAGTCTCATCATCTTGGTGCGGTGAAATGATTAAAGCTGACTTTGAGCTAAGTGAAATGGATTGGCTTCCAAAACAAAGCAACCCACAAAACTGCACCCGACTGCGAAAAATCGGCCAGTGATGAGTTTTAATCCACTGCATTTTTCGGAAGACGCGTTGAACAATTTTGGAAGGTTGCATAGTAATAGCACTGATTTATAAGATCACTGATTTAAACGATCGCCGGAACTTTTGCATACAAAGTCTGAATCCACTCCCACTCGCGGGTTAACCCAGTTTCTAACGACACCTGCGTCTCAAACCCTAATACCGTCCGAGCTTTCGTCACATCAGCCGCCGTATGACGTGCATCGCCCCGTGCTTGATCAATGTGGTTTCGGGCGATCGGTTTCCCCATCACCACTTCCATCCTATCCAACACGTCCGACAACACCACCCGACTTCCGCCGCCAATGTTAAAGATCTCACCAGTCGCCGCATCCGTCGCACCTGCCGCCAAATTTGCCGCCACCGCATCACTCACAAAGGTAAAGTCCCGCGTCTGCTGACCATCGCCAAAAACATCAATCGCCTTACCCTCGATCGCTGCCTTAAAAAACTTATGGAAACCCATGTCCGGACGCTGGCGAGGGCCATATACCGTGAAGTACCGCAGCGCACAGAATGGCACGCCGAAGTTGTCGTAATACAACCCACAGAGGCGTTCTGCCGCGAGTTTGGTAATGCCGTAGGGTGAGACGGGCTGAGGCGGGACGAGTTCAGAGGTGGGAAGGGTTTCGGCATTGCCGTAGATGGATGATGTTGAGGCATAGACAAAACGCTTCAGGTTTTTCGCGTCTTTCGCGGCCTCTAACATGACTTGGGTGGCGCTGATATTGCGCTCTGTGTAAGACCGGAAACTACTACCCCAGCTTGCCCGGACGCCTGCTTGAGCGGCTTGGTGATAGACCACATCAACATTTTTTAGCAGCAGGTTCCAGTCGAGAAATTGAATGTCGCCTTCAATCAATTGGAAATTAGGATGGTTTACAAAACTATTGATGTTTTGGCGCTTGAGTTCGGGGCTGTAGTAATCATTAAAGTGATCGATTCCTACAACCTGGTCACCTCTTAATAACAACGCTTCGGTCAAATGTGAACCAATAAAACCCGCAGCGCCAGTGACAACACTAATTCCCATGAGACTTCCTATGATGGATTTAATTTCTAATCTACATAGGAGGATTGACCATAAACATCCGAAATATCACATGGAATTTACGGATCTATTATCGCTTCACCATCGCTGCCAACTGCTTAATTTTACTGGGTTTTGCCTTCGCTTCAGGAGGTGCAAAGTACGGCATTTTCTCGCCCAAGTAGCGGTAGTGCGCCCAAATATCCCAATAGGAACAGCCCGGTTCAATGCGAATTCCAGCCCAGTGCAAATACTGTAGCGATCGATCGGATGCCGGATCAACGAGTAGATTCCCTTCGCGAATAAAGTGCGTACTGCCAGCCCAGCTTCCCGGCACCCGATCGTCTAGGTTCACCAAGTTAAATCGCTTCGCAATGCGCTTGAGAATCATGTAATTAATAATCGGTTGATCAGACGTCTTCTGCGAGAAGTCAAAATATTCTGGATGAGCTGCACATTCAGCAAACGTACTGTAGATTTCCTGTTCAGTAATCAATCCTTTTTTAGAGGCCCACCAGCCGCCATTGAAAATGTCCTTCATGTCCGCTGCACTAAAGACGCCTTTTGAGACGATCGCCTTCGAGAAGACGTTTTGGATGCCTCCACGATGCTGATAGTCGCAGGCTAGGAAGTCATACTTGTCAAAATGATCGAGATTATCAATGATTTTTTCAAACACCACAATATCGGTGTCTATGTATAAAAATTCATCAAATTCACCAAACCAACATGCCTGCTTTCTGAATTGATTAGGACGCGCGAAGAACTTTTCACCAAAGGTACTGTGAAGGCGTTTTGAAAGGCGATCGATAAATTCGAGATCCGGATAGACCGTTACCCCAAATCGAGTGTTGAGAACGCTTAAAACTTCATGGTAGTTATCATCATAGGGAATCAGAACAACAGGCGTTTCGGTATCGTAAGCGCGAATGCTATTGAGCAGGGCGATCGCATGATCGGCAACTCGATCGTTTGCAGTGATATAAATTCCACGACTCATAATGAAGCTCTCAAAAATTGGGGTTTAGGGTTGGAAAGATCGGCGTTGTTGCAGAAAATGATTGCAGGAAACTATCGCGGCAGATGCAGCTTCGTGAGAATGCGATCGGTGAACGATCGTTTATTATGAGGACGTGCTTTTCCAGGAAGATCTGGGCGGCTAGAAGGATTATGCAGATAGCGATAGTGTAAGAACATCTCACGGTATGGAAAATCTATATTTTCGCCCTCGCAAAGCTGAGCAAATAAACTTGAAGACAGGCCAATATAATGCAAATAGGTCAAGGGATTTCCTCGATCGAACAGCATTCCGCCCTGAACTTCAAAATGATCAGACGTCACACAACAACCTGTCACTTCATCACTCGGCAGCTCCAACGCATAGTTATAAACGGCTAATTTCGATCGCATCACCCAATAGTTCAGCACACTCTGATCCGCAGATTGCCAATAGAGAATGTCATGTTCACCCGCTTGAAGCTGAGCAATACAAAAATTAAGCTGATCTTGACTAAAGGTTCCCTGTTTGGCTGCATAAAACCCAGAGCAGAAAATTCCTCGTTCTAGATGTTGCGGCGTTACGACTTGGGACAGTTTTTCACTATTGGCATTGAAAACATGGCTCATATCTCGATGTTGAAAGTCATAGACAATCCAATCATGATGATCCAACTGCTCAAAAATTGGTGTCACATCTTTGAGTAATAATGTGTCTGCATCCATATAAATAAACCGATCAAACGGCCCTGAAAATGCACTTAATCGACGATGAGCACCAAACCGATGATAAGGTTTTGAGGTCACTTTTGACCATTCTTTCTTTGCGTTAGGACAGGAATCCCAAACCCTCCTGACTTCATTATCCCAATACTCTAGGACAACACTATCTTGGAAAATTTGTACATTGGGACGATCGTGGATAGCGGCTTTTAGACGATCGCAGTGATTGTCATAGGGAAAGATACAGATTGGAAAATCTGCACCCATTACTTCACCAATACTATTAATCAGCGCAATCACTTGATCAAAAACACGATCGTTCGCCAAGGTGCAAATTCCGACAGTTTGATAATTCATAATAGATTCAAGTCTTACTTAAAGTTTTTAACGTATTCAGAAACCCAATTAACCAGATTTAATTTATGCAAAATGATCTGTCGGGCTTCGGCGATCGCATCTTTAGCTTGATACCAAGCATCTGGCGTTGAGGTGACGTCTTGGATATAGCGCAGTCCTTTTTCATCCATACTTGGCAATCTTAGAAAACTTCCAGGCGGCAATAATTTATCCGCTGCCGATCCGCCATAGTAAATGGGTAAACACCAACTCAAGAGTGAATCCCAGAGTTTCTCACTGGCATACCAATCGTTATCGGCGTAGTTTTCAATGGCTAAGTTATAGCGATAAGGAGCCATGCCATACCACTTGTTGTTAATACTGCCTGCCCGTGCCCAGTCTGGCAATCCACGACCGTAAAAGTCACAATCGACATCACTGTCATGAATCAATTTTAGAAAGCTAAGCCGATCGCGATGGTTGGCCGTGCGGTCAATACCCGATGTAATCCAACTACAGGGCTTGAGTTTGACGGGCGGTGGCAGTTGGTCCAATTCTTCAAAGGAATTTGTTAAATACCAAATTGCAGGCATGTAATCCGGCTGGGGGGCATGGTCATCAGGACCAGAAATGAGTGAGGCATAAGGTTTTGCATGATTATAGTAGGCAATACTTCGTTGCTCGACTTCTGGCAACGGCGGTTCACGCCAGAGGAACATCGTCCGATCGCGCGGAACGTTTTGTAGACGACGTTGCAATTCAGTTTGCTGATGCTGGTAGCGCTGTTGACGACGTTGATTTTTGAGTGGATTCCAATGTCGATCGGGGTGTTCTGGGAAATCATGAAAGTTATACATGAGTAAAAAATCTGGATTCTTTACCGTTGCACTCAACTGAATATTATCCCATTGCCCAAAAGGTTGCTTAGCCTGTTGCCATAGCCAATCAATCGGACAGGGGTTCAGTCCCACATAGCTACTAATCATCCCGATCGTTTTCATCATCCATTCCTCCTAAAAATTCTCAATTCATCATTCTCAATTCATCAAGTCTTTTGTTTTATTTTGCGGCGACGCACCATCACCGGAATTCGCTCTAGGAAGAAGCCACAGATAGCACGACGATCGTCTAGGCTAGCGTACTGACTCAGCAATATTTTCAACGCAGCTCGATTCAGCCATAGTCCGTCCGATCGGCGGAAATGTTCGATTAGCTCCACACCGGAGAGCAATCGCGATTTTCCATTTAACGGTTCTAAGGTCTCCGGCAATGAGTCCGGAACCGTATCTAGAGAATGCCGCTGATTAATCCAATCCGGAACGCCATCCCGGTAGGTCTTAGCATCGGGATGGCCACAACCAATGTTTTTGACAAACGATCGCTTCGGAATAATGTGAATCAAATTCTTTGCTAAAGTCGCCAATGTCAACGTGATTACCCAGTCTACTTTATGATTTTTTTCAATGAAGAACTGGTTGACAATGGTGTATTTGGTTTGGAGATTGGCGGGGATATTTGCAAAATTTTGAAAGGGATTATAGTCAGATGGCATTTCGACGAGGTTAAGTGCCAGCCAGCGATCGGACCAGGTGCCAAATCCTAGAGCAAAAACGCGGTTTGAAGCCATGAAATCTTCAGTCAGATCAGCCTCTAATTCATCGGGATAGTTCGCATAGGCCGATACGGAAAAGACCTGTTTGTGCGATTGGTAGGCGGTTAGAAGTCGAGAGATCCGATCGTAAAAGCAGGGATTAGGCACTACGTCATCTTCCAGATAAACAAAACTCGGATATTGCGATGCGACTTCAGTGAGGGCCAATAAAACATTGCGATCGCAGCCAAGGTTCTGAGGGCGTTGGATAATGCGCACGGGAAGAATGGTCCGAAAAGTTTCCAGCAAAACCACGCAAGCTTTGATCTTAGGGACATCCCGTTCATCGCGCGGACCATCGAGAAAGGCCACCAGCTCCGTGGGAAGGACGCTCTGATGAGCTAGGGCATCAAGTACAGGCTGGAGCAACTCAGGGCGCGTAAAGGCGACCAGCACAATGGGCGGCATTGCCACAGGTCCGATCGCATTCAGCGATCGAGGGAATCCAGATTCACGGGATAAGGGAGTAGATTGAGCAAGCATAAGAACGAGTAATAGAATAAATTGAAGGGTCTTAAAAGTCTTAAATCGTATGATTTAGCGTTTTAGAGGGTGTTTTTTGGGATGGCTGGTTTTTGGTGTCACTCAAGGCTTCATTCAATGTTTCACTAAATTGCATTTGATAGAGCCGAGCGTAGTGTCCGCCTCGTTTTAGTAACTCAGTATGGGTTCCTGTCTCGACCACAAATCCCCGATCGAAGACTGCAATCTGATCCGCATTTTGAATGGTTGATAATCGATGGGCAACCACTAACACGGTCCGATCGCGACTCAGCTCATCAATGGCTTGTTGGACCATCCGTTCTGATACGGTGTCGAGTGCGCTGGTGGCTTCATCTAAGATGAGAATTTCTGGATTCTTCAACAGGGCGCGAGCAATGGCAAGCCGCTGACGTTGCCCCCCTGAAAGCAGTACGCCTCGATCGCCAATCTCCGTATCAAATCCCTTCGGAAGTTCAGCGATGAATTGATAGGCGTTGGCTCGTTTTGCGGCTTGAACTACGTCGTCCCGAGTGGCAGAGTCACAGCCATAGGCAATGTTATGAGCAACAGTATCGTTAAAGAGAAACGTATCTTGACTGACAATGCCCATGCGAGACCGCAGCGATCGCAAATCAAAATCTCGAATGTCGTATTCATCTAAGAAAATATTGCCCCGATCGCAATCATAAAATCGCGGCAATAGATCCGCTAACGTTGACTTACCCGCACCCGAAGACCCAACCAGTGCCAGAGTTTGCCCCTTGGGCAGAATTAAATTGACATTCTGTAGCGTCCAGTCTTCGTTGCCGGGATAGCGAAACGCGAGATTCTTAAATTCAATTCCTGTTGCAAGTCCAGTAAACTCCGTGAGACCCCGATTCATGAACGGTTTGTTGTCACGACGTAGAAACTCAGCGACTAATTTGACACTGGGAGATGCGTTAGCGAAGTTGCTACGCTGACTGTTGAGCTGACTTACAAAGGGCAATAGTCTAAACAATACTAAAAGATACGTGAGTAAGACCGTCGAGATGGCCTCAGCCTGAGCTGCAAAGGTGATTTTGCCGAGAATCACGATGGCTAAGACGGTGATGATGCCTGCGATTTCATTGACGGGTGGGACTAGGGCAAAGGTCGCTTGTGAATTCAGTTCAGCTTTTTCTCGATCGACAATCAGGTTACTTAAGTGCTGATATTCGGCATCTTCATGGCCCGTTGCTTTGACGAGTCGAATCCCAGACAAAATCTCCTGCTGCATGACAGAATATTTCCGCGATCGTTCACTGAGCTGTTCTCCATTCACGCGTGCGCGTTTGATAAAAAACTGATTCGATAGAGAAGCAATGCCGAGAAGCAAGGTGGTGACGATCGTGAGCGGCCAGGAGATGGCAAGTAGAAATCCAGTAAAGACTAAAATCGTGATACTGGTGGTGAACAGGCTGGTAGCCGTCCGAATGGCATCTGCCGCGCGGGAGGTTTCGCCGCCAAGCTGATTGACCAGATCGCCGAGTCGATGACGGCTAAAAAAATCAAGGTCTACATCCAACAGCAACCGCATCCCATCTTTGCGGATCCGACTTGTGAGGGTTTGGGAGAGGCGACTGGAGATCAGAGTGCTAGCGTAACTAGCGGCGTTTTTTAGGACGATCGCCCCTAGGACGACACCCATCATTATGTAGTAGCGATCGTTTGTTGCTAACCCATCGGCGGGAGTCAGAAATTTCTGAAGCAGCGGTGGCAATCCCTTCAACCCCACGTCCTGTCCCAAGAACCCAAAGATTACCGGGACGATTAGGGCCGTGCTAACCCCATTGAAGAGGGCACCGGAAAATCCTAGAACAACTGTCAGCGCAATCAGTTTTGGGTAACGCAGGGCAAATTGAAGGAGCAGTTGGTTGGGTTGCATAGCAGGTGGGGATGGGGGGACGACAAAGGCTCGAACAGTCAGATATGAAGTGCGCCCCCTCAGTATCGACAGATTCCCCACAAACCCAACAATCCCTACCCTAGGTCTCTAGCTGTCGGTTATAGTTTCACATTTTTGAGGGCCGATCGCACATCAGTACTCCGGTTATCTCGAAGCGTTTCGTAGGCTTCGCGTTCGATTTTGCTGAGGTCTTTGGGCGGAGTGATGGTCAGCTTCACCATTTGGTCAGTGCGATCGCCTTTGGTGTTTTTCCAGCCCTTTCCTCGGAGCCGCATCGATTGACCGGATTTGACTCCAGCGGGAACGGTGATGGTGACCGTGCCATCGGGGGTGGGGACGTCTACTTGAGTTCCGAGGACGGCTTCATCCGGAGCGATCGCAACGTCACAGGTCAAGTTGTCGCCGTCAAACTGAAAGAACCCGTGTTTGGTGAGTTCGACAATTAGGTAGAGATCCCCGCGTTGGCTGGTGTAGAGCGGGCTGAAGTTTCCTTTGCCGCGCACTCGAATTTTGCTTCCGGTTTTGGCACCGGGGGGGATTTTGACGGTGATGGTTTCGGTGCCGATGGAAAAGGGTCTCTGAACGCCGTTGAAGGCTTCATTAAAAGTAAGGGTGACTTTGGCTTGGATGTCTAAGTTGGCGTTGCTGGTGTTGGGATTGCGGAAGCCGCCGCTGAAGGGATCGCTGCCGCCTCGTCCGCCGCCACTGTTGCCCATGCGTCCAAGCAGATCGTTGATAAATTCATCAAAGTTGTCAAACTTCCCAAATTCAACATCATTGAAATCGCTTCCTTGGGGACCGCTTTGGGGACGATGGCCGCCGGACGCCGGACCTGGTGCGCCGACTTTATCCCAGTACTGGCCGTATTGGTCATATTTGGCCCGTTTATCTTTGTCGGAGAGGACTTCGTATGCCTCATTGATTTCTTTAAATTTGTCTTCGGACGACTTGTCGCCTGGGTTGACATCGGGGTGATACTTACGGGCAAGCTGCCGAAAGGCTTTTTTAATCGCATCGCCATCGTCGCTCTTGGCCACGCCTAAAATGCTGTAGTAATCTTTGAATCCCGTAGAAGCCACGATCGCATCTCCCTCTTTATCACATCAATACCCTTTATCATGCCTCATGAATGAGCGATCGGGCGAGGTGGGACTGTCCAAATTTTGGGCATTCACGGATTTTCAAGGCTAGTCGCGCTTGATGAATAAATACAAATCGTTCTCTATCAGTCGTAGCTCAAATGATCGATCGGCCTTCATCTTTTGCAGCAATTGTTGACCTATTTCGGGGGTACTGGCAAATCCGGGATGGCGCATGTTCAATGAGTATAAATACTTGCGATATTAAGCACGAATTGAAGGTGAGAAACCTATGGAAAACTGACTATTGAGATAAGCACATCGGTGTTGTAAGACTTGGTTCACATTCTTCTCCGACCATTGTGCTCCTGAAATTTTGATTCGGCGGCTAATTTGTTTAATTCCCGATTCAACGCCTCCTGACCCGTTCAGCTTTGCTGGCTCAAAGAGCATCGTAAATCCCTCTAGCTGTAAATAGTGATAATTGGGAATCCGATTCTGGTGCTTGGTCAGATACTGAATGAAGTTTTTGGCAGTTTCGAGGTCACAGTCCGTCAGGTATTGAATCGATTCATCGACTTTACCTTGCCAGAATAACGCTTCTATTTGATTGAGTCGGTTGATTGACCCACCGATTTTATGTAAATTCTCGACTAGATGGTACCCCTCCAGAATTTCACGACGTTGTTCGGG
>JAYUJY010000209.1:0-1030 GCA_043764895.1 Synechococcales cyanobacterium | reverse complement strand
ACCCAGGGCCAGAAATTGGGGTCGATCGCGTTTTCTAAGTTTTCGGGGAGCTGGAATTCGTCTTCCCAGGTTTTCCCGTTCTGGATCCGCGTCGGTTTGGGACAAAATTCTTCAAATCTGTCTATGGTCCAGCCTGAAACCTGCTCTGAGACTTGTTTTCCTAAGCGCCAGGGAAGATTTAGAAAGAAAGTTCCTCGGGGCGAGCCTTTCGGGTGCTCGTATTTGATGGATTTCTGTTTTTTCGGATCCACGTAGGGCCGATCGGGTTTAAAACAGCCCCAGGTCATCGGGATCCAGTCGTTTAACGGATCCACTCCATTGCACCACCAACCGCCGTCATTCAGGTGGGCATAGCGCCATAGGAGACCTGCTGAGAGACGGCCCGATCGGTTGCGATCGAGGCTAGAAGCGTAAAGCAGGTAGGAATAAGGGGTGTCGCCATCGAGACTGACGACGTTGGCGCGGATAATGTCCGGATCCACTTGGCTCGATCGCCAGTCCTGCCAATGGGTAGATTTTATGATTTTCCCTCTAAAGTTTTCCTCGATCGGTGGGAAAGCTTGCAGGGATTGGGTTTTGGCGGATTGGGAAATCGTGAAAGTCATGAGATACAGGCCGTTTTTAAAGGGTTTGGCTGTTCTCAGAGAGGTATTTTTCGGTTTTTTTGACTAAATCTTGACAACTGGGTTGCAAGCTGAGTCGAAGTTTGCCTAAAATACGAAGAACCGACACGACCCCCCCATAAGTTGTGGAAGTAAATAATGACGATCGCTTTGGTGCGTATCCGATTTAGATGGGTAACTACTTTTTCTTGACTCTTTTGTTAGGAGATGGTGCAAGAGAAGTAGTGGTAGTGGTTTTTGAAATCAATACTTGTTGAAGCCCTAACTGAGTACTAAGCAGTGAGGGTTTCGCAGCATTTAGGCTTCTTTCCATCCATCCAGGTTTTCGGATCCAAAGGATCATCGATCGTGCCTGAGTTCTATCTTTGTTTCTCTCTAAAAATGTGATCGTCATTTAACCACGATTG
>JAYUJY010000208.1:0-16731 GCA_043764895.1 Synechococcales cyanobacterium | reverse complement strand
TGACGTCCCGTAGACGCAAATCATCGTTGCTGGGAATTGTCGCGGTCTGAATCGTGGCGGTCATTCAATTCTCCAAGATTGATCAGGCACTGAAGTTTCGATCGCGCAGGGTGCGATCGCAGATTTCATGACGTTATGAGAAATCGTTACAAAACCTCATCATTTATATCATGGTTTCAGACGAAATATAGTCCCGACAATCTTTGCACGGACCCGTCGGATTGACCCCGCAGCGAAGCAACTCCGATCGCGCATTGTACTGACAACTGACGTCACCTACGACCCATCGCCCGTCCCATAGAGTTTGTTCCAGCGGTCGATCGCGTTCTTGAACGTACAGCGCGATCGTATGCAGCTTATATTTGCCAAATTCGAGCTGATAGCGATGTCGCCGCTCTAGGACCGCATAGGTCGAGCCTTCGAGATCCAAATATGCGCCCGGTTCCGGGGACCAGTCTAGCTGGACCTTCCCAATCGACTGAAGTGACGGCTGCAAAATGACCTCCGTTGGGAGATCCACAATTTGCGACTGTGAAGGCGACTGTGAAGGCAAAGATGATGGCTCCATGCGGTCTTAAAAAGAGGGTTAGGGTTTGTTATAGCCGAACCAGGGGTTGATTTCCAGTCGTCCGCTGGGTTTGAAGACCACTTTGAAGGACGCAGTGCCCTCATTGTTGTCTTTGGCTTTAGGCAGGGTGGGAAGCGGCGTGTCGTTTTCGTAGTCTCGGGCGGCACGGTTATCGGCCTCGTAGCTGACGACCTTACCATCTTTGCCGATGCGAACGCGATACTTGAGATCCTCATTGAAGGTGGGTGACTTTTTCCAGGCCCGATCGATCTGCTCATAAAGATTAGGCTGGAGCGCCTCTATTGTCGCTGATTCTGTTATTTCGCCGCCTTGGCCCGGAGCAGTGCTAGGACTGACTGCCGTTGCACCGATCGTTGGGCTGAGGGTGGGACTCGGACTTGCGCTAGGAGATGCGATCGGGGTCGGTTCCGGGGTAGCACTAGGCGTGATGTTCGGAGTCGGGCTGATAGTAGAGCTAGCGGTTGGATTGACGGTTGGGTTGGCCGCAGAACCCACAGTAGAACTTCCGGCAGCGGTTGTTTGTGTCCAGGGCTGCACTTCAACTTTGCCATCGGGGGTAAACACAACGCGGTAGTCTGCGATCGCCTCTGGTTTTTTGTCCGACGTTGGGACCATTAACAATCCCGGTAACGGCGTTTCACCCGTCGCCATGCGGGACAACTCGTCCTTCGGTTGGAAGCCCACAACGGTGCCATCTTTACCCACACTGACCCGATATTCGATTGGGCCTGTGAGCTTGCCGCTGGGCTTAAATTGAGCGCTGAGTTTGTCATTCAGTCCGCCCTGGAGCCGCGAAATCTCTGCGGGGTCTTGGATCGGTGCGACTGCGGAGAGATCGTTCTGGATCTGCTCAGATGCAGCAGAGGGGGATGTCGATGGAGCCGACGCTACGGGAGCCGGAACGGCTGCATTGGGCGTACCGGGACGCAAATCGTCTGGCTGCTTCACATTTGGAATGGGCAGCATGAAGATTCCCAAGGCGGTGAGCGCCAACCCTGAAAGGCCGATCGCAGCGGGGATGGCCTGCTTACCAAACGCAGCCGTCGGGGCAAATTTCTTCGGAACCGGGGCCAGATTGAGCGACCAAAAGGGCAGAGTTTGAGTATCAGCCACAAACTGGTCGATCGCTTCAACGAGGTCAAAAAGCTGCACCGTGGTGAGGTTCAGCGTTTCGGATTTGGGAAGCTGAGTGCTGCTCTGGCTCGGATCTCCAGCACGTTGGTAGCTTAACTCGTGGACGTTATCCCCGAGGCGCTTCATCTGCACCATGGCGGGTTTGTCGCTGTAGACATGCTTGGGCAGATGGATTTTACTGAGAAATTCTTGGGCGTAGAGACTCACCGCCGTCACTAAGCTCTCAAAAAACTCTCGTCCCCCCGCGATCGGGCCGTTAGCGCTGCCAAGGTGACATTCTGCATTGAGCAATAGGGTCATCACAGGACGAAGATCCATAGGATTGGCTTGGGTGGGGTCGTCCATCCCATCCAAAATCAAGGTGCAGTTGGGCAAGCTATATTGTCGTTGAATTCTAGTCATGACACTTCTCCGTCGAACAAACTAACCCACAAACGCTGCATTCCTGAAGTTCCGGTGCAGAACAACAGTTGTGCCAAAAGATCCAACGCCAATTCATTAATGGCTTCTGGCGTCTCGTATCCGAGGTCCGTGCCTCGTTTGATGTTCATTCTTGAGGTGAAGTTCGATCGAAACCGATCGACATACGCCGCCAAATAAAAATCATCCGTCGCCACCTGTCCTTTCTCTGCAAGCTGCTGCTGGCTCAACACCAACTGTCGAAGCACCACCGTAAGCCGTCTAGCCAGATAGCACAGAATCACTACCAGCGATTTCCCTTCCACAAGAGATAGCGATCGTCGCTGGTTGAGTTTGCGCATGGGGTTGCTGCTGCGCATCCGCCAGAGGGTAACCCTGTCGGAAATCACGCTTCCGAGTCCCAGTTCATCCACCACGGCCAAAATCGTCTCAGCCCCATTGGCATCAAGTGCCTCAATCGCAAGGAGGAGGAGGTCAATTTGCATCCGTGCGCGCCGAGGACAGACGCCTTCGGGGACGGTGGGCGTGGGGAGACTATCTAAGATGACCGGAGAGTCGATCGAGTCCAAGGGGTTACTTAACTGCATTACGCTCACGGAGACACTCACACATAATGGATGATTTCACGACAAAGGAGGGCTTATAGGGGATGAGTTTGGGGATGAGTTCATGAGGGACGATGACGTAGGATAGGCACAATCAGGCAAGATCTACCTCACAACTGCTTCTATATTGAACGGAGCTGCCGATTTTGGGCACTTGATTTTAGACACTTGTTTTAGACACTTAGGTGATTTCTAACAAAGAACTTACCCGGAAGCCCCCCGGCCCCCAATTCTGGGGGAGCATGATTCCGAAGCCCCCAGAATTGGGGGTTGGGGGCCTCCGGTAAACTTATTCCTAGAAATCACCTTAAAGATAACCATTCACAATAAAAATAAGCCATGACGCCCATCCGCGAACGTGATTAATAAAACGATCGTCGAAATCTTTATCAGAAATCTTTTCAGATGCATCTTACCGGAATCAGGATAAGCTGACCAAATTTCTTTCTTACAGGTTCCCCGATCGATGCCTTTGGGTACCCTGACGTTACCGCGAGCCTTGCGTTATGGTTGAGTCGAGCTTGGCTGCCTGTTTGCTTGGTTGCACGTTATCCTAGGACTTCCCCTTATGAATTCGCAACATTTTCGCTATTGGATGGCCCGGTTACGCCCGATCGCTCGGCCACAGGCTTGGGTGCCGCTTCTAGGGGCTGGGATGGTGAGTAGCTTTGTTTGGGTGGCCTATCAGAGTCCTGAGAGTTTGAGCTTTACGGGGGCAGCGGGAGGTTCAGAAGACTCTGCGATCGGGGCGGATATTGACAGCGTGTCGGTGTTGATGCAGGAAATGAAGGATCGTTCTACAGAAGAAGGTGAACCGGATGCCCTGGTAGGGGCTAAGACAGATAGCAAGACTAAGGCAACCTTAAAAGCAGACGGGGATCCTGGGAGCAGTGTTCTGGCGCAGTTGGTGAAGTTTACGCCAGAGACCTTGGGTGCCGATGGAATGAGTAATGGGATCAGCAATGGGATGGCTAATAATTTGTCGATCGGGGGGATGCCCGGTCGCGCTGACCTGAATTCAGCCACGGCTCAAAATACTCTTTTCACCCGAACCGACGGGTTATCGGCTCGGATCAATCCGCTAGCTCAAGCGATCGATCGGATGAATGCGCAGCAGTACGGCAATCAGGGCGGCTTTATCAATCAGAACGGATTGAATCCAGTGGACAATCGTGGGGTGGTGCCGATCGAAGGAACGGGGATGATCGGGGCTAGTCCGGTCTGGGCCGGGATTCCCGTGAATGGAACATCCGCATTGACGACTTCTGCGCCGCCGATGTCTTCTGGAATGGGCCAGAGTAATTCGGGGAGCAATTCGGGGAGCTATGCCAACAACGCCTACAACACGCTGACGGGAGCGCCTACGGGGGTTGCCCTTCCGGATCCGGGGATTGCGACGCCGATGGCGCCGATCGGTGTTCCGATCGGTCCTCCGTCGGGGTTAAATTCTGGGATGGTGACGCCATTTCCGGTGAGTCCGACTGAGACTGTAAGCGTGCCGTCAGAGCAGGTTTTTAGTGCGCCTCGTCCGATACCGGGACGGATTATTGGCGGCGGTACGATCAACACATTCTCAAATCCTTAGATTTAAATAGCTCGATCGAACGTTTTTAATGCTCGATCGACTTGGGCTAATGCTCTGGCGAGCCGGGTCAATGCCATTGACCCCTACGAGATCTCTCGTCATTTCCTAATCCCATGCGCGATCGTTGAATACCCTAAACTTGGTGTCCAATGGATTCTATACTCATGTAAATTGCGCAGGAAGTTAGGCTATGGCACTCATTGTCCAGAAATATGGTGGTACATCTGTCGGCACCGTGGAGCGCATCCAGGACGTCGTAAAACGAATTATTAAGACCGTTCAAGCTGGAAACTCTGTTGTGGTCGTCGTCTCCGCCATGGGCAAAACAACCGACGGTCTGGTCAAACTTGCCACCGCAATTTCAGAGAAGCCCAACCGCCGCGAAATGGACATGCTCCTCGCAACAGGCGAACAGGTGTCCATGGCACTTGTTTCCATGGCACTCCAAGAAGCTGGACAGCCCGCTATTTCTCTCACGGGGGCACAGGTCGGCATCATTACGGAAGCCAATCACACCCGCGCCCGCATTTTAAATATCGAAACCAAACGCCTCACCAAGCACCTAGACGAAGGGAAAGTCATCGTTGTTGCCGGATTTCAAGGGGTCAGCAATACCGAAGACCTCGAAATCACCACCCTCGGTCGCGGCGGCTCTGATACCTCTGCGGTCGCCCTTGCAGCAGCTCTCAAGGCGGATTTTTGTGAAATCTATACGGACGTTCCTGGCATCCTCACCACCGATCCTAGACTTGTCCCCGAAGCCCAACTCATGAGCGAAATTACCAGTGACGAAATGCTGGAACTCGCCAGTCTGGGAGCCAAAGTCCTCCATCCTCGCGCCGTCGAAATCGCTAAAAATTATGGGGTGCCCTTAGTTGTCCGATCGAGCTGGAGCAACGAACCGGGCACCTGGGTCACATCCGAACCCGTTATGCATCGATCGATTGAGGGGTTAGAACTAGCTCGTCCAGTGGATGGTGTGGAATTTGATACGGATCAAGCCAAGGTTGCGCTGTTGAGAGTTCCCGACAGGCCCGGTGTGGCATCGCGGTTATTTGGCGAAATCGCCGATCGAAATTTAGATGTGGATCTGATCATCCAGTCCATTCATGACGGCAACAGCAACGATATCTCCTTCACGGTTACAAAATCATCGCTCAACAAAGCCGAATCCGTGGCCCACGCGATCCTGCCCTCCCTCGGGTCCACTAGCGATTCCGCTGTCAACGTTGAGGAAAATATTGCCAAAATCTCAATAGCAGGCGCGGGCATGATCGGTCGCCCTGGGGTCGCCGCCCAAATGTTTAGCGCTCTAGCTACGGCTGGGATTAATATTCAGATGATCTCCACGTCTGAAGTCAAAGTCAGTTGCGTGATTGATTCGACTGACTGCGATCGGGCGATCGCGACGCTCATCGACACCTTCGAGATCACGAGTTCCCCTAATATTGCAAAGCGCATAGCCAAACCCCACGAAAGAGCGGTTCGAGGCGTTGCTTTGGATCTCAAACAAGCCCGTATTGCCGTTCGTAATGTTCCGGATGTTCCGGGAATGGCCTCTCGCATTTTTGCATTGCTTGCCAAACACAATGTCAGTGTTGATATGATTATCCAATCCCAGCGTTGTCATCAATTCAACGATCGGATGACCCGTGACATTGCCTTTACCGTTGCCCAAATGGATGCAGATACGGCCCAGTCAGTGTTGGAATCTATGAAAGATGAGATGGGATTTGGGGAGATTGCAGTGGACGGGGCGATCGCAAAAGTGAGTATTGTTGGCGCGGGCATGATCGGCCATCCGGGAACGGCAGCGAAAATGTTTGAAGCCCTTTACCGAGAAGAAATCAATATCCAGATGATCGCCACGTCAGAAATCAAGGTGAGCTGCGTTGTGGCTGAAGCGGATGCCGTTCGATCGTTGAAGGCCGTTCATCATGCCTTTGATCTAGCGGGAACCGTGAAAACGTCGGTTCCCGCATAGCGCCCACTGACTCCAGGCACTATTTTTAACATGACAACAAAGCCCCACGATCAATTTTCGAAGCTATATCTGAAGGGAATGTTGTCGCCCTTTGCTCAAGAAGTTGAAATCAGTTTTGAATTACCTCTTGGAGAGTCACAACAAGTCGATGTGTGGTTTATTCCAAACTCTCATCAGCCGATTGCAGAATTAGGCTTCTTAGGAAAGATGGCAACAACGCCAGCATTGCTAGAGGTGTTTCGTAATCCAATGTCTGAAAAGGATCTATTGGCCTGTGTTGAAAAATTATGTAAAGTCCGTGGAGAGCTTTACCGTCGCGCCCGCCGGGAGCATCGTAAATTGCAGGTTAACGATAAGCCTCACCTCTGGATGATTGTCCCAACCGCTTCCAAAAAAACGATTGAAGACTGTAATGCTAAACCTCATTGTGACTGGGGAGAGGGCTTCTTCTTTTTGGGTAAGATGTTACGGATTGGGTTTGTGGTGGTTCACCAGTTACCGATTACTCCAGAGACCTTATTTTTACGAATGCTCGGTCGTGGCACAGTTCAGACCCAAGCATTCGCAGAGTTGCTACAATTGCCAGAACAACCCCTCAAAACCTTTGCCCTAGAAAAATTCACTAAACTTCAACTTATGATTAAGAATCAAACCACCCTTAGCAAGGCCGATCGCGAGATCCTGTCAAATATCGATGGGATCTATGAAGAATGGCGTAATACAACAAAGCAAGAAGGACGAGAAGAAGGACGAGAAGAAGCCGATCGTGCCAGTATCACCGGAATGCTTGCAGCCAAGTTTGGGGCGATCGATTCAGAACTTGAAACCGTGATTCCCAAACTCTTAGTATTGGATCCGACGGAACGAGCACGATCGGTCATGAGTTTGTCCCGTCAAGCGTTGTTAAAGTTGGTGTAGTTGGAGGTTGATCTAGCGATCGTCCGATCGCCTGCCCTGCAATCCACCCCGTACTCCAGGCACTTTGAAAATTAAATCCACCCGTCACCCCATCAATATCGAGCACCTCACCTGCGAAATATAAACCTGGACAGATCCGACTCTCCATCGTTTTAAAATCCACCTCCTTCAAATCCACACCGCCGCAGGTCACAAACTCATCCTTAAAAACACCCTTTCCCGTAATCGCATATTCCCCCTGTAGCAATTCCTTTAGCAATGCATTAAGCATCACCTTAGACACATCAGACCATCGCAACTCTGACGGAATCCCCGCCGCCGCAATCAGGCTCTCCCACAGACGGCGTGGCAAAATAACGGGACAGTTTGGGCCGACGGATTTCTTCGCAAGCTGCGTTTTAACCTTCATCAATTCGGCTCTCAATCCCTCTGGTTTTGACTGGGGCAACCAGTTCACCGTTAATGCCATTTTGTAGTGAAGCTCGTGGAGTGTGCGCGCGCCCCAGGCCGACAGCTTCAAGACCGCAGGACCGCTCAATCCCCAATGTGTCACCAAAAGCGGACCGGATTGCTCTAGTTTTGCACTCAAGTTTGAACTTGAATTTACGCCCAAATTTACGCCCAAGTTTGCACCTAATGCAGGCTGTAATTTCACAATTGCATCCGGCACCGACACGCCAGCCAATCCCTCCAGTCGCCGATCGCGCACATTAAATGTAAACAACGATGGCACAGTAGGAATGACACTGTGACCCAGTTCTCGGGCCATTTGATAGCCTTGTGCGCTGCTTCCCGTTGCGAGCAAAATCCGATCGCACTGAATGATTTCTCCGGTTCGCATTTCGATGGAAAACCCTGAGGCTAAGCGTTGAACCGATTTCACGCCAGCGCTGGTTTTCACCTTGACTCGAACGCGATCGGCCTCGTCCATTAAGCAATCCACAATCGTCCCAGAGTCATCCGTTGTCGGAAATAATCGACCGTCGGATTCAGTTTTAAGTTTCACCCCACGAAGCTCAAACCAAGCGATCGTATCCTTCGGCTGAAACCGACTAAAAACGCCCCTCAACACCTTCCCCCCGCGCGGATAATATTGCACCAGCGTCGCGGGTTCAAAGCAGCTATGGGTGACATTACACCGTCCGCCCCCGGAAATTTTCACCTTGGCTAAGGTCTCGCGGCCCGCTTCAAAGAGGAATACCTGCGCCTTAGGGTTCGTATTTGCCGCTGCGATCGCCCCAAAGAACCCCGCTGCCCCACCCCCAATCACCCCAATTTTCATACGATTCCTGCTTAATTAACCGACTTGAACCGACCTTAGCCAGATTGCATTCTATAACTCAATGGTTCAGTGATTCAGATGAATCAAAACAATCAAAACAATCAAAACGGTGGGCTGGGGGACATCGGTAACAAGACGATCGGATCGACTTTAGGCGATCGGGCAGGCGAAGCGCTTAGGAGCTTGGTTTGGGCCTCGCGTGGGAGATCTAGCCTAAACGTAGAGCCTTTTCCAGCCTGACTCGTAACCGTAATATGACCATTCATGATCTGGACGAGCCGCTTGGTGATGGCGAGTCCCAGTCCCGTTCCGGCATGACGGCGCGTCATGGTTTGGTCGATTTGACGAAATTCTTCAAAAATGTAGGGAATATCTTCTGGTGCGATGCCAATTCCCGTGTCGCGCACCGTAATCACCAGCCGATCATCATTCAATTCCTTCGCTTCCAAAATCACACTGCCGCGATCGGTAAATTTCAATGCGTTAGAGAGTAAATTTACAAGAACTTGGCGAAGGCGAGCACTATCATTAACAATACCGTCATTATTAAGATGACATTGGACCCCGAGTTCGATATTTTTTTGTGCAGAAATCGATCGCAGTTCAGCGGCAGTGACTTGCAACAGATTGGACAGATTGAACTTTTCTAGCTTGAGGTCAAGATGGCCCGCTTCGATTTTGGATAAGTCTAAAATATCGTTAATCAAAGCCAGCAGATTTTTACCATTGGTCAGAATGCGCCCCACCATATCCAGCTGCGACTCACTGATGGATTGACGCTGGAGAAGCTGAGAAAACCCAATAATGGCCGTCATGGGTGTCCGCAACTCGTGAGACATGGTGGCGAGAAAGTGGGATTTGACTTGGGCCGATTCGCGGAGTTTGAGGTTTTGAAGCTGGATTTGTTGGCGTTGGCTTTCGAGTTCTTGATTTTGCTGCGACAGAAGGGTGTTTTGGAAGGCGAGGCGTTCTTCACGTTCTTCGAGGGCATTGATAAGCTGGGCATTGTCAATGGCGATCGCGGCCTGTTCCCCAAAGGCAATCAGCAGCCGCAAATCCTCGTCATCAAAGGCTCTATTGTTATCCCAATTGCCCAACACCAACACCCCAATGCGTCCAGCTTGAGACGATTCAATGGCCACAACGCACAGGGCGGCAGGACCCAAATCGGTGCCGAGCGAAGCCCCATCGACCCGACGAACCCCCGATTGTCCCGTCGAAAAAACCTGACCCAGTGCGCCTGTTTCCGGATCAAAAGTGCTGCGGATGTCAAAGTCCGATCGCGCCATGCCTAACGTTGCTGTCACGTCCAACGCCCCGCTCTGGGGATTCTTAAGGGCGATCGCCCCAAACTTACCATCCGGAATCGCATCACAGACCGCCTCAATCATCGACTGAAATAGCCCCGGCAAATTAGTAAGACGCTGGTTCAGCAAATCCGTCAGCCGTTGCAAGGTCCGAAGCTGTTGCTGATTGCGTCCGAGGGTCATGACGACGCGATTGCGTATTTTTTCCACCTCCTGAACCGCTTGGTGAAGACGCGCATTGTCGTCTAGGGCTTGCTCAATTTGGAGCGCCACCTGTCGTCCCGCGCGCACCGCTTGAGACATCCGCACGGCATTCCAGACGCGGTGGCAGAGGACTTCGGGCGTTACGGCATCATGCGGCAAATAGTCATGTGCGCCCGCCTCCAGAAAGTCCCAGGCCTGACGCTGATTCGCCTCCGCCATCAAAATCACTGTCCCAGGGCACTTGACTTGTCGCTGAAGTGCCTTTAGTAATAATAATCCGTTACCATCTGTCAACATTTCACTGATCAAAACACAGTCAAAGGGCTGGGTTTCGAGAGCAGCCATAGCCACCGCGCGGCTTTCTGCCTCGACAATTGGAAAATTCATGCCCGCCAAATCCCATGCTTGGCAGATTCTTGCCCGATCGACGGCGCTACTGCCGACCACTAAAAGTTTGAGGTCAGATTTCATTAATCCAGGGTCAAAGTATAGAAAAATTTCAGAGGCCTTATTCAGTGTGCCTCATCTTCGAGATAAACGGCGATAGACTTTGGGCAAATGGTGATTAGGGGCGGGTTTCATAGAATGGCCGCAACCTGTTCCATCAATGAGAGGTACGTCTTGACGATGGAACTTCGGCTTAACTTCATGGGGCATTCAGTCCTATGACGGATGTTCGATCGTGTCTCTCATGTGCCAATCTCGAAGAGCGAATTTGCAGAAAAACGGAAATGGCATTACGTTTTGGGTATTTTTTCTAGAAGCGTTGTCATCTAGGCCCGATTTAAAATGCGATCAGCCATCAGGGATTCTACTCAATGACTATCCCCATTAGCGCTCTATAGTGGAGGCCTTGCACAATAGCGCACCCAACTCAAGATCTTCATGAGCCTTTAAATGTATAGACTCCGGTGCAATGTCTAAGGGCAAAGTACCGTTGGCAGTCATGTATCCAGACATACTCCTGGATTTATATTTTATCAGGCAATTAAAGATCTGACAAAGTAGGCGGATTTGCCAAAACGATCCGTGAAGTTTGCTGTCAGGTAGATCGCCGTTTCTTTCCAGACTCCGGACAGGAAATTCGATCGATTGACGCATCGACTGGCACTAGATTCTCAATATTCGTTGAGAATTTGTGTCAAAATTCTCATTCGTGATGGAAAATATCGGATGCTACTGATCGTGGATGGTGAATTTCAGGGAAGTCTTGGACTTAAGTATCCTTTGCATAAAATTTTGGGTGGAAGTGAACTCTGATGAATGACATTAGAATCGCGCTGATCGAAGACCATGACCTGACGCGAGTTGGAATGCGGGCTACGCTCCAGCAACAGGGATTCCGTGTGATTGGGGAAGCCTCCAATGGGACGGATGGACTCCGATTGATTACAACGGCCAAGCCGGATATCGCGATCGTCGATATTGGCCTGCCGGACATTGATGGAATCGAACTGACGAAGCGCTTTAAAAAAGTCCAAGAAGAGACTGGCGCGACGACGAAGATTCTGATTCTCACATTGCAGGACTCTGAAGAAATCGTGATGGCCGCGTTTGCTGCCGGAGCCGATTCTTACTGCATGAAGGATGTGAAGCAAGATCAGTTGGTTGAGGCGCTCAAGACGACCTGTGAAGGGAATGCTTGGATTGATCCTGCGATCGCTCGAATTGTACTGCGGCAGTCTCAGAAGGCGAACAAGCCCTCTGGTATTGGCAGCGGCTTACAGGAAGGCGAGATGATTCAGTCTTATCCGCTGACGGAGCGTGAACTGGAAGTGTTGAAGCTCATCGTGGATGGACACAGCAATGCGTCTATCGCCGATAAGCTGTTCATTACGGTGGGGACCGTTAAGACCCACGTTCGGAACATTCTCAACAAGCTCTGCGCAGACGATCGAACCCAGGCTGCCGTTCGGGCACTGCGGACGGGACTGGTTTGTTAGGGTTTGACTTGGATTGGATGGATTTAGGAATGGATTTAGGACTAAATTTGTCCTAAATTGTTTCAAATCATCCTAAAGTCGTTCTGATTGAGTTCCTCAAAATTTTCGCAACCCCAAAATAGAGCCTCTCGGCATTCGACCCGAATCTGAGAGGCTTTCTAGGTTTTGTTAGGATTCTGAGTTCTAGATTTGAGTTCTAAGTTTCATGCCCGATGGCGCCACTATGTCCCTTCTTGTTCCAGTCTCTAGCTTCATCAACGTAGGATCGGTTCAGGCAAAGGCTTGGATGGCTCAATCTTTGGCTTCGGTCTCAGCGCCAGCCATTTCAGCGCCAGCGCAGTCTCCGAATCTCGAAGCGCCCCCGATCGATCGCATTTCAAGTACAGCCTTGACCGCCGACAATATTCCCTCAGAAAAATTAGCCCAGTTTGTGACGGCTTACGAACGCGTGATGAACCTGATTCAGCGCAATGAACCTTTGGTCGCAACCGCTGAGACAGAACAGGACTCCACTCGTCTCCAGCAGGCGATCGAAACCTCGGCGGCACGGTTAATTGAGCAGGCTGGGCTGACCCGATCGGAGTACATTCAGCTCCTTAGTTTGGCGAATCTGGATGATGAATTTGGGGAGAAAGTTGCGATGATTTTGCAAGAGAAGCCCTGAAGGAATGGTTAAATTAATGTCAACGTTGCTGAATGTCTCATGACCGGAATTGCGCCCGTCTCACGAATTGAATTAGCCCAGCGCCGGAAGCAACTTCGCAAACAACGCCGGAATCGACTGCTCCAAACGTCTTGGCGATCGGTAGTGGTGATGGGGCTTGCGGCAGGGATGGTGTGGGTGATTGCGCAGCCGAACTGGGTCATTCGACGGGCGGAACAGGTGACGATCGAAGGCAATCGATTTTTGGCGACCCAAACCATTCGATCGATTTTGCCGATTCAGTATCCGCAATCCCTTATGAAAATTCAGGCATCAGAAATTTCGCAGGCGCTAAAGACAAAAGCGCCGATCGCCGAGGCCACCGTTGAGCGCCATCTTTTTCCACCCGGTCTGGTGATTAAAGTGCGGGAACGAGAACCCGTGGCTCAGGTTTTTCTATCCACGAATCCAACGAATCCAGCCCAGCCTAAAGATCCCCAAAATTTATCCGACAAACCAGGCGATAAGCCCACTGAAAAGTCAGGCGAAAAAAATACCGAGAAGCCCACTGAGAAGCCTACTGAAAAATCAGGCGAAAAATCCATCGAAAAGTCTGCCCTGGCCGATCGGCCCCATGGATTTTTGGATGAAAATGGGATGCTGCTCCCACTTGAGAGCTACAGCAACCTGACCCAGGATATGAAAATGCCTGATCTCAAGGTCATTGGCGATCCCGACCTATATCGTCGTCAGTGGAGCGCGCTCTATCCTATTGTTCGCCGCAGCCCCGTCAAAATTGAGCTAATTGACTGGCAGAATTTTAGCAACCTCAAACTTAAAACCGAACTGGGTATGGTCCACATTGGCAGCTTAGGCCGACTATTCCCGAGTCAGGTCCGCGCCCTAGATAAAATGCGTCAGTTGCCGAATCGCCTACCGCCCGCACAAATCGATTACATTGATCTGCGTAACCCCAGTGCGCCTATTGTTCAGCTCAAGATGGGCAAGTCCCAAGGCGTTAATTCTTCTGAAGGACCGTAGATAGATTTAGGAATCGTGATTCATTGATCCTTTTTTGAAATAGTATGAGATTTACCTGTTGACAGAGTTCGGTTTTGTTCACAGGATTTAGTACAATTGGTTTTCCATGGGGACTGTCCCTTTGGTTATCCCTTTAAATCCGACTCGGACAACACGAGAAATTTAATGATGGTGCGATCGTATGTGTCCCGCCATTCCTGATTCGCTCTGTTGTTCCCTGACCCATAAAATCCTCGTCCGGAATTCCAATGACGCCTAGTAATGAGTCCAATAACCAGCCGCTGATGCTCGATCGGCTATATTCGCCCCGAGTCGAGAACGATGTCGTTCAGGCGGTGTCGGGCATGGGGAATCCGGGGGAGTGGTCCGCCTCGACCCAAACACCCGCTTCAAATTTCAATTCAAATATGGCGAATTCAGGCTTGAATTCAGTAGGGCCAGCTTCTTCTGCGGGGGGCATACTGAATCAATCGGATGTCAGAGAACAAGTCAGGAGTGGTGACATAGTGCCTAGTAGCGTTGCAAGAATCAAAGTCATTGGCGTCGGTGGCAGCGGCGGAAATGCCGTCAATCGGATGATCGCCTCTGATGTGAACGGCGTTGAGTTTTGGTCCATCAATACCGATGCGCAGGCGCTCACGCAG
Source organism: Synechococcales cyanobacterium (assembly GCA_043764895.1). GTDB lineage: Bacteria > Cyanobacteriota > Cyanobacteriia > Leptolyngbyales > Leptolyngbyaceae > JAAFJU01. The sequence goes on along the minus strand of JAYUJY010000208.1, from coordinate 2,432 downwards.
TCTTCAGCCCAGAAGCGGCTCCAAATCGGACAGAAGCTGACCCGTGGATTGGGGGCAGGCGGTAACCCTGCGATCGGCCAAAAAGCGGCTGAAGAATCTCGCGAGGAAATTGCGGCGGCGCTCGAAGGGGCCGATTTAGTCTTTATTACCGCTGGCATGGGCGGCGGCACTGGAACGGGTGCGGCACCGATCGTTGCTGAAATTGCCAAAGAACTAGGCGCGTTGACGGTCGGCGTCGTGACACGTCCATTTACCTTTGAGGGGCGGCGGCGAACCAATCAAGCGGATGAAGGCTTGGGATCGCTCTCTGGGCGCGTCGATACGCTGATTGTGATTCCTAACGACAAGCTGCTCTCGGTGATTTCTGAGTCCACGCCCGTTCAAGAAGCCTTCCGAACGGCGGATGACGTCTTGCGTCAAGGGGTTCAAGGCATCTCAGATATCATTATTATTCCGGGCTTAGTCAATGTTGACTTCGCAGATGTGCGGGCCGTGATGGCCGATGCTGGATCGGCGCTGATGGGCATCGGCATTGGATCTGGCAAATCGCGGGCAAGGGAAGCGGCTATGGCGGCCATTTCGTCACCGCTGCTAGAAGCGTCCATTGATGGCGCACGGGGCGTGGTTTTCAACATCACGGGCGGATCAGACTTAACCCTGCATGAAGTCAATGCGGCGGCAGAAATTATTTATGAAGTCGTGGATCCAAACGCAAACATTATTTTTGGGGCCGTGATTGACGATCGGCTCCAAGGTGAGATTCGGATTACGGTGATCGCAACAGGCTTCACGGCAGAAGCTCAAGCTCAGCAGCAGGCAGCGGCAAAAGCGATTATTGGGGGCGGCGTCTTGCCCAAGCGATCGCTCGGAATAGCCTCTACTCATGCTCCCGCTGAAACTCCGACTGCGCCATCGCCTTTGCCCAATCCGCGATCGCAGCCTGCTTCAAAACCGTTGCCCAATTCAGGCTTAGATATTCCTGAGTTCTTACAACGCCGCCGTCCGCCATTGCGTTAATCAGGCAGTAACAGCACTTGGAACGGGGAACCTGCTCCGATCGATTGGGTTCCAATGGGGATTACTGCAAGGGCATTGCTTCCGGCCAGATTAATTAGATTTCCTGAGCTACCGCTCCCTGCGGCGACTCGAAAAATCGGCATCAGTTCAGCAGAGTCGGAGCGATCGAATGTCCCCCAGAGATAATTTTCCCGGCGTCCGTCTGCTGTGAGGTCGATCGGTGAAATGGCCCGAGTCCATTGCGGACCCCAATGGGATGACTGACCCGAACATTTTTTAATGGCAGGCAGGACAAATCGCCAAAACGTCACCAAGGCAGAAACGGGATTTCCCGGCAGCCCAAAGTAGAGGGTCTGGCCAAAAGTCGCAAACGTAAGTGGCTTTCCGGGTTTGATGGCGATCGATCGCACCTGAATCGTGCCGCCGAGTTCTTCCAGCAAATCTTCTACATAGTCATAGTCGCCAACCGACACCCCGCCGGACGAAATCACAACATCACACTGTTCAATAGCCTGTTTCATGGCAGATTTGAGCATCTTGCGATCGTCCTGGACGTGACCTAGAGCAACAGCTTCGACGCCAGCTTGCTGAAGCAGCGCAACGAGAGCCACTTGATTGGAATCGACGATCTGTCCGGGTCGTAAGGTTTCGTGTGGCTGGATAAGTTCATTTCCGGTGGACAGAACCCCTACTCTCACCCGCCGAAAAACAGGGACACTCAAAATTTGGGCTGCGGCAAGGACCGCGAGTTCAGCGCCGCCGAGAACCAAGCCGGGACTTAACAACCGATCGCCTGCGGTGTAAAAACGGCCCCGATGCCGCACAAAATGTCCCAACTCCGGGGGCGCTTCGGTCAGTCGAAGTTGATCGGATCCCGCCATGCGCTCCGTTTTTTCTTGCATCACTACTGTATCGGCCCCGATCGGCATCATCGATCCGGTGAGAATTCGGGCCGCTTCGCCGGGAGCAAGAGCAAGGGTGGGGACGGATCCGGCTGGGATGTCACTGGTGATGCGCAAGAGAATAGGATTCGCTGGACTCGCGTGTTCGACCTCGTGAAAACGAACGGCATAGCCATCCATCGCCGAATTGTCCCAATGTGGAAAATCGAGCACACTCTCAATAGCCCGCCCCAAAACTCGTCCGACAGCTTGCGTAAGCGGCACGTACTCTAGGTCTTGGACGGAAAAGAGCGATCGCGCATGGGACAAAATAATGGACTCGGCGGTGTCAACTGGCATCATGATGAGAACTCATTAGAAAGGATTGGTGCAAATGGGCTGTTCCTATGAAATAATAGACGTCCGTGTCTGAAACAAGTACCTCTCTTAGGGGTTTTAAATTATGGCTAAGAATAAAGGCGTAAGAATTGTCATTACGCTCGAATGTACAGAGTGTCGGACTAATCCGGACAA
>JAYUJY010000207.1:0-16796 GCA_043764895.1 Synechococcales cyanobacterium | reverse complement strand
CAGGACGATCGATAGGGCTTTGCAATATCTAGGAGTGAGAGCTGTGCCCCACCTAGTTTCCCGGTTTGGTCTAAAAATAAGATGTTCATATAATCTGGGGGGCTTAGAAAGGGTTAGGAAAATCAACGGGAAGATCTACATCACCATCACCTGACGCACCTGTTGGGCAACGTTTTGCCAATCGAACTGGGCAACCGCATACTGACGACATTGATCACGGGATGGTAAGGCGTCTGGGATCGTTAACATTTCAATAATCTTCGCGGCGATCGCATCACTATCTGTACCGTTTGTGATCAAGTTCGGATTTAAAGGAGACAACACTTCCGGCATCCCACCGATCGGAGTACAAATGGCAGGCGTTCCACAGGCCATCGACTCCGCTAAGACTAGCCCAAAGCCTTCAAGCCCCTGACTTGGCATGACCATTAAGTCGGAGGCTTGGTAGGCAACAGGTAAGTCTTCATCCGGGACAAACCCTAAGAAATTTACATCATTCTGCAATCCGAGAGATTGGACTTGGGCTTCGAGGGATTCTCGCAGTGGGCCTTTCCCTGCTATCACTAGATACGCTTCGGGAACGACTTTCTTGACGTCCACCATGGCGGAGATTAACCGATCGAGTCCCATGCGATTCACGAGACGACGGGGCGTAAATAGAATCTTGCGATCCTGGGGCAACCCAAGCTGCGATCGGGCGGCTTCGGCGGAAATCGTGGGCTGAAACCGCGTAGTATTGACGCCACCGGGAATGATATGAATCTTCTCCCACGGCACCTCGTAGTGATCATGCAAAATCGTCCCAAAGGCTTTGCTCAGGACAATAAAGCGATCGCATCTTGAATAAACTCGCTTCTCCAGCCACCGCTTGAACCAAGCACTACGAGAACTTTCACCTTCCCACTCACTTTCCAGAGACCAGGGACCATGGAAATTAAAAATGACCGGAACATCCTTCGGCAACACTTGCAGCAGTGGAAAACTATAGAGTGCAAAATGCAAATTCACGACATTAAAGGTGAGATGCGATCGGGATTTGAAGCTTTGTTTGGCTTGCCACAGTCGTTGCGGTAGCTTTTGCGCGGAGGAGGCGAGATTCAAGAGCGTTAGGTTTTCCTGTTCTGTGCGATCGGGGAGATCGATGCCACAGAGTTCGACCTGATCCGATCGGGCGGCGAGTTCGTGGGTTAGCTCATGAACATAGCGGTTTAGACCACTGGGAACCTGGGGAAACCAACCCATGCCAACACAGAGAATAGAAATGGGAGACGTGAGGGTATAGGTCATAGCGTTGATTTCACTAATTGCAAACACAGGTTTTCGACGCGTTTGGCGAGCACGTCATAATCAAAATGCTCCGCTGCGACCCGATCGGCAGATTCAGCCACGTTGAGAAGGCTAGGATCGGCTACCAGTTTTCTCAATTGATCTGCGAGTCTAGCGGGATGACGATCGTCCCGCACGCCTTCATAGGGAAGCAAGCACCCAATTCCCGGCAGGACTCGGCGGGCTTCCCCAACGTCGGTGGCGATCACGTATTTCTGATGGGCAAGATAAAGCGGAAGTTTGCCTGTCGTGCGGACTTGTCCAACGAGATCATTGGACTGGGTGGAAATACAAATATCAATGGCAGCGAGATAGTCAGATAACGTCTCGTAAGGCACCTGTCCCACAAAGACAATCCGATCGCGCACGCCTAAGTCTTCCGCACGCTGCTCTAGAATCGATCGACCATCTCCGTCACCCACGAGCAGCGCTTTAATCGGCACATCTTTCAATAATGCCAACGCTTCCACGACATCCCAGCCATAACACATTTGATGTTGGTCGGACCAAGACATGGTGCCGATCAGTCCGACGGTTAAGGTATCCGCCAGTCCAAAGCGGTGTTTCATCGTAGTGCGATCGGGCAAATGAATCTCCCGAGTCACCACGCCATCGGGAATGAAGGTCACTTGATCAATGCCATGATGTGCTAACCATTCCTGGTGATAACTGCCTCGCACGACTAAGTGATCTGAGTGATGGGTCGCTAGTTTTTCAACCCCATCAATTAGGGCAAGCTGAGACTTAGAATACGTCCCCGTTGACTTCGCCAGTTCAAAGGCGACATCTCCGGTATCGGTTACGACTTTACAACCCAGCAATTTCTTTGCCACATACCCTGCGATCACCCCGGTATAAGCCGTATCCATCACGTAGATCACATCTGGACGAAAGGCGATCGCAGCTTGAATAAAAGGCACGATGCCCTTCCACTTCGGACTCGGACGATAGTGAAACCGCACACGCCAGGTCTGAGGAAACCGCTGGGCAAACAATTGCGATCGGACGCCCGCTGCGCTTCCCTCAGAGCCGTTGATAAAGAACATTAACTTAAGAGCCGTCATGCTTTAACTCACGTAAGATAACGAGGCTTTGGAGCGTGTCAGGGGAGAAGCGTCTCCAGGAACTTGATTCAGCAACGTGATTAAGTCACTAGCAATTTTGTCGGGATCAAACTGCTGTGCGCACTGTTCTCGGGCCGCTTCTCGCAGGGATTGACGTTGGGTCTTGAGATCGTGAATCACTTTCCGCACTTCCGATTCAAAGGCATCCATATCCCCCGCTGGGAACTCCCGATGGGCTGGACCTTCTACGACTTCCGCCGAGCCGATCGCATCACTCACCACAATGCATAATCCATGGCTAAGCGCCTCACCGATAACAATGCCACCGGGTTCATACAGACTCGGCAAGAGTAAGGCATCCGCATTGTCATAGGCTTCCTTAAGCTGTGATTGCCGCATTCCGCCGAGGTACTTAGCAATGCGAGGATTCAGATCCTTTAGGTGCGGCAGATAGTTCGACCATTGCGATCGATCGCCGATCACCTCAATCTCGATTTCACCTGCGAGATCATCAAGACGTTTAGTCAGTTCGATAACATATTCGACACCCTTACGAACGCTAATCCGTGCCACAAAGAGCAACTTGATCACGTCGCGGTCTTGGGCCAACTGATCCGCACGCTTTGTATCTTCAGGATCCTGTAACCAAATGGGGTTGTGCAAGACCGCTTGACGTTGGGGATCAATATCGTAGTCCGCAGAGGTCAGATTATTAAACCGTTGGCTCATGCCGATAATCAAGGTTGGCTTTTTGACTTCACGCTTCTGGACCCAAGCGCGATAAGACAATACTGCCCGAATCGTATAGTGCATCCACCAGCTTTCTACTTGCAGCGCATAGCCACTCTCTTTGCGATGCCAGTACAGCTCTCCGGCTGCATGAACGCAGGGATAGACAATAATCGGCGGTAGTCGATCGAGATTCTTCCCAAGATTAAACAACTCCGTCTGAGAGAGTTGAAAGATGAAGTCGTACGCATTTGCGGCATGGTTCGCTACCACTAGCTCGCTCAGCTTACTGTAGGCACGAGTTCGAGCAATGCTATTGGACAAGAATGCGGTAAAAGCATTTTTGCTATACCATTTGCCCCAATCCCACTGCGACGGCACTGAAATCACATTAAAGTTTTTGTATTGACGCAAGCGATCGGGAATCTCATGTTCAAATGCGGTATAGAAGTCAATCTCAACGCCTTGCTTCAAGACACCATTCAAGAGGAAGGTTCCTAATGACGGGACGCCGCCACCCTCACCTGTGGGGCCAAGCCATGCAATTCGACGGAGGTTAGATTGAGAAGTCATTTGGATTACAATTCCTGTAGGGCTAAAGAATAGTTAAATTTCAATAGGAGTCGAGTCGAGTTGGAGATTCAGTTCAGTATATAGCTTACGATCGCATTCACAATCTATAAAAGCTACAGCAAGAGTTCATTCATCATCAAAATTTGATATCTTTCCTCCTCATCTTTCTGATATGCATAGTACTTCCGCGCTGCCATCCCCAGTCCGGCAAATTCCCAAAGAAGCGCACCACTGACTCCAAACAGGGAGGCATTCACGGGAAGACGAATCAGAGCTGTCATCATCACTGCACGAATATTACTCGACACTGCACTATCAATTTCACGCGAAGGTTTGAACACCTGCGAAACCGCTTGAAACAGCCCCGTGAGATAAAGTGCAGTACCCATCCAGCCCAATGCATAGAAAATTGCGATCATGGTGTTATCCCGTGCGCCACCACCAATCCCTTCACCAATCGGATTCTTCAGGGCAGGAATGAAGTCATTCTGAAAAGCTTCTTTTCTTCCAGTTGCACTATTGTCTTCTTCCACATTACCTAGGGTCTGAACCCGAGCTGTGATGTCATTCGCAAATGGCTCCATCGTCACAACGGGGATAACCAACATCGTGATGGCTAAAAGTGTCACAATCAAACGAATTTGATATTGTTGCTTAATGAAACCCATTAATGTGATCAGACCCGCAAACCAGCCAACCCAACCCGATCGTGCCATCGACAACAAGAACGATAAATAGCCTACCACCGTTGCAGGGAGATAAAGGGCACCTTTACTGGTTAGCAGCATCAGCAATCCTGCCGCCATAAATGCCGAAAAGGGTTCAGCCGACTGCATCGTGCTAAATGTCCGAATCGCAAATGCACCTAACTCTCGATCGGAATACCCATTTGCGGCAGTCATCCCAGTCTCCACAAGCCAAAATACATCCCACGCTGGTCCGGTGACAAACTGGAAGATCCCATAAGCACCCGTCACAAAAACTCCCCACATGAAGGTACGTTGGAAGTTTTTGTAAAACACAGGAAACTCTTGCCAGTGGACAAAGAGATGAAAGCCCATAAGGAGTGGAACCAACCAATCAAACAATTCTCGAATCACGGGTAGTGGTGCTCGATTCAGTAAGCCTAGTAGAAAGCCGTAGGCAATAGCAGCGATCGGAAGTATGAAAATCATGCCTCCCTCTTTCATCACCCTTGGGGCATGTTTCAGTAAAGTAATAATGGCAACCATACCCACGAGATAGGGTGCAAGTAAAATGGGACTTGGATCAGTGTAACCACTCCGAAAGTCTGCAAGTCGTCGGACAAACGGTGCTAGAAACCACATCCACCATCCAAATCCTAAGAACATTACGGGCGCTTTGAAATAGAGAAAGAGTGCGATTAAAAGTGACAATAAGGGAAACACTACGTTTAGGATTTTGCCTGCACCTCCAGCGATCGCTAAAGCCGTCAGCAAGACATACCCTGCGATCATCGCCCATGCAATACCAGAGTTTTGGCGATCGGCTTGCACGAGGGGAGATTCTTCCATAAAGGTCATTGAGTCATTCATTTAGATGCTCCTATTTGGACCTTCAAGGTTTTCCAAGTCTGCCATCCTTCATATCGACCGCGAGAACTGGCAAGAAGATTTTGAGTCGCGATCGATCCCTTGTTTGGCAAGAACCGTAGCCACTGCACCAGCCCCATCGCCCCACTGGTCCCCACGAAGAGAGACCAAAGAATGAAAATCGGCTGTTGGATGATCGGTAAATAATCTAATAGCGCTAGTGTTTCATTATGAACGGTATTGCATTGTGCAGCCGGATTAAACTGATCGCGTCCATCTTGATCAAATCGTTGTGCTGGATAGTGATCGACCGCAACCTTCGGATCATAAATTAATTTCCAGCCCTTCCGTCGCAGTTGCAAGGTAAATGCTAATTCAAAATGGACTTGTGCGCCCGTCCCCTGAAGCCGTTCATCAAAGGTGAGATTCCCGATCGCCTCTCGACGATACGCCATGTTTACGCCCTTGAGCACATCGACTTCACGCGCTTCTCCCACACCCAAGTGATGATTCCCAATCACTCGCCCAAACCATTGGACTTTCCCCACGACCTCCCGTTCCCCAGGTTCCTTAATCTTATCGCCTACATACTGCCAATCCCGACCGCCCACGCCTCCAATCTTGCGATCGGACAGAAACCATTCTTCCATCCGAACGAGCCAATCGGGATGCGGGGCAGCATCATCATCTGTACTTGCAATCACATCGCTGGTGAATTGAGCCAGCGCGGCATTCATCGCTGCGATCACGCCGGGAACGTTCACCTCGATCACCTTGAGATTCAGCGGCGTCGGGTCATAGGACTTCAGAAAGCTCCAAGTCTCTTCATCAATATCTCGAACGGTGAGGAGTACTTCATTCGGCAAACGGTTTTGCTGTTTTAAAGCATCTAAACATCGTACGAGATCGATCGTGCGGCGGTAAGTGGGAATAAGGACAGTGATTGACAACATTGGAGTCGCACAGAGGGTAGAAAGGTCGTGTTCTGGTTTGAGTTCCCCTTTGATCAAGGGGTGAGGGCGATCGTAAGGTTCTTAATTCACAACCGCAGGCTGACGTTGACCGGACCTCTCTGCGATGAACTTCTCAAAGAGATCAATATAAAGTTGTGCTTTACTGACCCAGAGATGTTGCTCTGCCAGATGGCGAGAGGCTTTCCCCATGGCAACTCGTTGTTCGGGGTTCTGCGCGAGGGTCTGCAAGTGTTCTGCTAACTTTTCCAAATCTTCAGAATCAGCTAGGACAAAACCACAATCTTCACTCACCAGCTCTGCCCCGCCCGCCGAGCTTGCGGTAATGACAGGCAACCCCGATGACATCGCTTCCATCAACACTAGCGTACAAGCTTCATAACGCGACGGAAACACAAAGAAATCTACCGCGCGCATCACCTTGGAGACATCTTTACGAAACCCTAAGAAATGAACCCGATCGTTCAGTTTTAACTCATCCGCCATCGCAGGATAAGGGCTTCCCTCTAGTCCGCCTAAGACCGCTAGATGTAAATCTGGAACATTTTTCAATGCTTTCAACACTGAATCTAAATTTTTCCGGCTTGTACGAATATCGCCAGCAAATAGCGCTAACGGAACCCCTTCTGGCAATCCCCACTGCTTGCGGTCTAAATGACCCGGCATAAACTCATCTACATCCACACCATTGTGAATCACTTCAGTGCGCGATCGCGGAACTCCAATATCCATCAAATCCTGACGAATCTTTTCAGAAACGGCGATCACTAAGTCTGTGTTTTTAAAGGCTTGCTTTTCCCAGTAAGAGTTCAGCTTGCCGTAGACCCATTGATACGTTCCATAAGCAACATTACGGCTGGTGTGAAGCGTGTGGGCAGGCGATCGGAGCCAAGCACTATGGACAAACTGAACTGTATTAATATTAGACGGGGCTTGAGTCACTGCACCATAGGACTGGACTAAATCAAACTCATGACGATGCTTCTTAAGCCATGCCGCACTGCGTTGTCCGAAGACGAGTTGATGCAGGAACGCACTAGGAACTTTATCGGCTGCTGCCGGAACCCAAGTCACCCCAGGATCCTGCTGAAGGTCTAGCTCTAGACCATCTGAGAAGATGGTGACATGATGACCTCGGCGCACGGCTTCTTTCACAATTTCGTAGTTGGCACGACCTTGGCCGTCACCCCGAATAATATTTCGACTTACAATACAAATTTTCATGATAGAAATCCAGATAGGGGGGTACGAGATCAATTAAGCGCGGCGATATTTTCTTAGGGTCATAATGAGTGGTGTTGGCAACGATCGGTTAAAAACATAATACTGTTTCGCGATCGAAAAAACTTCTAACCCAAACGTACTAAATCCACTCAAAACTGAAGACCAAAGCGACATAACATCAATCAGCTTCTTCTCTTGACTTTGTTCCTTAAAAGCCAACTCAACGCTTAAGGTCTTCACCTGATAGATATATTGAATATCTTGATGAATGCCCAATGTTGGTAAGTTTCTAAGGACTGCTTTAATACTGTTCAAGTTCCGCTTAACTTTTTTCAAATATACAGCCGGATCACCATAGGTAAAGTTCTTACCATGAATCCGCCATACAGAAAGCGGCTTTGTTACGAAGAACGAGTACCCTTCATTCACCGCAGCGAGAAACATATATTCATCAATATACATATCCACTTCCTGGGGAATGCGATGCTTTTTCAACGCCTCTGCCCGTGCGGCAAAAGTCGATCCCGCACCCCCTGAGACACCTTTTCGATAAAAATCAGATAGGAGTTCTTTTCCATGAATCTTTTTCCCAAGGAACTCAGCCGGGATATGCTCTAGTGACTCTTCATTTTTATCGACATTAAAATAGGTTGCTGGATGCCCGACATGGGTAATTTCAAGATCAGCTTCAAAAATATCCACCACCGTCTGGATCTTTTCCGGCAAAAACCAGTCATCAGCATCTAGATTAAAAATATATTTTCCAGTCGTCAGGTCGATCGCAACTTGGGTCGCGTGAGCTTTACCTGAATTTTCTTGATAGAGATAGGTAATTCGATCGCTATACTTCTGAATCACTTCACCCGTGTTATCAGAAGATCCATCATCGACAATGATGATTTCAATCTGATCATTAGGAAAAGATGAATTTAGGACGCTATCGATCGCATCACAGATGTAGCGAGCATAGTTATAGGTTGGAATAATGACACTGACGAGGGGGTTCATCTGAAGAGAGGGAGTAAGGGGGCATAAAACACTAAACTTAGGAAATTCCTTGACCATCTTTTAGATAACCGAGAATGCTAGTTTAACGATGGAATCGAAAAGTTTTAGAGAACACCTCTCTGACTCCAGGCGTATTCAAACTTAGATCTTGAAAGAATAAGTGGAAGTGCAGTAAGTGCATTCTTACGTAAGAGAAAAATAATCATGTGTGGAAAGTAAATGCCCATAAATAGTGCCAACTTTAAAGGATTAGGAAAAATGGATTTGTATCGCTTAATTCCAATATAGAGGCGAGCCGCTTCGATATAAATTTCATAGTCTGTAAGATCTCCAATTTTAGGAGTGTACAATGTGCCTTTTCCAGGACAATTGTGCAATACACGTAAGTCCTGACAGTATTGAATCTCATAGCCTCTCTTTTTTAGCCTAAGGCATAACTCAGCATCTTCATAGCCGAAAAATATGTTTTCATCCCATTGCTCTTCAGAAAAGAATGCCCGTGGGAAAACAGCAGAATTTACCACTACATTTTCTGGCTTATCTACGATTTGAAAATGGCCTCTAAAGGTAAGCTTCGTTGAAACTAACTCTCCACCACTTTCGTCGTAACATGTTCCTGAGATAATGGTTCTCTTCTGTTGTGCAGGCGACATCCTTTGATAATGTGATAAGGCATTGCCGATGAAATCTTTGGGTATACAGATGTCATCATCTACGAATACCACATATTCAGAATGTTGAACCATATTGACTGCGTTATTTCGGTTTCCACAGACACCATTCTGAGGTCCTTTAATATAGTTAGTCCCTGGATATCGACTAACTATATTCTGATTTTTTTGTTGAATAGTAACATCAGAAGAGTCATCTGAGACAATCACTGAATAAGGTTTCACTTCAGAATTCCAGATCGCTTCAAGACATTTCTCAAGCTCTTGAACTCGATTTCGGGTTGTAATACAAGCGGATAAATACATGGTGTCATCTCAGGAGTAAGTAAAATATAGATATCTAGTTCAACGTGATTTAATGAATTTCTTTGATTGACAGAAGACCGAAAATAGCTTCTCAGCATCTTCATTTGGGATTATTAGAAGATCATGATGCTCTAAATTTAAACTTGAAAAAGTTCGAGACTCAAGCTTGTATTTACCATGCTTGCCGATCGGACAAATCTCAAGGAGAACAGCATCTGAATAGAGCAACGATTCTAGATAGAGCTTATGATCTAGCATAACTTGACGAGTGGTCTGAGACATCTCCATCAAAATTATTGGACGATCACGATGAAGAGTCTCTGACAAACCTCTTAAAACAAATCCTTCAAAGCCTTCGACATCCATTTTAATCATGGAAACTGATGATACATTAAGGTCATTAAGAACCTTGTCGCCTTGCTTGACTCGGAGTTCGATTGATAAGCCTTCATTGATATCGCTGCCTGAGATGAAGGAACCAGTGCCCGTATTATGAGTAGCAGGCTCGTAATATTTCAGTACATCATCTTGACTGCCTAATCCAAATTGATGGATGTGAAATCCTTCAGAACCATAGCTATCACGCTTTGCTTCTAAGGACTTAAAGATTTCAGGATGGGGTTCAAAACTATGAATCGAGTCTGCATAATCGACCATGAAGTGAGAATGAGAGCCAACATTTGCACCAATATCTAAGAAATTTATGACCTTGCCTTGAGATTTTAGATATTGAGCGACTGTTTGAAGAATATGAATATTGTAAGGCTCAAAGATTTTGTAGAAGAAAATATGGTGATCAATTCCGAATTTCAGATTACCTGAATAAGGCTTGCCATAATTCATAATCGTGAAGTCATAGTCAAAATGTGCCCCATCCCCAAAAATGAGATGAAAAATAGCTCCTCGTCCTATTTTCAGCCAGTCCCGAAAGATATGCCCCATAGAGTTGACAAGAAACTTCTGCATTACGGTCGGAGGCTGTCTTTGAATAATAGTCATTTTATCTACCCTATGGAACATTTCTTAACTGTAGTCACAGCGTACAGGATCAAATCCGGAGTGGTTTTCCAACTTCAAGATAAACACACAAACTTTGTTTTGTACGTGTTTTCTTTAGTTCTATTTCACAGAGAGACTTTTCGTGTTGAGAATCTCAAGCTCTTCAGCCACAGTCCCCCTAAGAAATACAGCCGATCTCTAATTGAATAGAAGGGGAAATCTAGGATTAATTGGGAAATTGAAACTGCTTCCCGAAAATTCAGTTCACGCTTTAGATAATATTGCGACCTACGACGGTCTAGGTTCTTTGATAAATCTACGTGATCTGGAGAATTAATTTTCTTTAAAAAGTTGTTTAGCCAACGATTAGTCAGTGCTACCCCATCATTAGACTGTTGATATTGTTCATCGCTTGGGTCTTCCCTCCAATAGGTATTCTGTCCATGAACTCGATACGTTGCTAGAACTTGGTCCGTTGCATAGACCTTACCCAAAAAGGCTGCACAGTAAAGTAAGCATCCATCCGGCCATTCTCTCCATTCGGGAGGGTCCATGGGTAGGACAATTTCCAGTGCCGATCGACGAAACGCGAGTCCAGTGGTCGGAGGATAGCGACAAGCATGTCCTGTCCTCTTGACTAAAGAGGCTAAATCGCCGTTCTCTAACCCTAAGACAGGTGTTCCTGGATCTGTAATCACTCCATTTTTATTGATCGTGTTCAAGGGATGAATGACTCCAACAGCATCAGTCCGATCGAAATAAGGCATGATGATTTCAAGTTTGCGCTTGTCCCAAATATCATCTGAATCCAGAAAAGCAATGATTTCGCCCTCACACAATTTAAATCCTGTGTTAATGGCTTCGCCATGACCTTGGTTTTCCTGAAAGAGCACTTTTATTTTGTCAGGGTGCTGTTCCTGAAGCTGAGTGATGAGCGATCGGCTCCCATCTGTTGATCCGTCATCAACTAAAACGATTTCTAGGTTTGAATAAGTCTGAGTTAAAACAGAATCCACGGCCTCCTTTAAGTAGCGCTCATAATTATAGTTTGCAATAATAACGGAAACTTTCATAATAGTCCTCATTAATGAAATGAACGATGAAGTTTAACTTGTTGATTTGCATGGACTAAGCTATGTCCAAATACTTTTCTAGAAAATAGCTGTGTTGCTCTTTCCCATGCTAAATGACGTAGAGTGAACAGATCGTTCTCTAAAACTTGAGAAATTTTCTGAGAAAAATCTTCCGGTGAGTTCATTTCATACACGACTCCAGACTGTCCAATGATTTCATCAAACGGTGAAAGATCCGGTGCAACGACACATAGCCCTTGTCCCATCGCCTCAACTAACACATAACCCCAATCATCAAAGCGGGATCCAAAGAGAAAGACATCATGCTCTGACATCACGTCTTGAAGGACATCTCGCGGGACATGACCTAGAAACTCATGGGGAATATTTAGACTTTCAACCCAGCTTTTAAATTCGTCTGTCGCACGACCGACCAAGGTTAACGTACAGTTCTTTAAGCCTCCTTGTTTCCGTGCAACACCCAATGCTTGCAGCATCCAACGAACTCTTTTACGATCTTCCTCTAAGTCAAACGCCGCAATCAAAAGCTTACAACGTTGTAAATCATGAGGCTTGGGTTCTTCAGAACGGATAGCAGTACCTGGATGACTTAGATAAGTCGTCACGCCCTGTGCCGCTAAGTCACGTCTCAACCGCTCAGACACCGCAAGTACAGAACCTACGTTTCGATAAGCACGCCAGTCTTTTCGCCACCAACCTAGATACTCAAATGTTCCGCGAATCAGCGCTTTAGAAAACTTCCATCTGTACGCTCGACCTATTTTTTCAACGTATCCTTGCAAGGACGTGGGATAAGCCCACCCTACAATATGCTGTGGCACATCAACACTCGGATCATGGAGTGTACAAGCATTTAAGAAATAAGCAGATGGGACGATTCCTTTAGAGAGGAGCAACTGATGTAAGGGGGAAAGATAGTCGATCGGCTTACTCGATAAGTTCTTCGCTTCATTCCAAAAGCGTTCCGAGAGCGTTTTCGGTAACTTAGGAACATCCCACTCAGGCGTAAATCGTACCACAGTGACTTGCGACTCACCGGGTAGCTGAATATCCTCGGAGCAGACGAGCACAACAGGTTGACCAATTTCGTGTAATGCATGAGCGGCTTCCCAGCACCAGGAGGCCATTCCGTTATAATTTGCCAGATTTGCAATAATAAACATAAAGATAAAATTTCCTGTAGACTGAATGTATGGAGTCTTAGATCGCAATACCCGAAGGCTCTTGATTGGTTTGGTTTTGCATTTTGTGATAGTTCCACAGCGCACCTTTTTGAACCAGCAACTCTTGATAGGTTCCTTGTTCCACAATGCGTCCCTGCTCCATCACAATGACTTTATCGGCCCGGACGATCGTAGACAACCGATGGGCGATCGCAATCACCGTTCGTCCTACCGATAGCTTCTCAATCGCATCTTGGATTAACCGTTCTGACACAGAATCTAGCGCACTCGTTGCCTCATCCAGAATCAAAATCTCAGGATTCCGTAACAAGGCTCGTGCGATCGCTAGTCGTTGCCGTTGACCGCCCGATACTCGCACGCCTCGATCGCCCAAGATGGTCTCAAACCCTTCTGGCAAACCTTGAATAAACTCCAGCGCATTCGATAGCCTTGCCGCTTCAATCACCGCTGCATCATCAATGTCATCCAACCCGTAGGCGATATTGTTTCGAATCGATGCATTGAAAATGAACGTATCCTGACTTACGATCGCCATCCGACGACGCACCGAACTAATATCATAGTCCTTGAATTTCACGCCATCCAGGAAGATTTCTCCATCCGTTGGGTCATAAAACCGAGCAATGAGATCGGCCAGCGTCGTTTTTCCTGCGCCCGACCCGCCAACGAGTGCGATCGTCTGTCCCTTCTCAATATTGAACGTGATATCCTTCAGTACTAACGAACTTGAATCATAGCCAAAGTTCACCACTGAGAACTGAATCCCATTCTGAAGACCCGTGAAAGGCCGAAACCCATTTTGCAAATAAGGCTTATTGTCCGTACGCAGAAAGTTCTCGACCGCCATCACCGAACCGCGCAGATTGCTAAACGCTGAAGGACAACTTCCGACCTCTTGCAACGCAGGCATCAACCGAAATAGCACCAGCAAAAATGTCAGCAGCGTCGCAACCTGAATCTGTCCATTCGCCGCAAAGATCGTGACGCCAATGATAATCATCGTCACCAGCACCGTCGTCGCCATCCCCTCAATTAATGGACGAATCAAACTTAACGTCTTCAGTGCCTTGGATGTCGTTGTCACCACCTCCGCACTCGCACCATAGAAACGCTTGCGTTCAAAGTCCTGCGTCGCAAATGCCTGCACCGTCCGAATTCCATTAATAAACTCAATGGACGCAGCCGTAAACCGTGCATTCGCTTCCGACACCGGAAAACTCGCTTCCCGAATCTGCGAATTGTAGCGGGAGATAAAAATAGTAATGAGTCCAAACAAGAATCCTGTCAGCAATGTCAACTGCCACGACATCTTTAGCAGGATGAAAATATAAATAACACTCGCCAGCACCTTGTATAAAGTGTAATTAAACACACTAATAATCTGCTGAACCCGAGAAATCTCAGTCGTCAAGAGATTGACCAGTTCGCCCGATTTCGACTGACTAAAGAAACCCAAACTCAACGACTGAAGCTGCTCAAAAATCCGCCGATTCAGCCGATCGACCAGCTTCAACTTCAAGATTTCCATCGCGATCGCCGTCAGATAGTTAAAGCCAGCTCGAATCCACGTCGAACCCAAAATCAAGGCAGCCACACGATAAAGCTGCTCATCCTTCGATCCTTGAGACCCCAGAACGAACACATCAAACCATTCAAATCCCGTCCGGAACACCTCAGTATTACTCACCAGCGTCTGCAAGAACGCAAACAAGAATCCAATCCCAAAGCCTTCAAATGCCGCAGAAAAAAGCGGGAATATGACGGATAAAATCGCAATCTTTCGGAGGTGCTTCACCTCACGGAAAATAATCCGGTTATCTTTCCAGAACTGAGTGCTTTGTAGCAGATAACGAATGGGGCGAGTTAGCGTTAACGACATAAAATAATACAGATAGATGAATCACACAATCAATGTAAGAGGCTTGTTCACCTCTTTCTTCCCCAGAGTTAGGGGCAGGGGGCCAACTCTCAAAGACCAACACAAGCTTCAACGGATTGCGGCATTGGATCATTCAGAAGCATTTTGCCCTGAGCGACATTAAGCAACCGAGCCAACGTCCCGACCATAGAGGCGATCACTGCTGAAGACACCGTTTGCAACTCATCCACAAGCAATACATTTAAGATTCGCCCACGCGCCCCCACCGCCCAGCGACGATTGAGTCGGAACGTCGGCATGGCTGCAAGGAGAACTGGAAACAATACCGCAGCCATTACACCTGCGATCGCACTATGAATTCCTCTTTTCATCACTAATGAAGTCTGTCCAAAAACACCCGATGGAGTCTTGACCAATAGATCAGAAGAGTTGATAACATAACAAGCCTTTTTCGCCTGACCACAAGCCTTCGCCCACCGAAGCAGCAACTCAGGACTCAGATCCGAATCCAACTTCACCAGTTCCACAGGCGATCGCTTCAAGCATTCCACCAACCGATCGGGATCCTGCAACCCCTGCAAATTCAGACTTTCTTCAGGACTGACCGCCCGGACGAGTAACTTTCGATCGTCCCAGGTCAACGCGCAGGACGTGGTTAAGGGCAGAGCTACTTTTACCGGAGTCGATCGAAACTGAGAAGACGATGATTGAGCAAGCATGGTGTTAGACCAATTAAGGGGGCGGTGAGAATGGAGAGGATTGGGAGAACTGTTTAGGTGATACTCGTCTCGTAGACCGGACTTAGTGCTTTCGCCGGGACATCATTTGCCACAACCCCAATGAGATTGAGCTGTCCTAGGTTTTGAGCCGCTTGGGCGAGTTCGCTGCGAGTCACCTTGCCAATACGACCCACCATCACCACCCCCGAACAGCGCGACGACAGCAACATCGTATCCACCATCCCTAAGGTCGGTGGCGCATCGATAATCACTAGATCGTAGGCTTTCTCAAAGGTGCTGATTAAGCGACGCAGGCGTTGGGAACTGAGGAGCTTTGCCGGATCAACCGATCCCGTTCCCGCCGTCAGCACCGCCAAGTTCCCATACTCTGATTCATCGGTATTGTTCTGAATCAGGGGAATGGGGCTATTGTCAGCGAGAAGATTGGCCAACCCAACGGTATTGGGTAAACCCAACATGGTGTGCAAACTGGGCGATCGCAAATCACCATCAATCAGCAACACCCGACGATGCAGCCGAGCCGCACTAATCGCCAACCCCAACGCAAACGTCGATTTACCTTCGCCCGCCAACGCTGACGTGATCACAATGGACTTCATCGCGCCATCAGGATTGAGAAGCTGAAGGTTTTGATACACCAAATCCAACGACTCCCGGAAGGGTTGCCAATGGACAAACTGATTCATCATCGGTTGAGAGGGAGTGTCCGATCGGCCAAAGGAAGTCCGAGACGGCACCTTAGGCAAATCCCCATAGCTCGGAACCATCCCCAGCATCGGCACCGGAAGCTGACGCTTGAGATCGTCCGACGAATGCACCGCATCATCCGCACTTTCCCGAGCAAAGGCCACAATGCCCCCGAGGAAGAGTCCTGCGATCGCCCCCAGGAGCAGACTTTGCGTCGCTGGAGCATTGGTTTTGGTCCCGAGCTGCGGTTCCTCCACAATGCGCCATTCCACGCCGCCCCGCGCAATCTCCAGGCCCAGTTCTTGACGGGACTTTTGGAGTTGGCGCAGGGTTTCACGGTTTAGCTCCACCTCTGGCTCTAGACGTCCATACTCGGCTAATATTTGCGGAAACCGCTGGAGATCCTCCCGCAGGATTTGGACATTTTGAGCCAGTCCCGCATACCGCGCCTCCGCCGCCTGCTTCGCCACACCCGTTTCCGTAAGCTGCGTCGTCAAGGCCACATCTTGCTGGGTTAATTGGCCAGCCGATAGCAGACTATTGCCGCTCGCGGTCGAGACCCCTTCGCCCAAGACCCGAGACGCCTCCACTTCCAGGAGTCCCATTTGCTTTTGACGCTGGTCCAAGATTTGCTGCACAAACGGCGTATCGTCCTTAAACCGCAGCCGTTGTTGCACCAGGGCTAGCTCCGTTTTTTGGATTTCACCGAGCAGCGACTGGTAGCGAGTGGATTGAGTCAGGCGCGACATGACAGAAGTTTGGGCCAGACTTGCAGGCAGCTTTTGCTG
>JAYUJY010000206.1:0-3772 GCA_043764895.1 Synechococcales cyanobacterium | reverse complement strand
CTGACCTACGATCGCGGTGAAGGGAAAAACGGCACGGCGGCGCAGTTGGGTTGGGGCTTCAGGAGTCATGACCACAGCAGTTTTTGATTTTAGGGATGAACAAAGCGATCGCGTCAGTCGATTGCATTTTTTATTATCCCATACCGATCGCCCTCTACTGAAGCAAGATCGGAGCTTGCGTTAGACTACCGCCATAATGATTACAGACCTCCCCATCTTTACGACAGGACGAATCCATGAGTACAGTACTAGCGATTTCAGAAGATCTTAAAACGCTGGCGCAGGTTCAGCAAAAGCTTGGGATTCGGTTATCAGAGGATTCTAATTTTTTTACGGAGTGGCTAGAAGAGAGTGATCCGATCGAAGAAGGCGATCGACGCAGATTGGACCAAGTACGCCGAAATTATCTGTACCAGAGCGAGGACGGACCCCTTCTGGAAGAAACGATCAAACTCGTGATCCTGTCGCCTATTTTAGAACTCGCCGGGTTTTATCAAACGCCCTATAAATTTCGCGCTGAGGTGAGTGTGGACATCGAGACGGTTGGCGACCAGGATGAGATTTTGCGGGGAAGAATTGACGGGCTGGTGCTACTCGATCGACTGTGGATCGTCCTGATTGAGGCCGAAAAAGCAACCCTCGACCTAGAACTCGCCTTACCTCAAACGCTCGCCTACATGGCCACCAATCCCGATCCAACTCGATCGGGGTTTGGGATGGTGACGAATGGGAGCAGCTATCTATTTGTCAAATTGACCGGAAAAGCGTATGGGATTTCTGACGTGTTTGGAACCCGATCGCAGCATCGGAATAATTTGGTCGAAGTGCTACGAGTATTGAAAAAGTTAGGCCAATCGATCGTTGCTTGAGGCTTATGTCAAATCGATCGCCCCCAATCAATGCCGCAACCCTTCATCTCTTAATAATTTATCAAGCCAACGTTGATCAGCCTGAGGTAGATTCGGAGTTGGCTCGATCGTGTAATCAATGAAATAGGCATAGCCCGATCGAACAATAATGTCTTCGATGATTTGTTTAAGATCGATGGTCGGTTCTGGGTCTGCTGCTTGGAGCGGAATGGGAATGATAGGCATTGGATCTTGGAGATTAAACGGATAAAGATCGGCCACTGGACGTTCAGCTTCCCGACTAATCAAAATGTGATAATCAGACGATAAAGCATTACTCATAGGTAAAGAATTACCCGATCGCAAAAGGTCAACCTCGACCAAATTCGTCCGGCTATTTAAAACCCGTTGCCGCTTCTCTTCATATTTTTGCCGTCCTTGTCCACGTTTATTCGTAGGTGACAAGATTTCGATCGTGGTAATAACGCGTCCCGTTACCGCTTCCTTAATTCCTAGATAAGCTTCTCTAATTTCTGTCTCGACGGGTAGCGTTACCCGAACAGGTTGTAATGTCGCAACAGAAGCACCCCCAACAGAGGCCCCAGCCGGAACATTGGGTCCGAGAGGATTGCGAGGGGCCTGAATACTGGCATCCGATCGTCCAATCAATTGAAGATTGCTGTCGGTGACTTGGTAGATTCGTTTTTCAATATCCACTTGATATCGTGGCAGTAGCAGTGGCGTGAGAATATCCGCGATCGCAACAATAAACCGATTATGAACCGTGGACCAGCGATCGGGATGTTCTAGGTAGGGATTCATGCCGGGAAAAAGGGAAGGCATGGTAAGGAGGGGAAACAGGACACTTCTATTGTAGTTTAAGGTTTTTTGTAGAGGCGATCGTGGAATGAATTATCACCCCTCCAAACAAGCTTCAACTGTCGCCACAACACACTGACTCAGCGCGTCCAAATCGTAGCCTCCTTCCAACCCAAAGACAACGCATCGTGTTAATGCCAAAACCGATCGCGTCATTCGCCTATAGTCCTCAGCACACAAATTAATCCTCGACAGTGGATCTGCCGCCGCTGCATCGTAACCTGCACTCACGATCACCAAATCCGGCGCAAACGATCGCAAAAACGGCATCACCTTAGACTCAAAAGCTCGATCGTAATCTGCCCCATCGCTCCCCGACGCCATCGGCACATTCAAGACATTTCCAAACTTGCCCGTCTCGCTCGCTCGTCCCGTCCCCGGATAATTGGGAACCTCATGAAGAGAACAGTACGCAATCTGCGGATGATTCTCCACGATCGCCTGAGTTCCATTGCCGTGATGAACATCCCAATCCAAAATCGCCACCCGATAGTCTTGCGTGCCGTGATCCAACGCAGCCCGGTCCAACGCAGCCCGGTCTAATGCATACGTCGCCGCGATCGCCGCATTACTTAGCAAACAAAATCCCATACCTCGATCGTTCAAGGCATGATGCCCCGGTGGACGCGCCGCCACAAAACAAGGCAACCCCTGACGTGCCTGATCAGTCCCATCCATCCAAGCATTCACCGCCAGCAGCGCCACCTCATAGCTCTGCTCTGACACAGGCGTATCGCCATCCACGTAGCCCCCGCCGGATGCACAGAGCTGTTGAAGCGATCGTAGATAGGATGCAGTGTGAACCTGTTCGATCCAAGGAAGCGGCGATCGACCGCGTACATCGGTCGGCTTTTCCCAAGTGATTTGGTGGGATTGAGGCATGAGTGCGATCGCCTGACGAATATATAAGAGGCGATCGGGCCGCTCCGGATGCCCCGCCCCCGTCAGATGCTCTAAAAATCGATCGTCACTAAAAACAGTCACCATTGGAAGCTCTCCCCTTAAAACTGCTGGAGGAACCGAAGATCACTGCTGTACAAACGTCGAATATCATCGATTTGATGCATGACCATCGCTAGTCGTTCCACGCCGAAACCTGCCGCAAACCCCGTATAGATCTCCGGATCATAGCCTGCCGAGATTAAGACATTGGGATCCACCATCCCGCAGCCCAGAATCTCCAGCCAACGACCTTTCCACTTCACATCCACTTCTGCCGACGGCTCAGTGAACGGGAAGAAGCTCGGACGGAACCGCACCTCAATTTCATCCCCCAGCAGCTCCTGCAAAAACACCTTAATCGTGCCCTTAAGATCCGTGAACGTCAGCCCCTCATCGATCGTCAGAATCTCCACTTGGTGAAACACCGCACTATGAGTCGCATCCACCGTATCCCGGCGATAGACCCGACCTGGAACAACAATGCGAATGGGAGGCTCGTTGTTCTCCATGTAGCGCACCTGCACAGTCGAAGTGTGAGTCCGCAGCAGATTACCATCGGGCAAAAACAGCGTGTCCTGCATATCACGGGCCGGATGATCGGGCTGGAAGTTCAGCGCCTCAAAGTTGTAGTAGTCGGTCTCCATTTCAGGACCTTCCGCCACAGTATAGCCCAGCCCCGTGAAGATATCGAGCACGGTGTCGATGGTGCTGTGGAGCGGGTGACGACGGCCTTGCGGACGATAGCTCCCCGGCATTGTCACGTCTAGGGTTTCGGCTTCGAGCTGGGCTTGGATCGCAGCGGCTTGTAGCGTGGTTTTGCGATCGTCGAGGGCCGTTTGAATCGCATCCTTGACTTCGTTAGCGCGGGCACCCACTTTCGGACGATCGGCGGGATCCAGTTTGCCCATTCCGCTCAAAACTTGGGGAATCGGACCCTTTTTGCCCATATACTTCACCCGGAGCTGTTCTAGGGTGTCGAGATCCAGGGCAAGGGCGATCGCATGGCTCGCCTCTTGTTTGATTTGCTCTAATTGCGCTTCAAGTTCTGACATAACCGGGGAAGATAGAGGATGAACCTTAATTTAGCCTACTTAGTCTAGAGG
>JAYUJY010000205.1:0-3794 GCA_043764895.1 Synechococcales cyanobacterium | reverse complement strand
TCGAGCACCTTCTAGATTCGTCTGTTGTTCGTCCAATGCTTTTGGGGACCCGTGCTTACCAACAGTATTTTGCAACGCAGTTTAAAGACCAGCCTTGCTACATTTCACCGTATATTCAAATGGAAATGTATCGGAGCTATTTACGTAATGTCATTGAGTTTTACTTTACGTTGCGTTTATCCACGATAGAGAGTTTTAGTGATGCGTTGACTTTTTGGAGTAATCGTTATCAAGGGAGCAAACACAAAGCGGTTTAACAACTGGTCGCTCAGTTACTCCGTGAACGCTTTTCAATGCCCTCCTTCCATACGAAAGAATCTGCTATGCAGTCGGTCGAAGTGCTTATTGATGAGTTCACAGACACTATCCAAAGCCAATTCCGGCAGATTGGTACCGATTCAACTCAATGTGCTAGAGCCTCCATTCAGCTTGGTGTAACCTGGAAGGATGTCACATCAAAGGTCGATCGCTCCCAAACAATCGCTCAATTCTCGGCTGAATTTGATGATGTGAGTCGCTGTCGGAATCAGTGTCGAATCCACGATTTTCTATTGACCGATCATCGAACGATCTTGGAGACTTATGTTCAGCAAGCTGAAGAACTCCCAAAAAATTCAGTTAGTCGAGGTTTTCTGATGATTGCAGAAACACTGAAAACGGTTCTAGAACAAGGAGAATCTGCCTGTTCTTGTAAATGCTGTGAGCGAATTGGGGATGTCGTCATTGCGTTGGATGCGCCGCGTCATTTACAGCTTGAGCATACAGACCAAGCCTTTGATTACTTGTGCCCCCCGTTGGCGCAGCCTCATCGCAAACATCCATCAGAAACAAAAATTATTCAAGCAAATAGATGATTGGGTTAGAAAATTGCTTCTAACCCGATCGCTTTTAGTAACCCCCACAAACGTGCCAGTATTCCCGATCGGCTTCAATTTCTTCAACCAATGCTAGAAAACGCGCCAGAGTCGGTGAGGAACTTCGGCGCAGAATTGGGGGATGCAGGGTAATCAGACGTTTTGGTGTTTGTGTAACCTTGTTCATGATGCCCAAAGTAAGGTTCGAGCATCAGCGCGATCGCGCATGGTGCTTAATTCCAATGGATCGCGCTAGATCGTCCGTCATCTGAAAACCCAGTGGCGATCGCATTTGGGACGGCTCCCCAAGACAACCAGGCAGACCTGTCACCACCACTCAAGGTCGATTGAATTAACTCTCGAATCCGATCGACCTGGCTCAAACATCGCTCCAGCGTATCCAGTAACTCGGTTTGTTGACTGAGTTTTAGCCGACTCCCCAACAAATCGTGGGCGTTCAACTTGGTCGTCGATCGCATCGGAATCACCCGAATATACGCTTCCACGGCTGGAATGAATTCATCATCGCCTCGTCGGTAATGAGTTTGAACCGTTTCTAAATGCGATCGGGCGATCGTCACCACATCGGCAGAGAGGCCACCGGAGAGCGATCGAAATTGACCTGATTCAGGATGAAAGCGAATTAATGAGAAGGGTTCCATCCCTTTCCACTGTTGCTGAATGGCTTCAATCTCGTCTTGAATTGTACTTCCATTTGTTAACACACTGTAATCCAGAGATTTAGAATTAGCGATCGCTATGGCTTGATATCCTTTGGCTCGTTTCTGTTTCACTAGCGCGTTCATTTTATTCGTTGCAGCATTGACGTTACCGATCGCGTGAAGCTTGGATTGATCCGTACTACCGACTCTGCCATATTCCACAAAGAGATCGCCATTCTCTAACACCCAAGCGGACCAGAATTTGTTATGGTTCTCTAGCACGTCTACACAAATCAAATGCGATCGGATGATGGCTTGTTCTAAATTCATGTTTGTCTTCTCCATCAGAATTTTGAGAGTTTAAAAAATTGGGAGAAGTTGGGTCTTCTCCCGGTCTTGAATTAGTCGGCGAAATTAACGAGCCGATCGCCCAGTTGAATACCGGGTTCCGATCGGTTTGGTGATTCGCGAACGAAGCTAGCATTGCCAGAACTCGCCCACTCACGTAACGCCAGTAATCGCTGATTATTACGACGGAATTGGGGTTCCTTTAAATTGATTTCTGCGAGCAGGGTGTCTAGCGTTGTTAATCCTGGTTGTCCCGCTGCATAGGCTGCAACGGCTGTCTCATGGACGACCTTGCGAATCTCATCACCCGTGAAATCGGGGGTTTGTTCTGCTAAAGTGTCCAACCAGGATTGAGTCGTTTCAGGGTCGATCGCTTCAAGTAATCGATACCGTTGCATCTGGACTTGGAAGATCCCTCGACGGGCTGGAATGTCCGGTAGGTCTACCAGAAAGCATTTCGCAAACCGTCTTAGGAATTCAGGTTTGAGTTTCCACGGTTCATTGGCGGTTGCCGCAACGAAGACAGGTGACTGGTGTTCCTGAAACCATTGCAGCAAGTAGCCGAGAATCCGACTGGACGTGCCGCCATCGCTTTCGCTACTGCCCAACATCTTGTCGATTTCGTCAATCATTAGGATGCTAGGGGCGATCGCTTCAGCAGCTTGGATGACGGCTCTGAGATTAGCTTCAGACGCACCGAGTTCCTTCTGCATCAGTTTGGATAGATCGAGAACGACGATCGGCAGTCCCCACAGTTTGGCAAGGCATTTGACGCCAAGGGTTTTCCCAGTACCGCCTTCGCCTGCGAGGAGCATTCCTTTGGGGAAGGGGATGTTCCAGTCGTCCTGGGCTTGTGGTTCAAGCAGACAAGCTATGCGGGTGGCCCAATCGGTGAGGACGGGCATTCCCTGGACTTCCACGTCAGGAGCTTGGGCGTATTCAATGCCTTGGGTGGCGTAGCGTTGTTGTTTGATGTGGTTGATGGCGTCGATCGATCGGTCATCAAGCTTTCGATCGGTAATGGCAACCATTTGTAGGACATCATCGATCGCCTCTTGAGTCATGCCCAGAACGGCTCGGGTCAATCGTTTCATGCCGTCTGCGTCCAGATTCACAAGAAGAGCTTGGCGTTGGGAACGGGCGCTGTCCTGGAGGGCCGTGATTCGGCGTTGGACGATCGCAGTCGCTTCACTT
This sequence comes from Synechococcales cyanobacterium, assembly GCA_043764895.1. Taxonomy (GTDB): domain Bacteria; phylum Cyanobacteriota; class Cyanobacteriia; order Leptolyngbyales; family Leptolyngbyaceae; genus JAAFJU01. The sequence goes on along the minus strand of JAYUJY010000205.1, from coordinate 736 downwards.
TCATCCGGGAGTGGATGGGTGAGGTTCGCGATTAAATCCTGGAAGACGATGGGAGTATGTTCACCGTCATGAAGCAGGATTAATCGGTGCTGCGATCGTTTTAAGGCGTAGCAGACTTCCTTAAGCCAGCGGACGACCGTAGGACTTGCAGTTGGACCAGAGATATAGGGATAGATATCTTTGACGATGAAGAGCGATCGGACATGGGTTGTGGGAACCTCTCCGGTATAAAGGGCGAGGATATATTTGAGCAAATCCACTGGCGCACCCGACATTCCAGCGGCACCATCAGGAGTAAGGGTGTAATCGCTAGAGTTCGGACAGGTGACAGTTTGGAGTTGCCGTGCGGTGTCCCAGAGGAGGACGCGCATTCGGCGGGGAGTCGGTAGATTAACTAGGAATTCGATCGCAATACGGTTAACGACTGACATTTCAGCTCCCGTTGGAGAGTCGATCGCGACGGTGCTAATTCCAGCGTTGAATCGAGCGTGAATATCTTGCAGATTAAGTCCCATTTACTTATCCTCCAACTGTTGTAGTGATCGTGTCTGTTACCGTTTCTAGAAAGTATTCGGGCTTGTAGGTAATAGCGGGACGGGCGATCGTATCCAAGGGTTTGGCTAACGCTTCACAGGACGTGCCTTGAGCATTTAAGACTTCGCGTTTCATCGTGCCATCGGGAAGAAAGTCGATGACGATTTGCGGTTGGGTTTGCATGGTGATTTCCTAAAGAGTG
>JAYUJY010000204.1:0-3816 GCA_043764895.1 Synechococcales cyanobacterium | reverse complement strand
ATTGAGATTACAGTTACAAGTGGCGGAGTGGATGTTTTAGAAGTGTATCGGCGCATTGGGGTCGCTGAAGTTTGGTTTTGGAAAAAAGGAATGATTTCAATCTACTGTTTGCGAGAGTTCGAGTATGAGTGTGTAATGCGAAGTGAATTGCTACCTAAGTTGGACATTCGATCGATCGAGTTTCATTTAAATATGCCAGATCAGTATGATGCGGTAAATGCTTTTATTGAGACCTTATATCCATGAAACCCGACAAAACCCCACGAAGAAAAATCACCGCCGCCGCCCGTCAATACGTGCTCGATCGCGACAATAACAAATGCCAAAGCTGCGGCACCACCGAAACCCTAACGATCGATCACATCATTGCCCTCAACCTCGGCGGCCCCCACGATGTGAGCAACTTCCAAACCCTCTGCCAAAGCTGCAACTCACGCAAACGCGATCGGCCTGACGATCGATTTCAACGGCACTTTACGTGATTCAATTTGTTTGAGAAAGTGTGCGATCGAGGTGCGTTATACTAAACGCCTACGACCGATCGCCCTTCCAAATTCTTCATTCCCAATTCCCCATGGTTGCCCTCTCCGATCGCTATTACCTTTCGACTGAAGAGTACCTTGCCTTTGAAGCGCAGAGTCAGGTCAAACATGAGTATCACGACGGTGAAGTATTCGCGATGGCGGGTGCAGCCGATGCCCATGTCACCGTTGCGCTGAATTGTGCGTCCTTATTGCTCTCTCACCTGAGAAGATCTGGTTGTCGAGTTTACATGTCAGACATGAAGGCAAAGATTCAGCGACGAGGGCGGTTCTTCTATCCGGATGTCATGGTCACTTGCGATAAGCGAGACAGTGAAACATCTTTATTCAAGACGTTCCCAAAACTAATCATCGAAGTATTATCCGATTCGACAGAAGCCTATGACAGAGGCGATAAATTTGCAGATTATCAGACCGTAGAGAGTTTGGAAGAGTATGTGTTAATCAGCCCAAAACGATCGCGAATTGAATGTTTTCGGCGAGGTCCGAATGGCGTCTGGATTTTGCATACCTTTGTGGAAGGGAAATTTGAGCTAGCGAGTGTTGCGTTTGAGGGGGCGATCGAGGATGTGTATGAAAATGTGGTGTTTGAGGAAACGATCGATTAACTAACTATAGATGAGCACAGTGTTAGAATAGAAAATACTAATGCTTTATGGCCGATGTACGGGCTAGGTTTGCGATGAGCGCGATCGATTTTATAGATTCCTATGATGTAGTGGTGGTGGGCGCGGGTCATGCGGGCTGTGAGGCGGCGCTGGCTTCGGCTCGGCTCGGCTGTCGTACGCTGCTGCTGACGCTCAACCTCGACAAAATCGCATGGCAACCCTGCAATCCAGCGATCGGCGGTCCAGCAAAGTCTCAGCTAGTCCATGAAGTAGATGCGTTGGGCGGCGAAATGGGACGAGTCAGCGATCGCACCTACCTGCAAAAACGGGTGCTAAATGCGTCTCGGGGTCCAGCCGTGTGGGCACTTCGGGCACAGTCGGACAAGCGCGAGTACGCGGCAGATATGCGGCAGGTGGTGGAAAATCAGGATAATCTGTTCATTCGTGAAGGCATGGTCACGGATTTGGTTTTGGGTAAAAATGAAGACGTCATTGGGGTTCAGACCTACTTTGGCGTAGCGTTTGAATGTCGATCGGTGGTTTTGACGACGGGGACATTTTTGGGTGGGCGGATTTGGGTGGGTGACAAGTCCATGGAAGCCGGACGGGCGGGGGAATTTGCGGCGGTAGGTTTGACGGATACGCTGAATCGATTGGGCTTTGAAACCGGGCGACTGAAAACCGGAACTCCCGCACGAGTGGACAAACGATCGATCGACTTTAGCGTCATGGAACCGCAGCCAGGAGATACTGATGTGCGTTGGTTCAGCTTCGATCCATCAGTGTGGATTCCGCGCGAACAGGAATGCTGCTATCTCACGCGAACAACGCTAGAAACACACAAAATAATTCGAGATAATCTCCATCTTTCTCCCGTCTATGGCGGCTGGGTGGATTCCAAAGGGCCACGCTATTGTCCCAGCATTGAAGACAAAATCGTACGCTTTGCCGATAAAGAAAGTCATCAAATTTTCCTCGAACCCGAAGGTCGAAAGACACCAGAAATCTACGTGCAAGGATTCTCGACTGGATTACCAGAGCGATTGCAATTGGCAATGCTACAGACGCTGCCCGGTCTCGAAAAATGCGTCATGCTACGTCCAGCCTATGCAGTCGAATATGACTATCTACCCGCCACGCAATGTTTCCCAACGTTGATGACCAAAAAGATTTCTGGGCTGTTTTGCGCAGGACAAATCAACGGTACCACAGGCTACGAGGAAGCTGCCGCTCAAGGATTGCTAGCAGGAATTAATGCGGCGAAACTTGCCCTAGGCCAAGCTGAAGTTATCTTCACCCGCGAAAGCAGCTATTTAGGCACGCTCATCGACGATCTCTGCACCAAAGATTTGCGCGAACCCTATCGGATGCTCACGTCACGATCGGAGTATCGTCTCATCCTGCGATCGGACAACGCGGACCAACGCCTGACGCCTATGGGCCGAGAGATTGGCCTAATTGACGATCGCCGCTGGGACTTGTTTAATACCAAACAATCCAACATTGCCGCTGAAAAGATCCGATTGAATACAACACGGGTGAAAGAACTGGATGATCTTGGTAAAGCGATCGCAGAACACACCCAGCTTCCCATCCGAAGTTCAGTCACCCTATCCGAATTACTCAAACGTCCAGGGTTTCACTATGCCGATTTGGAAAAATTTGGATTAGATGCACCAACGCTAGATCGATCGGAAAAAGAAGGTGCTGAGATTGATATCAAGTACGCAGGCTACATCGTCCGTCAGCAAACCCAAATCGAACAAACGGCTAAGCAAGAACATCGCAAACTCCCAATAGACTTGGATTACCACGCGATCGAAACCCTTTCCAAAGAAGCCCGCGAAAAATTGACTAAAGTCCAACCCATGACCATCGGTCAAGCCACCCGTATTGGCGGCGTAAACCCAGCCGATGTCAATGCGTTGCTGGTGCATTTGGAATTACGATCGAGATCGCTCGTGGCTCGCTAATTCGTTATGCCGTTGGGGAAAACAAGATCGCCCATGCGAATTTGGATAGGTCATATTCATAGATTTGCTATACTGGCAGCTACCCAGATGTAAGTTGGAGAAAATCAAAATGCCAACGACGATCGCAACCCCCATTCATTACCCTTGCGGAGACGGACAGCCTGTGGCGTAGACGTTTGATCATTTGTATGCCATTTTAATTACGATCGAAGTGTTGCGCCTTTATTTACAACATGAACAGGCTTGCATTCTCGGCAATCAATTTCTGTACTACGAAGAAGGCTCGCCGACAAAACGCTGCGCCCCCGATGTGATGGTGATTTTTGGGGTGGAACCAGGAAGTCGGGATAATTATAAAATTTGGGAGGAAGGACAAACCCCGCGAGTGGCGTTTGAGATGACGTCGCCCGGTACGAAGAAAGAGGACGAAGGATTTAAGAAGACGCTCTATGCTGAAATCGGGATTTTTGAATATTGGCAGTTTGACCCGAAAGGTCAGTGGATTAAAGAGAAGCTGCGAGGGTTTCGATTGGTGAATGGGGAATACGTGCCGATCGTCAATGGTCAAAGTCTAGGCTTGGGATTACACGAATAGGGAGCATCTCACTTTTGCAATGAGTATAAATACTTGCGATATTAAGCACGAATTGAAGGTGAGAAACCTATGGAAAACTGACCATTGAGATAAGCACA
>JAYUJY010000203.1:0-3827 GCA_043764895.1 Synechococcales cyanobacterium | reverse complement strand
GATTCAGAGTAATGTTATAAGCTGTGACTTTTTGCGTGGTCAAAGAGTCTGAGCCAAAGCTGGAGAAATCTTTATGAAGCGTACATTAGAAGGAACTCGTCGCAAGCGCGCACGCGTTTCAGGGTTTCGAGTTCGGATGCGGACACCTAACGGTCGTCGTGTGATTCGATCCCGTCGCGCCAAGGGGCGGGCACGGGTTTCGGTCTCATAACGCACAACGGGACGGTCAAGTTTGGGACTCCCAAAGGCGAATCGACTCAGACAACGGCAAGATTTCGATCGGGTTTACCAAACCGGAAAACGCAGACGAGCGACGCATCTCCATGTGGTCATTCTGAAGCGTGCCGGAGGGGTCAACCCTACAGAAGTCTTGCCTGTTCAAGTTGGAATTTCCATTAGTAAAAAAGTGAGCAAGCGGGCCGTGGTTCGCAATCGTCTTAAGCGTCAGCTCAAAGCCATTGCCCACTCCCTCTTACCTCGCCTTGATCCGGGTTTGCGCATGGTGATTGTCGTCCGTTCGGATGCCCTCACCTGCGACTACTGGCAACTTCTGCAAGAATTAGAGTACTTGTTAGTCAAAGCTGAGGTGCTGCATGGCGATCAATGAAGAGGTTTTCTATGAAGGGGGTCCCCATAAGGGAGATCTCATTCTCAACTGTCTACTAGCACCCTTAATTGTGTGTTTACCCTTGACATTTGGGGCGATCGTCCGTGCCCTTTGGCTGCGGTACCGCATTACATCCCGTCGGATTAGCGTCGATGGCGGCTGGCGTGGGGAAGAACGATCGGATTTTGTGTATAGCGAAATTACGAAGGTCGTCAATGTTGCACGGGGTTTTGGCCTGTGGGGCGATATTGTGGTGACGTTGAAGGACGGTTCTAAGGTAGAAATGCGATCGGTGCCTCGGTTTCGAGAGCTGACGGATTATATCAACGAGCGCGTTGCTGAGAAAGCCGCTAGCAAATCCTCCTCTAAAAAATCTACCCCGAAGGTTGCCTAGATTTTTTGGTCTGGACTTTTTAATCTAGACTCAAAATTTCAACTGGCCAACTTGCGGGATAGTTTGAATTAAGATTTTGACGCTTAGTAATTTTGATACTTAGTTTTGATTCATAATTTTAATTTGATGTTTTGATTGTGTAGACCCTTGTAGATAAGCTGATAGGCGCATGGACTTCGGTATTAGTTTCCTTTCCAGTAATGTAATGCTGCCGATCCTAGATTTTTTCTATGGGATCGTGCCGAGCTATGGTCTGGCGATCGTCGCTTTGACCCTGGTGGTGCGTTTTGCACTCTATCCTTTGAGTGCTGGACAAATCCGCAATATGCGTAAGATGAAGGTCGCTCAGCCCGTCATGCAGAAACGCATGAAGGAAGTGCAGGAACGCTACAAAGACGATCCAGCCAAGCAACAGGAAGGCATCAGCGCACTCTACAAGGAGTTCGGGAACCCTTTAGCAGGCTGTTTGCCCTTGGTGGTGCAGATGCCCGTGCTGTTTGCCTTGTTTGCTACGTTGCGGGGTTCGCCCTTTAGCGATGTGCCGTACAATGTGAACCTGCAAATTTTGCCCAAAGAAGAAGCGATGCTGGTTCAGCCCCAAGCCTTTGTGGTTAATCCACAGAATATTTATCTAGCCGATGGATTACATCAAAAGGTTGAAGCCATTCTCCCTGCAGGTAATAAAGTTGGCGTCGGCGACAAGGTTAATGTGACCTTTCAAACGCCAGAAGGGAAACCTTTCAGCGAATTGGCACTCAGTCATCCTGATGTGAACCTAACGCCGAAGTACAAAGTGACCGTCGGAGCCGATCGCGTGTCGATCGCGGAAGATGGCACGATTACGGCGCTGCAACCGGGCGACGCAACGATTCAAGCCTTCATTCCTGGACTAGCTGCCGATAAAGGCTTCTTGTTCATTGATGCGCTGGGTCATGTGGGCGCACGGGATCCCGACGGTACCATCCATTGGGACGTGGTGATCATGGTCGCGTTCTTCGGGATTAGTTTATTTGTGAGCCAATTGATCTCGGGTCAAGGCGCGACGGGCAATCCTCAGCAAGACACGATAAATAAGATTACACCTGTGCTTTTTTCGGGGATGTTCTTGTTCTTCCCGTTGCCATCGGGTGTGCTGATGTACATGGTGATTGCAAACATTTTCCAAACGTTGCAGACGTTCATCCTCTCCCGTGAACCCTTACCTGAAAGCCTCCAGAAGATTGTGGATGCTGAGAAAGCGGGGCTATCGGCGGCAGGTGCAACCATAGATGTAACGCCGATCGCGTTTGAACCCGGCAAGAAGAAAAAAGCCTAGACCTCAAGTTTTGAAGGAAATTGCGAACGAGAGCGGTAAAATGCTTTTATTCGCAATTTTTTTTGCCTTGATTTGCACGTCTTCACTCTCAATTCTTCATTCACAATTCTTCATTCTTATGGGCGATCATCCTTCTCTAATGCGCGGTCGATCGTGGCTCACTGAGTTTTTACGCTTAGCAGCAATGCCAGCAACCCTTGAGGCCGAAATCCGCACCGAACATCAACAATCAAGCTGTTGGCTGACCATCGACGACAGCACCCTCAGCGATGCCCAACGATCGGCCCTTCTCGGTGAAAATGGCGCAGTCCTTGATGCGCTCCAATACCTTGCCACCGTGACGCTAAATCTCAATCAACCCGAGTACGATCGTAGTTCCTACACGCTAGACATGGGCGGCTACCGTAGTGCTAAAGAAGCTGAACTAAGCAACCAAGTGACTGAAGCCGTTACCCAAGTCCGCGAAACAAGCGAACCCTTTGAGATGCATGGGTTGTCGTCTGCCGATCGTCGGGCGGTCCATGGATTGTTGTCGGAGTATCCTGATTTAGAAAGTTCCAGTCAGGGGCAAGAACCCGATCGGTTTTTGGTGGTGAAGTTGAAGGGAGAATCGTCGTCGGACGGCCTGAGTTAAACTAGAAGAATTCCATCACAATCCAAGCCATGCTGAGTTTAGACGTTACGCTTGAGCAAGTGATTCATCTGGTTACACAACTTCCGCCTGAAGGAAAGCGATCGGTTTTGGCCGCAATGGGGATTAACCAGTTTGCGGATGAGGAAAGCCGTGATTGGTTAGATGCCGATTTGGGTAACGCTTTGCCGGATTATGATTGGGGTGAAATGGGAGTTCCAGAAGGCATACCCGTTAGATACGTGGTCGGTGAAGGCATTGTGATTGGAGATGGAATAAGTGTGGGCGATTAAACCTCACCTTTAAATAATATGGAAATCGAATTAAATCGAGGCGTAGATGAGATCTTGTTTGGGATGACTGAATCCAATATCATCGACTTAATAGGTCCACCAAATAAAATAGTTTTAGATGGTTATGGCAATCGAGATCTTATCTACAATAAATTGGAATTAGTGCTCAAAATAGAGTTAGAGAACGGATCGACTCTTGGCTGGATTGAAGTTCACAATAGAGAATCGAGGTGGAACGATATAAATCCCTGGATATTGAAAAGAGCAGAATTCCTTGATTTATTGAGTACAAATCTGGAAGATTTCTATGAGTCAGAAGATTACGGTTACATGGAATCATACAGTTTCTGTAATCAATGGGTCGAACTCCAATACGAATTTGATTCTCTCACCTCATTCAATTTCGGGAGTTGTAAATAGATTTAGGATTAGTTAGTAAGTTACATCGATCGCCCCTCACCCCAACCCTTCCTGTAAGGCGATCGATCGTTCATCTTCAGTCATCTCAAATCTAGGCTCATTCCGCTCTTCATAGTCATAAATCAAAAGCCCTAACAGCTTCAAATAATCCCGTTCATCTTTTCCTA
>JAYUJY010000202.1:0-17361 GCA_043764895.1 Synechococcales cyanobacterium | reverse complement strand
TCCACCTTGAGGAAACAGGGGGCTAATGTGTTGGATGCTCTGGTTCAATTATTTATGGGCGATCCGATCTCTCCTCTTCCACTGCCTGAGTAGTTACGGCTGATTCCCGTAACACGCAACATCCTCATGCGAATTCTACTGGTCGAAGATGAAATTGATTTGGGACAGGCGATTAAGCAAGTTCTGATCAGCGAAAAATATGTTGTGGATTGGGTGACCGATGGAGGAGAGGCTTGGCACTATCTCGAAAACCAGTGGACGGACTATAGCGTCGCTGTTGTGGACTGGCTCTTGCCGAATCTGTCCGGTCTGGAACTTTGTCAAAAACTGAGACTTCATCAAAACCCATTGCCCGTGCTGATGCTCACAGCCTTAGGACAACCTGAAAACCGCATTGCAGGTCTGGACGCAGGGGCGGATGATTACTTAGTCAAGCCCTTTGTGATGGATGAATTGCTGGCTCGGTTGCGCGCCCTTCAGCGTCGATCGCCCAATTTCCAACCTCAGATCTTGACGATCGGACCATTGACTCTGGATTTTGCCAATAATGCCCTGTGCGTAGAGCGACCTGGGCCGTCTAAAAACACGATTCCGCTCACGATTAAAGAGTTTCAAATCCTCGTCTATCTCATGCAAAATCCCGATCGCATTGTTTCAGGCAGCAAACTTCGGCAACAGCTCTGGGATCTCCAAGAAGAACCGATTAGCAATGTGGTTGCAGCACAAATGAGATTGCTACGACGCAAATTACTGACTCATGAATGTGATTGCCCGATCGAAACGATTCCGGGTCAAGGCTACCGATTTAATTCAGCGTTTTAGCGAATCATCATGAACAGCAAACAACTTTTTCGTCGCAGTCGTCTTCGATTAGCGCTTTGGTATGCGATCGTCATGGGCGTGATTCTGAGTGCGTCCGGGTTTGGCCTGTATCGATCGATGGTGCAATCCAATTGGGCAGCGATGGAACGAGAAATGGAATCGATCGCAGGAACGCTGCACGATAGTTTGGAACCGATGCTCCCGGCCTCTGAAAATCCCACCACTGTTTTGCGCCGGATTTTGCCAGAACTCTGTTTGGTTGGGCAACCCTGTGACGTCAAACCATCGCTCATCCAACGTCACACCACGGGAATTAGCGATCGAAATACCTACTACATTCGACTCCTCGATCACCATAATCAATTAATTGCCTTTTCGCCCAGTCATCCCTTTCAATTAATGGAACCCGTAAGCTCTGAACGACTCAGTACTGAACGAATAAATACTCAACCTTGGAAAACCCTTCGGAGTAGCGATGGTATTCGCTATCATCAATTCACCATTATCTTGCATAGTGCCGATAGACATCAGATCGAAAGTAATTCCCAATACCCGTCCCATTCGTCTTGGGGCTATTTGCAAATCGGTCGAAACCTTGCCGCTTTCGATGCAGAAATCGATCGAATTCAGTGGATTTTGACGATCGCTTTTCCGATTCTTCTGAGCATAGTGGTGGTTTCAAGTTGGGGGTTATCCGGGTTAGCCATGACCCCTATTTATCAATCCTATGAACAGCAAAAACTCTTCACCGCTAATGCAGCTCACGAACTCCGATCGCCCCTTGCTAGTCTGCTCACAACCGTTGAAGCTTTGATGCGAATTGAGCCTGTAGATCAGCAGCAAATTCATCTATTGCTGGGAACAATCGATCGTCAAGGAAGACGCTTGAGCCATTTGATTTCTGACTTACTTCTACTGAGCAGTATCGAACAAAAGACCTCTTCCAAAGATTTTCAGCCCTGTTGCTTGAATGACTTAATCACCGATCTGTCTGAAGAATTTTTGGAGCTTGCAGTCGCGGCAGAAATTACGCTCTACGGCAAGGTTCCTAATCCTCCAATCCATGTTTTGGGACATGAGCAACAACTCTATCGATTGATATCCAACTTAATTGCCAATGCCATTCACTATACGCCTGCGAACGGAACTGTGACGATCGAATTAGAACACCGCGATCGATCGGCCCTGATCACCATCAAAGACACAGGAATTGGTATTCCAGCCGCAGAACAAACCCATATTTTTGAACGGTTTTATCGAGTTGAGAATGATCGATCCCGCAAGACGGGCGGAACGGGACTGGGACTTGCGATTGCTCGGGCGATCGTTCAACACCACAGAGGCAGCATTACGGTTAAGAGCGATGTAGGCCAAGGGAGTCTGTTCATCGTCCAGTTGCCGGGGACGTTACGATCGCAGTCCTAAGTCTCAGAACGGCTGGAGTTCGGCCAGATGCAATTCTTCAAGATGCCGCCGGATCTTAGATGCAGCGTCTTCGATCGTGATAAGATTTGTTACACTGAGTATCGATTTCAATTGATTCTTCGTCATTGAAATAACTGGGGAAAGAGCAGTGTAATTCTGCCGCTGTCCCGCAACTGTGATGAGCGCTTTGGGTTATGCCCCGTTGCTCTAAGTCAGAACACCCACCAATGCTCTAGTCCATGTCCAACGCTCTGCGAGGTACAGATTGTGTTTAACGTTATTCTTTTAGATGATCCCTGCGATCGAGCCGTCTCATGAGGTGGACCCGATCGGTTCAGGGGGCTAAATATGTCTTCTAGTAATCGACATCACCAGTATCCGCTGAAGAAAAATACCAGTTGGCAAATGGCGTTCATCCGAGACAATCTTCCGGTATTGGGCTATGCATCTTGGAACGGGTTTTCTCGGGTAGGCTGGGGATTGCTGGTCTGCCATATCGATCGACCGCCTGCCCATACGGACCTAAACTTCCATTCTTGGCGTTTTGAGTCTGAGTTTGTGGGAGCAGGCGATCTCGAACAGTGCCTGCTTGATCTCGAAGTGCCGCTGGTAGAGACATCAAATCTGATTGATGCGATTGCTCAGTGTGATTCCAACCGAGAGATTATGTTGCTCATCCACTCAGGACGTTTGGTCGAAGCCCTATGGCTAAGAGCTTTAGCGACAACCCCACCGGATTGTTATCAGCAGGTCTGCGATCGGTGGGATGAGTTTATGCCCGAAGTCACTACAGGAGGAAAGTCAACTTGACCCGGCTTGATTAATGTTTAGTCCAGACCCCTTGCTTCTCGATCGTTGTTTCCAAGAGTATTTGATTGAATGAACACCGTAATTAAAAAGTCAGATTTTGTTTTACAGCCTTACATGAAAAGTAATGACCTAAAGGCAACTTTTCAAGTTCTCAACACGGTCATTCCCTACTTCTTCCTGTGGTTTGTAGCGGCCCGAGCCGCCACCATTTCGCTCTGGTTTTTACCACCGATTATGGTGCTGATTACTCTAATGTCGGGCCGATGTTTCTCACTGATGCATGACTGCGGACACTACTCACTGTTTAGTTCAAAAAAAGCCAATCGAATCGTCGGATTCCTGTTCGGCGTCATCAATGCCATTCCTCACTATCCCTGGTCAAGAGGTCACGCCTATCACCACAAAACCAATGGTGATTGGGAGCGATACAAAGGTCCATCTGCTCTAATTTCGACCGATGATTTTGCCAAACTTAGTCCGTCTGCCCAGAAGCGCTACGAGTGGCTTAGACACCCTCTAATGCTTTTTCCCGGTGGATTTTTCTACCTAGCCATCAAACCTAGACTCTCGTTGATTCTGGGAAGTTACGAGTTCATCACTCATGTCTTGAGCCAATTGAAGCATGACATTCGGGTTTCTCCCGCAGAGATTATCGCATCTCACAAATCCAAACATTGGTACACCGCCAATGAGTTTTGGAATTATCTATTCAACAATATCTGTGTCATCACGACGTGGATTGTGGCCTGTCATTTCTTAGGGACCGCCTTGTTTCTGGGCGTCTACTTTACAACGCTAGCTTTTTCCGCCGCGATCTTCATTTACGTGTTCTTTACCCAGCACAACTTTGAAGGAACCTACGCTCACAAAACCGAGGGTTGGGATTATTTACTGGGTGCTATAGAAGGCAGTAGCTATCTCAAGTTAAATCCAGTTCTCAACTGGTTCTCGGCTGACATTGGCTATCACAACATTCATCATCTATCCGAACGCATTCCAAACTACAACCTAAGAGCTTGTCATCAGGCAAACATTCACTTACTCTCAGCGGTGAAAACACTTCATCTCGGCGATATGCTGGGATGTTCTAAATTTTTGCTCTGGGACTATGAATCAGATAGTTTAATTACGATCGAAGCCTTTCATCAGGCCGAACAATTCAAAGCTAAAGCCGATCGCACTCCCCAAGCTATGGCAATCTAGCGATCTAACGAACCCCGTACGGGCGCGCATCCCGCGCCCACCCAAAAAACCTCTTCTCCCTCTCCCAACATCCTCCTATAGCCTGCCGAACACCCTCTTAGTACAGTTCATACTTCATAAGCTGACAAGGTATCGTTCCATTATAAACTGCCGTTCGTTGAGAGGATTTGAGGCCGATCGACTGTGAAAGTTCTTTATTCCCACTCAGCACAAATGCCGTCCAGCCCTTAAATTCCCGCTTCAACGTATTGCCTAACTCCTTATAAAACAATCCCAAATCACTATCTCGACCGAGACGTTCACCGTAGGGAGGATTGCAAAAGAAGACGCCACTTGGAGCAGGTGCGACGACATCAGACAATTCAAGTTGGGAGAAGTAAACGTAATTCAGTGCGCCACAATTGGCTGCATTGGCTGTTGCTTGTTCTATTACTGATTCACTTTGATCGCTTCCCCAAATGGGAGCAGGCAATGTTTTTAGTTGCTTAATTTCTGCATCTTGAATAATAGTTTCAAATAAGTCTGAATCATAGTCAGGCCAAGTTTCAAACCCAAAGCCTTCTCGAAAGAGTCCCGGTGCGATGTTGAGCGCTTTTAAACAGGCTTCAAGGGGCAATGTGCCCGACCCACACATTGGATCGTAAAACATTTGCTCCGGTTGCCAGCCGGAAATTTGAATGAGGGCCGCAGCGAGAGATTCTTTCAGCGGGGCCGCACCTACCGCAGGCCGATAGCCGCGACGATGGAGACTGTTGCCCGAGCTGTCGAGACTGACGGTGCAGCTATCGCGATCGAGATGGATGCCAATCTGAACATCGGGTTCATGAATATCGACATCCGATCGTTCACCCAATCGGTCTTTCTGCTGATCGACGATCGCATTTTTGACTTGGAGCGCGGTGAAATGTGTGTGATTGAGTTGATCGCTTTTGCCTGTTGCATTGACCGCTAGAGTCAGTTCGGGCGTGAGATATTGAGACCAATCGATTGCTTGAATCCCCTTGTAAAGATCGTCCGCATCTTGGCAGGGGAATTCCTGGATTTTCATCAAAATCCGAAAGGGCAATCTCGCCCACAAATTCACCCGATAGAGCAACGCCCGATCGCCCTGAAACGACGCCCCACAGAATCCCGGTTCTACAGCATGTGCCCCCAGCGACTCTAGTTCCTGAGCCACCAGCGCTTCCAAACCCCTAGCTACCGTCGCAAAGTATTGATTCATCGGTTTATAATACGATCGGTGGAACAGAAAATCAATGTGCAAATTTAGAAAGCAGTTTGAGGAGCGATCGGGTTCGGTCACTGAGCAACGTTTTTCGATAGGCATCTGCCGCCTTCCGAATCGCATCAGCCTGCGTTGGATAAGGATGAATCACACTCGCTAGCTTTCCTAATCCAATCTTATTGACAATCGCCGTTGTGACTTCACTAATCATCTCTCCTGCGTGAGCGGACACGATCGTTGCGCCGAGAATTTCGTCACTCCCGGCACGAAGTAAAAGTTTGACAAAACCTTGCGTTTCATCATCGGTAATAGCCCGATCGACTGTGTTCATTGGGATGGTGATGGTTGTCGTTGAAACCGTGGCTTGATGCTCGTAGAGACCGATGTGAGCCACCTCTGGGTGCGTGTACGTGACCCACGGCATGACGAGATTGCTGAGTTTGGATTTGGTCAGTCCAAAGGGTGAAAAGAATGCATTTTTGATGACAATGCGCGCGGCAAAATCTGCGGCATGGGTGAACTTCCAATCCATACAGACATCGCCTGCGGCATAGATGTGGGATTGTGCGGTTTGGAGGAAGTCGTTGACGAGGATGCCTTTGTGCGGGTCGGTGGCAATGCCGATCGCGTCTAAGTTCAAGCCCTCAATGTTGGCCTGTCGCCCTGCGCCGACTAAGATTTCATCGACTACGATCGATCGCAATCCGTCGGGTGTTTTAATCTGCACTTTTTTACCGTCAGCGGTGACTTCAATGTCTAAGACTTCGGTGTTAGTCCAGATATGAACGCCATCTTGGGTTAACTGCGATCGAATAATGGATGCAGCATCGGGATCTTCTTTATTCAAAATCTGGCTGTTTTTGTGAACTAGCGTCACTTGGGAACCTAGATGCTGAAAAGTTTGTGCTAGTTCGCACCCGATCGGTCCGCCGCCGATTACGAGCAGTCGTTTTGGGCATTCAGTGAGATTGAAAACCGATTCATTGGTGAGATATCCTGCTGCGGTTAGCCCGTTAATCTTAGGAGACACCGCCCGAGTTCCCGTTGCGATCGCGGCTTTTTTAAAAGTGAGATTAGTATTGTTATCACTATTTATAACCCGAATGGTATTGCGACTCGTAAATTGTGCCTCACCAAAAAATACATCCACGCCGAGATTTTTGAAACGCTGGGCGGAATCAGCTTCACTAATCTCCGATCGCACTTTTCGTAATCGTTCCATCACGGTGGCAAAATCGATTGTGATGTCTCTGGCGATCACACCGAGATTAGCGGCCTTCTTAATTTCGCTGACGACTCTTGCCGATCGGATCATCGTCTTCGACGGAACACAGCCAACGTTTAGACAATCGCCGCCCATGTAGTTTTTCTCGATTAGGGCAATCTTTAAGCCAATGCCTAACCCTGCACTTCCTGCCGCAATGACGAGTCCAGCCGTTCCTGCGCCAATAACAACGAGATCATAGTGATCTTGTGGGATGGGATTAACCCAATCCGGCGGATGAACGCGGGCAATGAGGCTTTGGTTATAAGAATCTAATGGTTGCAGCATGGTTAAGATTTATGATTAGGATTTATAGCTGAAATTTGTGGGAAAGCATTTTAATTATGATTCGGAGATACTGTCGTTGAGGGCTTTTTTTGCGATACGAGTAATGTAGACCGTGACGGCGATCGTGGCGATGAAACCGATAATTTTAGCAATCCACTGGAGCTTCTGCGTTTGCGAGTCTAGGGTTGCTCCTTTCATTCCAATCTGCGCCACACTGCCGATGAGCGATCCGATGTAGACATACAGAATCGTCCCTGGAATCATTCCCACAGATCCCAGCACATAATCCTTCAGCGAAACTTGCGTAATCCCAAATGCGTAGTTCAACAGGTTAAATGGAAACAGCGGTGAGAGACGGGTGAGAAAAACGATTTTGAAGCCTTCTCTGGCCACGGCTTTATCGATCGCCGCAAACTTTGGGTAAGCGCTTATTTTCTGACTCACCCAATCCCGTGCCACGTTTCGACCCAGCCAAAAGGCCAGAGTTGCGCCTAAAGTTGCCGCAAAAAAAACATAAATACTCCCCCAAACCAGCCCAAACAATACGCCACTTCCCAGCGTCAGCACTGATCCCGGAATCAACAGGACCGTCGCAACGTTGTACAGCACAATAAAGGCGATCGGTGCAGTGGACCCGAGGCTATCCACCCAAGTGAGGGCGTTTTGGAGCAGTTCTTGCAGCAGCATGAGGATATCTCATAGAGTCAACTGAGGACGATCGTAACGTACGATCGTCCTTGCAAGTAGTCTGCGGCTTAAATAACCTAGCGATTCAACTTCTCGTTGGGTTTTGGGCATGGCAAGCCATGCCCCTACAGATCCGGGTTTCAGAGAATGTAGGGGTTTGGCTCGCCGAACCCTAAACCCAACGAAGAAGCGATCTAATAGCGACCCTCATTTTGATTGATTTCAATGAGGGGCTTATTTACGCTGCGTAGTACTAATGCAAATCTTTCTTGCAGATTTGATAATACGGTTAGCGAGCGACTAATCCGTTGACGGTGGTTGGGAGATTGGATTGTGTGGGTGCGGGTTTCAAGGAGCCATTGGATTCGATTTTGAAGTTAGAAATTGTGCCATTTCGGGAATTCAAAGAGCTGAGGAATTGACCATTGCGGCTGATGATCAAGTCGATCGGTCCGCTGCCTGGGCCTGTGTTTCCCGTGATGCCATCAGGCGTTATTCCCGTTAATGAACCATTCGGTTTGATTTCAAAGCCGCTGATGGTTCCGCTGGCTGTGTTGCTCACATAGGCATATTTTCCGTTTTTAGAAATAACGACCCAACAAGCCGCAGTCTGATTTGTTTTGGCAGAGGGCGTCAGCGTTTTAAGCGTGCTATTTTTTAGGACATCGTAGGAAGAGAGAGAACTACCGTTCGGAGCACCACCAACCGCCTCAGAAACGAGCAGATTCCCACGTCGATCGAATGCGAAACCGAATGGGGTCGTTGCATTCGATGGATTGCTAATTCGATCGCCCAAATAGCCATATTTGATCGGGAATGTTGAGATGATATTCGTCGCTTTTTCCGTTACGACCATCGACTGGCCATCTGGACTAAAGCGGATTTGTGCGGGGGCTGTGGCTTTTCCGCTCAGTGCGCGACGAGAGTTTGGAATCGGATGAAGTTTGCCGTTTTCTTTGAGATAGAACCCCGTCACATCATCACTGCCTGCATTCAGCACATAGACGAGATCGCCCTGCACGGTTACGCTCACCGGACGAGTGCCGCCGGATGCAATTTTACTGACGAGTTTGAGTTGGTTATTGTTGAATTTAAACACTGAAATTTCGTTGCTTCCCGCATTTACCGCTAACAATAACTGTCGGTTAGCGGTGAGTGTCAAACCACTTTGGTTGCCGAGTCCACCGCCTGATCCTTTGCCGCCTGTTGAAATACTGCCCATGGGCTTGAGTGAGCCATCGCGCATTTGATCGAAGGCGAGAATTTGGTTATCAGCGGTGGCATTGCTGGCGGTGTAAAGCGCACCGATTCGATCGGTTTTCTGATCATCTCCGTTTGCTAAAGTAGGGCTAGAAAGCAATGTAGGTACAGCAATAGTCGCAGCGAATAAGCCGCACAGGAGAAGACGACGAGTGGTCATAATGTTGTTCTCTGGATGATTTTAAAGTGTTCTTTACAATGCTGTATTTACGATTCTTCGATCGTTTTTTAAGCGTTGTACTTGATATACACGGTCCGTTTTAAATTGGATTTATTTGTTTTAAATTGGATTAGTTTGGGTTAGATTTTCTCACCACTCATCACCATTTCACCCGTAGGTTGAGATTCAGACTGCTCGGGTTCTACCGTAATCACAACCTGTGTAGCCCTATTCCAGCGGTCGGCGGGAATCTGCATCAACACTTGACCATCGGCTTCAGGCACAAACTGAATACAAGCGACTTTTTGGTTGTTTACAACGGCCCATAGATGGTAAACCTTTCCAGCAGGTGGCTGGGGCATCTTCTGAACTGTTAACATGGCGCGATTCTGTTCTGGGACAATCACAACATTTCCAGAAGCCCCCGATACCGACCCACTTCCCGTCATGGTGAGCATTCGGCTTCCGGATTGACGCATGAACGCAATGGATTCTTGATACCGATCGCCATC
This sequence comes from Synechococcales cyanobacterium, assembly GCA_043764895.1. GTDB lineage: Bacteria > Cyanobacteriota > Cyanobacteriia > Leptolyngbyales > Leptolyngbyaceae > JAAFJU01. The sequence continues at coordinate 7,705 of JAYUJY010000202.1, read as the reverse complement.
GATCGATCGGGCTATTAGTTGTTCTTGAGATTCACGAAGGCGCGCCAGTTCTTGACGAGTTGCCGCAAACTCTTGCTGTAGTTGATAGGACTGTACTCCCAATGCTGCTATTGTCGCTGCTGCCATACTTCCAGCGATCGCAAACCAGCGGCGTGGAATGTTACGCGATCGGGGTTTGTTAATCGTTCTAATCTCGGCTACTTTTGGGATTTTGCGATCGGGGAGTGATGTGAAGAGATTGGTTTTTATATGTTCTGGGACAGTAACATCATCCAAGCCTAAAGGGAGCAAACCGAGTGTGATTTGAAGTTCTTCGACATCAGCGATCGCACTCGGATTTGAGGCTAAATACTGCTGCACCAAAATCATATCGTCAGACGACAAATTGCCTAACACATAACCTGCGAGTAATTCAGACCAAGGCGTATTGTCAGATGAGACATTTGAAAAATCAGGAATGTTGTTCATGGTGCTACTCCGCCCAATCTTTGAGTAGTTCGCGTAGTTTTAAAAGTCCTTGTCTAGATCTTGATTTTACAGTGCCTAAAGGGACTCCGGTTTTTTCAGTAATATCCGATTGAGAAAGTCCCTCATAGTAAGCCATTTCTAAAACCTGACGTTGCGCTTCGGGAAGCTCTGCTAAAGCGGTTTTGACCCGTTGACCGAGTTCGTCCAATGTTACCCGATCGAGATTTGGATTATTCCCAGGGTCTGGCATAGCCATTTGTCCAAAGCGTTGAACGAGCTGTTGCTGAGATTTTGCCGATCGCAGTCGATTTAGGGCTTGCGATCGCGTCATTACTGATAAAAACACGCCGATGGAAGCCCGATCGGATTGATAATTATTCGGTTTGTTCCAAAATGCTAGAAAAATCTCCTGAGTCAAATCAGCCGCCGCCTCTGGATTGGCTAAAATCCGAAGTGAGAGCTTATAGACCAGACCACTATAACGATCGTACAAGGTTTCGAGGGCCATACGATCGCCATGCTGAATCGCTAAAATCACGGTGCGGTCTGGCTCTTCTTTCCATTGAGTCATGAAAGAAACCATAGAATTCTAACAAGAAAAATTACAAGCTTCTTCGTTGGGTTTAGGGTTCGGCAAGCCAAACCCCTACATTCTCTAAAACCCAGATGTGTAGGGGCATGGCTCGCCGTGCCCCAAAACCCAACGAGGAGGTGAATCGCTGGGTTATTTAAGCCGTAGATTACTAGATGAGGTTCGCAAATCCAAAGGTAGCGCTAAATCTTTGGCACCAAATTACGGCTGTTTTGAAGGTGGAGAGGTCGGTGCCATCGGGGATTGCATACATTTGGCTACCTGCTACTTTTTGGAGGCGTCCGAGATTGACGTAGTTATCTTTTTTGTAGTCTTTTGGCGTTGATTCGCGATGGAGGACAACGTAAAGATCTGGACCATCATCGCTTTTAAAAGTACGATCGAATTTGAGATAGTTCTGACCCTTTATCATGACGACTGTTGCCATCCCGGTGGTCGGATGCTCAGATGCAACAAAACGGCCACTCGCGATCGGTTGTTCCATTTTTTGCATGGATGTAGCAGGTTCCATTTTCTCCATGGATGGACTAGGCTTCATCATAGAATCCGCCTGGACAGCCTTCAGAGCAGCGAGACCAGAGGTTGCGATAAAGGCAGTGAGCAGTAAAGAATTGAGAAGAGTCTGGCGTTTCATGAGGTTATTCTCCAGTAAATCAATTGTATTAATTAATCGTGCTATTTAAGTTACACGTCTCACGGCAAACTGGATTCAATTTAAACTGTTCAATGCAACGATCGCCTGAGATTTGCCGATCGGGTTTCGAGGATGACCCGTTCAGAGGCACAATTAAATGAATAAGTTTTATGGACTGAGAAAACCATGCCAGCTTTACTGAACACCCTCGATCCGGATGGACTTTTAGAATACTCAGTGGTGTACACCGATCGATCGTTGAACCATATGTCACAGTCATTTCAAACGGTGATGAACGAGATTTCAACAGCTCTGAAACAGGTCTACAACGCCAAATCTACGATCGTCGTGCCCGGAAGTGGAACCTTTGCCATGGAAGCTGTGGCGCGTCAACTTGCCACTGGAAAAAACTGTTTGGTGATTCGTAATGGCTGGTTTAGCTATCGCTGGAGTCAGATTTTTGAAATGGGAAAAATTCCGGCGAAAGAAACCGTGATTAAGGCGCGTCCTGTGAACTCTGGCTCTCAGTCTGCTTTTGCCCCGGCTCCGATCGCTGAAGTCGTGGCAGCAATCTTGGCCGAAAAGCCGGATGTCGTTTTCGCACCCCATGTTGAGACGTCTGCCGGAATTATTTTGCCTGATGACTATATTTGCGCCGTCACCGAAGCCGTGCATTCCGTCGGTGGAATTTTTGTGCTGGATTGTATTGCGTCCGGGACCATTTGGGTCGATATGAAAGCCTGCGGGGTGGATGTACTGATCAGTGCGCCGCAAAAAGGCTGGAGCGGACCGCCCTGCGCTGGACTGGTGATGCTGAGTGAGTTGGCCCGCGATCGCATTGATTCCACTACAAGCAGCAGCTTCTCCTGCGACCTGCGCAAGTGGCTCCAAATCATGGAAACCTATGAAAGTGGCGGCCATGCTTATCATGCGACGATGCCAACTGATTCTCTCGCTCGTTTTCGAGATGTGATTCATGAAACGGGTGAATTTGGATTTGCAAAGGCTTGCTTGAAACAACAGGAAATCGGCGATCGGGTCCGTGCGCTGCTTCAGACTAAAGGCATCAAAAGTGTTGCAGCTCCCGGCTTTACGGCTCCCGGCGTCATTGTGAGTTACACCACGGACCCAAATGTTCAAACCGGGAAGAAGTTCATGATGGAAGGTGTCCAAATTGCCGCAGGGGTTCCGCTTAAGTGTGATGAACCTGCTGACTTTCAGACCTTTCGCATTGGGTTATTTGGACTCGATAAATTAATGGACCTCGATCGAACGATCGTCCAGTTAGACGCGGCATTGAATCATATTTTTTAGAAGCGATCGGACTTGCTGACGTCTAACGTTGAGGGTCGAAGTCTTCTTTGCCCCTCAGGTCTGCCTATCCAAAAGGTAGAGAGAATATTAGGTAATCTGTGTCACTGTTTGATGGGCGGAAAATGGATTATGAAGAATTTGTGATTCATTCCTACCGCGATCTAGAAGCTAATAATGTCAAAACATTATTGGTTTTACATCATTCAATTCATTGCAATTTATCTATAGTCTTTTGTCAGGATATCTAATGCAAATTATTACAGCTCGGTTTTTACAAGTTGCTTTCGGATCGATCGCCATGATCGTTGGGATAGAGACATTCAAGCCTGCGATCGCCACCGCACCCACGTCTCCAAATCTGCATCCAGCAACACTCAATGGTAAGCCTGTCTCTGTTTTGTACATGACTCGCAGCGGCGATAAAGTGTTAGTGCGCTGTTATCCAGGACAGCAGCCTAAGCTCGTTGTGGCGTCAAAGCCAGATGGTACAAAAGAAGGAACCTTAGTTTGTGGTTCTTAGGTTTGTGGTTCTTAGGCTTGTGGCCTTTAGGAATGAGAACTGAAAGAACTTAAGTGCGGTATGGGCAGACTTGCGCGGTACAATGGTTGACGGGAGAATTAGTCATTTTCTCAAGCTATAACAAAAAATCAGCCTAGAGCCGAGTTTATGGATTTCGCAACCCTTGCCAGCCAACTCAATGCTGGCGCGATCCTGCCGGAAGGTATCGTGATCGCAACCTTACTGATCGTGATGGTGAGCGATCTGATCGCCGGACGGAAGCGTTCTGCACGATTTACGCCCTATCTCGGCATTGCGGGTCTTCTCGCCGCCGTTGTGGCCCTTTACACGACACAGTGGACCATTGCAGACCCGATCGCATTTTTCGGGGCATTTAATAGTGATCCCTTAAGCGTGGCGTTCCGAAGCATCATTGCGCTATCGAGTGTGGTGACGATTTTGATGTCGGTGCGCTACGTGGAACAGTCCGGGACGCCTGTGTCGGAGTTTGTCACGATTTTGCTGTCGGCGACCTTGGGCGGGATGTTCCTGTCTGGCGCGGATGAATTGGTGATGATTTTCGTGTCGTTGGAGACCTTGAGTATTTCGTCGTACTTGCTCACGGGCTACACCAAACGCGATCCCCGATCGAACGAAGCAGCCTTGAAATATTTGCTGATTGGCGCATCGAGTTCGGCCATTTTCCTCTATGGCTCTTCGCTGCTTTACGGATTGTCGGGCGGCGAAACCAAGCTGGGATCGATCGCCCTAGCCATGAGCAATGCGCAATTAGGCAACTCCATTGGCTTGGTGATGGCGCTGGTCTTTGCGATCGCCGGAATCGCCTTCAAGATTGCCGCCGTGCCCTTCCACCAGTGGACCCCAGACGTTTACGAAGGATCGCCGACCCCCGTTGTGGCCTTTTTATCCGTCGGATCCAAGACGGCTGGGTTTGCATTAGCGATTCGGTTGCTCGTCACGGCGTTCCCGCTGGTTGCCGATCAGTGGCAATTTGTCATGACTGCGCTGGCCATTCTCAGTATGATTCTGGGAAATGTCGTAGCCTTGGCGCAAACGGGCATGAAGCGATTGCTGGCCTATTCGAGCATTGGGCAGGCTGGGTTCATTATGATTGGCCTCGTCATTGGAACGGACGCTGGCTATTCCAGCATGATCTTCTACTTGATCGCCTATCTGTTCATGAACTTGGGTGCCTTTAGCTGTGTGATTTTGTTCTCGTTGCGCACCGGAACGGACCAAATCAGCGAGTACTCAGGGCTTTATCAAAAAGATCCCTTCCTCACGCTTGCGTTGTCGCTGTGTCTCCTGTCTCTCGGTGGAATTCCGCCGCTCGTGGGCTTCTTCGGGAAGCTGTACATCTTCTGGGCAGGTTGGCAGGCGGGCGCGTATGGCTTAGTGCTCTTAGGCTTAGTCACGAGTGTGATTTCCATCTATTACTACATTCGCGTGGTGAAGATGATGGTGGTCAAAGAACCGCATGAGATGTCGGAGTCGGTGAAAAATTATCCAGTTCCCACTTTTGACGGCGTTGGTTTACGACCGCTTCAAGTCGGGATGATCGTGTCGCTCGTTGCCACCTCGATCGCTGGAATTCTCTCTAACCCGCTGTTCTCCATTGCCAATTCAGCCGTGGCCCGAACCCCAATGCTTCACGCCGCACAGACCACTAAGCCTGTAGCCGTGAGTTCGAGTCCTAAAATAGTCAGCAGTTTGCCAACGAAATAATAGAAAGTTCCGTCAGGAATTTCGATGAAAAACCGATCGCACTTCAAGGAGGCGATCGGTTTTGCGTTAGCCCTCCAAACCTGCTAAATCGTCATCGCCCCCGCAAACACCAACATCGCCGGACCCGTCATAAAAATACGATCGTCCGCCGCCCACTCAATCTTCAGCGGTCCACCCGGCAGCTCGATCGTCGCCGTCCGATCGCACTTCCCATTCAACACCGCCGCCACCAACGCCGCACAAGCCCCCGTCCCGCAGGCCAGCGTGATCCCCGCGCCGCGTTCCCACACCCGCATCTTGAGATAGCTCGGATTCACCACCTCAATGAACTCGGTATTAATCTTCGACGGGAACGCAACATGGGTTTCAAACAGCGGGCCAATTTTTTCTAAGTCGATCGCAGACACATCGTCCACAAAGGTAATGCAGTGGGGATTGCCCATGCTGACGCAGGTGACGTCCCAAGTTTTCCCCGCGACCTCCAGCGATTGTGCAATCACCGTGTCACCGCCGCCCGTGAGCGTTGTTGGAATCTTAGCGGGCGAGAGTCGTGGCTTGCCCATATCCACGGTAATTTGGCCATTACTTTCTATTTTTGGCGTAATTAAGCCAGCCAGTGTCTGCACCGTGTAGCTAGATTTGGCATTTTTGCCTTCAATGTCTGCCAAAAACCGAGCCATACAGCGAATTCCATTGCCGCACATCTCTGGTTCCGAGCCGTCCGAGTTGTAAATCCGCATCGTATAATCCGTGCCGTTTTGCCCCGGCAACGCAAAAATAACCCCATCCGCCCCAATCCCAAAATGCCGATCGCACATCTGAGCGGCTTGTTCAGGCGTGACGATCGGGTCTGGTGCGTGGCGATTATCCACCAGAATAAAATCGTTGCCCAGTCCTTGATATTTGACAAAACTCAGTGTTTGAGACGGCGTTTGAGACAGTGGTTGAGACATGGCGATGAGTACCAATGGTGAATAAAAATGAATAATCCAGTCGTTTGCGGCTTAAATAATCCAGCGATTCAATTTCTCCTCGTTGGGTTTGGGGCACGGCGAGCCATGCCCCTACAGATCCGGGTTCAAGAAGCTGTAGGGGCATGGCCATGCCGTGCCCCAAACCTAACGAAGATGAATACAGGTCTTATTTGCGCAACGCAGTACTAGTATTTGAGTTTAGCGAAACGTCTCACAGATTTGTCGATCGAAACCAAAAGACATGGGTAAACTATAGGATTCGCACCCATCGCCCCAAATAAACCATGACCGAACTAGAAACCGGATTACCCCACGTTCGCCAAGTCCAAACCTTAATCAAAGACGGCGGTGAAGTCGAATTTAAGCTGATCACAGGCGATCTGCTTACCGGAAAAGTCCGTTGGCAAGATCCCATCTGCATCTGCCTTCTGGACCACTACGACCAACCCACCATTATTTGGCGATCGGCGATCGTCTACATGAAGCCCAAAGCAACGGCTTAACCCAAACACCCCTCAACGGTGTTGCAACCCAACGATCGCAACACCGTTGACCGAATGGCTTGTTCAACCCTATCCATCGGTGCATCAGCCTCAATGCGAATGAACGTCTCCGGGACTTGCGAGGATTCATGCATCGCCGCAAATCCCGATCGGACCCGCTGATGAAACGCCAAATCCGCCTGCTCTAGTCGATCGCGCGTGCCCCGTTCGATCGCCCGAGCCATCCCAATCTCCGGATCCAAATCTAACCACAAGGTCAGATCAGGGGCCAACCCCTGAGTCGCCAGCGCATTCAGTTCATCAATCAAACCTAAGTCCAACCCTCGACCATAGCCTTGATACGCCACCGTCGAAGCGGTATAGCGATCGCAGAGCACCAGGTTTCCATTTGCCAGCCAGGGACGCAACCAGCCTTCTACATGCTGGGCACGATCGGCAGCATAGAGCAGGAGTTCAGCGCGGTCTTGCATGGCTTCGTCTCTATCGGGCATGAGGAGCACCTGACGAATCTTCTGGCACAAGAGACTGCCGCCCGGTTCACGGGTCAGTTGCAGCCCACTAAAGCCCAAAGTCTCGACGATCGGCGTCAGCATCGCTGCTAGCCGTTGAAGCTGAGTCGTCTTTCCGGACCCTTCACCGCCTTCTAACACAATTAATGTTCCTTGCCTCATTCCCATTCTGCTCCTGCAACGCGCGCTAATCCAATCCTTTTAGTGACTTTTAAGATACTTCCATATCGCAACTTGAACGACTTTAGCGGACTTTATGACTAGGCTCGGATGTTGGTGGTGGCGTATCGCTGGTACAGTGAAGACGAATGTTTGTTTGATGAGGTCGCACATGGCACGGTATCCGGCACTCTTTACCCTGGGCATCTCAGTGGAAGAGCTGCATCCTAGCTTGAGCACAGTGCTTCAAAGCTGCAATCTAAATATGATTTACGACACGGCAGAATATGTGATGGCGCGGGAAGTT
>JAYUJY010000201.1:0-17395 GCA_043764895.1 Synechococcales cyanobacterium | reverse complement strand
GGGGACCGATCGCCAGAGATTAAGACTCGGGTCATTCCCGGCTTAAATGAGCTGTTCGTCTCTTCGTTGGGTTTGGGGCACGGCATGGCCATGCCCCTACAGATCCGGGTTTCAGAGACTGTAGGGGCATGGCCATGCCGTGCCCCAAACCCAACGAAGAGACGAACAACTCATTTAAGCCGGAAATGACTAGAATCTTAGTTTCTGGCGATCGGTCCCTCAGCTCCCCAAGTCCCGGCAAGAAACCACCGTGAATAGCAGCATTTTTTCTCTCCTCGTCCGACACCCCATGGCCCGATCGCTCTTCACGGCGGCAATCGCCTGTGCGCTGACGCTTCAACTTGCAGCCTGCGATCCCAAAGCGCTCACGAAAGCGCCGCTGTCCCAAATCGTCGTCACCCAACTCGGCAACCCCAAAACCTTCAATCCCGCCCTCGCAAACGAGCTGCCGATCGTCTACGCCTATACACACGAAGGACTCCTTGGCGACAACCCCATCACCCAAGAACTTGAAGGCTCACTCGCTGAGAAATGGGAAATAGACCCCAAAAATGCCCAAAAAATCATCTTCACCCTGCGCGAGGGCTTGAAGTGGTCCGATGGTCATGTCCTGAATGCGGATGATGTGGTGTTTAGCCTCAAGGACGTCTACTTCAATCCGGAGATTCCTAGCGACGCACAGGATGTATTTCGCATTGGCAAAGACAAGAAGTTTCCGAGCGTAACCAAACTCGACGATCGACGTATCGAAATCATCTCCCCCGAACCCTTCGCGCCGTTGCTTCGTCAAATGGGCAGCGCCGCTATCTTGCCAAAACATATTCTCGGCAAATCTGTTACCGATAAAGTGGGCGGAAAACCTGCATTTCTGTCCATGTGGGGCAGCGGGACACCGATGAAAGATATTGTGTGCAGTGGGATGTATCAGTTCGATACCTACGTCGCGAATCAACGGCTTTCCTTTAAGAAGAACCCGTATTACTGGCGGAAAGATAAACAAGGGACTCGGCAACCTTACATCGATCGCATTGTTTGGAAGTCGGTGGATAATCAAGACACGTCGCTGTTGCAGTTTCGATCGGGCGGACCGGATATTAATGAACCGATTCGACCCGAAGATTTTGCGCTCCTGAAGGGCGAAGAAAAACGCGGGAAGTTCACCATTCAAGTGGGCGGTCCGCGTCAGGGATTTAACTATTTGACCTTTAATCTCAACCAAGGCAAACGCAAGGGAATCCCTTTAGTCGATCCCATCAAATCCAAATGGTTCAACAGCGTCGAGTTTCGTCAAGCCATTAATCACAGCATCGACCTCGATCGGATGATTACTAATCTCTTCCGAGGGTTAGGCGATCGGGTGTACTCCAGCGTCCCCAGCCTCAGCCCGTTCTACCTCTCCCCTGAAAAAGGCTTGAAAACCTACGATTACAACCTCGATAAAGCGCGCGCCCTGCTCAAGAAAGCCGGGTTCAAATACACCGAAAATAATCAGCTCGTAGACTCGGGCGGCAATCCGGTAAAGTTCACGATCGCCACCAACGCCGAGAACGTTTTGAGAGCCAAAATGGTGGCCCAAATCAAACGGGATCTTGGCAAAATTGGCATGGACGTCTCCATCAGTCAGCTCAACTTCGGCGTGCTCATCGATAAGATGGAAAACAGCATGGACTGGGAGGCCGTTTTAATGGGCTTCGGCAGTGGCGGCGTCGATCCGCACAACGGGGCCAACATCTGGCTCACCGATGCCCAATCCCATCACTTCAACCGTAAACCTGCCTCAGATTCACCTCAACTGGACGGTCGAATTGTGGCCGATTGGGAGCAAGAAATTGACGATCTCCACGTCAAAGGATCGCAGGAAATGGACGAAACCAAACGCAAACAAATCTATAACAAAACCCAACAGATTGCCCAAGAAAAACTTCCCTTCATCTATCTCGTCAACGCCCGAGTCATGGCCGCCACCCGCGATCGAATTCAAGGCATTCAGTTCCCCCAAGGCGGCGATGCCCTCTGGAATTTGCATGAGCTTAATACAAGAGACTAGTAGTAAACGGCGTAAATAAGATCTGTATTGAAATCAATTAAAATGAGGGTCGCCTTGATCCCTTCTTCGTTGGGTTCAGGGTTCGGCGAGCCATGCCCCTACAATCTCTGAAACCCGGAGCTGTAGGGGCATGGCTCGCCGTGCCCCAAACCCAACTAGCTCTAATCCCCCACCCGTCAATGATGGAACGGCACCATCAACAACGGCAACAACCCCGCCAAGACGATCGCACTCATCTGCCAGCCGGGAATCGGCATCAACGGTTCCGCATCCAAAATCGCATCAATACGTTCTTCAAAGCGATCGCGCGGCATTTCAGGATTCAACGTCGCGGCCCAATCTTGATGCTCCATGGGCGATCGCACTAGCAACACCAAAGCCTCAGCCAACAACAGCGGATCGGTCTGCTGCACAGCAACTCGATCGGCCCGCAGTTCCCGCAACATCAACAACTCCTGCCACAGCGCATCCGTTTTAGGCAACCCGCCCGTCAATCGCCGCAACCCGCCAAAACAGAAAAACCAAAACGTATCGTGATACTGCGCATGGGCCTGTTCATGGGCAATCACCGCCTTAAGATGATCCGCATCAAGCTGCGTCAGTAGTCCCTGACTGATCACAATTTCCGGGTTCCATAACCCCACCTGCGCAATAAACGACACATCCAACGGCAACAACCGCGCCCGCAGCCCTAACTCATCCCATCCCTGCATGGGGTACCGCTGCAACTGACGAATCGACGCCCTCGCACTCGTCACTAACCTAAACCCGATCGCCACAGCCCCGATCAAAAACCCTGCTGATATTCCATAGGTTCCGATGCCCTCAAGGGGACTAATCCCCATCCCCTGCGGTCCCATCCACAGTAGCGCCATCGCACTCGTCAGTAACAACAACGGTGGCAGCACAAACGAAAACATCGCCGCAATCCACCGTTGGTTCCAACTTTTGCGATCGCTCGTGTCCAACCGATCGCTCAGCGACCAGTGCCACAGCATCCGAATCACCACCGCACTCGACACCGCAAATGCAAACAAAAGTCCGTGCATACTAATTCCCCCGCTTCGAGCGAAGTTCCTTCAGCCGTTGAGCGATCGCATCCAGTTTATCGAGGCTTGTCTGGTCCATCTCATCCGCAAAAGCCGCCACGAGATCCGGATTGCTCACATCTAAAAATTGGTGAAGCTGATCATAAGCGTAAATAGCATTAGCTTGCTCCCGGCTCAATTTTGTCGTCCACACATGGATTTTGCTGCTCTTTTCACAGACTAGCCAGCCCTTTTCTGTCAGCCGTTTCAGGACAGTGGTCACGCTGGTGTAAGCCAGTTCGCGATCGGGATTACTCAAAATCCGCTGATGCACGTCCTTAACCGTCACTGTGGTTAAGTCCCATATGATATGCAAAATTTCAGACTCAAGCGGTCCGAGAGAAAGCTGCTTAGGACGATAGCTAGGGAAATTCGGCATAAACACACACGAGAACGGTAAAGCAAGTTGCTTAAGTCTTGAGACTTGCGTGTATTCTCTCAAACTCAACGATTTTCCGCAACCCTGTCCGATCGCAAAGTGCTAGTCAATGACACTCTGATACTTCGCAATCACCTGAGGTGCGATCGCCTGCCAACTATAATAAGTGTTGGCATGATTTGCTGCATTGTGGCCCCGAAGAATCCGATCGTCAGCACTACTCAACGCGGCTCTCAACGCCGTTTCAATACTCTCAACCTCGCACCGACACACCCAGCCCGAATTCGAGTTTGTAATGTTTGCGTGAATATGAACCTGATCAGAAATAACAACGGGAACACTCACAGCCATTGCTTCAGCAACTGCAATGCCAAAGTTTTCATAGTACGACGGCAACACAAACAGATCGGCGCAACGCAGTAAATCAGTTTTTAACGCACCTGTGACAAACCCTACGATCGTACTTCGATCGCCTAAAACCGATTGCTGAATCCGTTGGCTAATCTTCGCTGCGTACTCAGGGTTTTGCGGATTGGCTCCAGCAATCACCACCTGAAAATCAACGTGAAAATTAATATCATTCGCCAACCGTTCCAACGCTGGAATGAGTAGCTCCAAACCCTTCTTCGGTTCAAGACGTGACATAAATAGGACAATTGCTCTATCCGCTGGAATTTGGTAACGCGATCGCACTTCTTCTCCCGTTTGAGATCCTTCCGGCAGCATCACCCCTAATGGAATCACCCAATCATTCGTCACCACCCCAAAACGCTCGGAAACTTTTGCTTCTTGATCACTCGTGAAATGAACCGCCGCCGCGCCGATGAGATTGGGACGTTCGAGGGCGGCGGCATATAGTTTTTTCGCCAGACGTTTTTTCGCCAAATCCGCTGGATCAAGGGTACCTAGAGGTCGCAATACGTAAGGTAATTTTTGTAATCGTGCGATCGTTGCGGCAATAGAACTCACGGGCGAAAATAGCGCGTGGATATGGGCAATATCATAAGTCTTCGCGTTGGCCCAGAGCCACCCAAACAATCCGACTGAAAACTTATAGCGCTTAAACGGCGTGCAGCGAAAGTACACAATCTCATAGCCGTCCTGCTGCACCGGAACCCCTAATGCGACGTCCAACGGTGCCTGACCTCGATCGCCATTGGAATCCGTGGTGAGAATTGTGACCTGATGACCGAGTGCCGCCTGCGCCTTGGCCAGCCCCACGACCATTTGGCTGGGACCCCCGTAGACCAGCGATACCGATGGAATAATGTGAAGGATTTTCATGACAGGCGGGATGAGTCAGTGTTCTTCACTAGGTTTCCGCATTTATCCGCAGAACCAACACTCTAATTTTCATCACGCTCATAATCGACATCGTTCTATTACAAACTGTGGGGAAGGGCGATCGTATTTGAGCGAGCAAGCTGAATGGGAAGGGTCGCTCAATAAACTCGCAAATCGGTTGACGGTTAGACAGGATTGAATAATCGATTACAGTCCGGCGGGATTGATGAAACCGTCTAGAATCTCGTCAGCCAAAGGGTTATTGAAGTCGTCAGGAATGATCAGTTTCCCAGCGTACTGTCCAGGAATGCGGGGCGAGCAATCGCGTTGAACAGGAGAAATATGCGCGATCGCCTCCCCAGCTTGGGAGATGATAATTTCTTCGCCTTGACTGACACGATTCCCGTTCCGGGAGGCTTCACCAACGAGGAGTTGGACGATGTTAGCGGTGGCTTCGGGGAGGGTGACGTAGGTGATCATGGGGTGGACCTGTTATACGATTTTTCGGCGTTGCTGATATAAGGTATGAGTAACTCAGTCTGCAAATTTGAATCCCAGATTCCGCTGAGGTTGTAGAAATTTAGCAATCAGCCGACATACCTCAATTCAGCAACGCCGTCGGAAACAAAATATTCAAGATGTAATAATTGTATTAGCAGTGATCTTCGTCACGGTGGGGGCTTCCCTATTAACACAAGTAATTGTATCTGAAGTCGCAACTAAAATTGCTCTTCAATATGGGTCAACATCATCAGGTTGGCCGTATATGTCCGGATTTTTGACTGGATTTTTAGTTAATATCGTATTATTATTCATATTCATATTCAAACTTGCAAATTGGTTGAAGTCTTTAGGATTATTCAAAATTGCAAAATTATTTGGATTTGTAAGTATCACTAGATTTTTATTCATCTGGATCAGTTTTTTCATAGTTTTGAGTACTTTCGGAGGGATGTTTTATCCCAACTCCGTCAACTCTTTTGCCAAAGGGCGAACTGGTGTACAGATTGCTCATGGCGCTGTGGCACTAATATTTCTGGCTATTCTATATGATTTGGTTCGTGCAATAATTAGGGACTTTAAAAACGAAGTGGGGACGAACTTTCAGGGTGCAGATCTCAAATACGTAAACTTCAACGAAGCTAAACTCGAAAACTGTAAATTTGAGAATGCAGGTACCCGTCATGTTAACTGGAGTCGTGTTGAAGGGAGTCGATCGGATATTGATTTCACTCATCCCCGATCGCAACTGCTAATTAGTCGTGATGGGCAAAATGGGAAGTATTTAGACATGGATCTGAGCAATCAGGATCTCGCAGATGTCAAGTTGCAGAACTCTAATCTCAGCGGCGCAGATTTGACGCGATCGAACCTTCAACACACTAACCTATCTCATGCTAATCTTTCTAATGTGAAGGCAGGCAGTACCGATTTTCGTCATGTTACTTTGACTGGAGCCTGCATTCAAAATTGGGCAATTAATGCGGAGACTCGATTTGATGATGTGATTTGTGAATATATTTATTTTGCTCCTGACCAGGATGCACAAAGCCGTCGTCCTCTTGTAGGTCGCTTTGAACTGGGTGACTTTGAAAAACTAATCCGACCGATTATGGGAACAGTGAACTAGGGAGATGGTAAAAAATTGCTGGTTGGGCTGTCCCGTCTGAGCGAGTCCAATCGGTACGCTACGATTTTAGTTTGGCATTTGACCGATCGATGGGCAATCCTGAGGGACGATCGCACTAACGGCAGAAAACTGATCGCATTTCCGTTGATGGATGGGCGATGGTCTCTGACAAACTAGCTCTGGCGATTTTAAGCGGCTTTGCGTGTGACTTCGACTTTGGTTTCCATTCCAGCTTTCTCAAGCAGGGTAATAAATTGTTCAATATCAAATTGATCAATTTCTCCAGTCATTAAGTGATTGATGTGGAAAGGTGTTTCTTGGAAGAAATATGCGGCTTCTTCAATCGTCCAGTTTTGCGATTGAATGAATTGTTGGAGATCTAACATCAGGTCAGCCCGAATATTCAGCCTGGTGGCTTCTGCTCGATCGAATCCGAGATCGAGGAAGATGTTGTCATTAGTGTGAGTAAGCGTGAGGTCGTTATTCATCGTGAATTTGCCGAAGTTGAATGAGTTTTTGGTAACGGGATTGTCCTAATTCTAGGTCTTGAGATGGGGTTGCTTTGGTTTTCTTTTGGAAGCAGTGTAAAACGTAGATGGCTTCTTCAAAACGGGCAATGTAGAAGATGCGATAGGCTCCGTCGGCTCGGATTCGGATTTCTTCGACACCGGGACCGACGATCGCCATGGGTTTGAAGTCAGCAGGTGGCTTTCCCCGTTGGACGGCTCGAAGCTGAAATCCAGCCTTACGTCGGGCTTCCGGAGAGAAGTCGAACAGGTCGTCTTTGGAGGAGCCAGATGAGTGGCTTGTCGGACATGGGAATTAAAGTCGATCAGGGTAATGATTGTATTTTATCAGATTGCCGATCGCCTCTCCCCAAAAAAGACGATCGCACCTCCCCACGTTCCCATTCTCCAAAGCAATCGTATTCGCGACAGAAAAACCGTTGGTGTTAACCTACCGTAGGTAATCGCTTTTCCGTATTCTGGATGGGCGTTGGTCTTGACCGTCCGGAGGACATCGGCTCAGTATTTCAACCAGTCCGATCGCTGTCATAACCGGGAAGTGTTGCGATGATTATTGAGTAAAGTTTTTGCCAGAGTGCGAGATGATAATTGAAGTCGAGGAAGACCGATCGGGTGTTGTGTTGGGTATCGATGAGGAACTGAAATTCTGTTTGATTGGAATAGTGTTCTGTTGTCATATGCCAGAGATTTTGGTGAAGGGTTAGGTTCAAAAGAACGGCTGTTTTTTGTCCTCGATCGTTAGTCAGAAATTGGACGCCAGGGATCTCGATGCTGACGGTGTGCTGATGTCTACGTCCGCGCACTGCATTGCTGAGGTCGTATTCAGCCAGCATTTCGCCATCTTGGAGGAGGGGTTGAGGATTAGAGATTTTGCTCATATACTTTTCTTTCTTGTCTGGTGACGGGACGGGCGCTAATGACTCGAATATCGTTATTTCGTTCAGTGTAGACGACAGCGAGAAGGTTGTTCTGTTCGGAGTAACCGACTGCGAGAAATCGAAGTTCCCCAATCGAGTGAAGTGGATCATCAAGTGTCAGGGCGTAAGGGGCATCGAGAACGCTGATTGCTTCGATGAAGGAGATTCCGTGCTTGACGAGGTTGCCTTTAGCTTTCATCCCATCCCATCCGACCATGATTGAAATTGTGTGATGACTGAGGTTAACTATAGCGAAGACGATCGCATTTATCCCACTGGGACGATCGAATCTCTACAAATTTCCCAGCGATCGATCGCACCTTCCCCAAAAAAGCCGATCGCACTTCCCAAGGACGATCGCACTTCCCAAAAAGCCGATCGCACCAAGTAATCGTATTGGCTACAGAAAACCGTTGGTGTTAACCTACCGTAGGTAATCGCTTTTCCGTTGGTGGATGGGCGATCGATCTGTTTAACTAAATTATCCACGGTTGGGATTGATCGTGGTAAGTCCTTCAAGTTGAGCGATCTCAAGTAGCCGATCGTCAGCACTTACGAAGGTGAATAAATTTGTCTTTGGGCTAGAGAGGTTGGGTTGGATGAGGAGGGCTGAGGCGAGTTGTACGGCGTCGTAGGCACGGAGAGGATGTTTTTTAATCAGTTCTGTGGCGAGATTGAGAAGAGTTTGGTCCACGGTGATGATGTGGTAATCGGTGGACCAATGGGTTTGGAAGCGGGTGCTGAGGATTTGAGCTTGTTCACGGGTGAATGTGTTTTCACGTTGGCGGCGGGAGATGGCGCTCTGAAGTTCAACCCAAGCAAGTTGGCAAAGGAGCAGGGTGTTTTTGGCGATTGGATCGGTGATGGCGTTGATCCAGGGGGTGCCGATTTCTGGGATGTACCGTTTGGCGATCGCGCTGGTGTCGAGAAAGTAGTGATTTACCATTGATCTCGATCGTGGATGATAATGTCAGAAAGGGTGGTTCTGGGAAGACTTTGGATGAAGGTCTGAAATTCGGTTTCGTCAATTGAGCCTTGAGGACGGGATGGCGAGATGATGCGACCACTTTGGATGAGAGTTTGGAGTGGGTTCTTGGATGTTAGGAGATCTTGAAGAAGCCTCTCGATTACGTCTTCGGGGGCTTGCTCGATCGCGTCAAGGAGTTGTTGTTTGATGGGTGACATGTTGACGATCGCATCAAAGGACTTTCATATTTTATCGCTTTTTAAAGCTGATCGCCCTTCTCACTTCAACATTCACCATTCTCACTTCGTCCATCGTTCCTATTCCTCTAACCAATCGCGCTAACGACAGAAAACCGATCGCTTTTCCGTTGGTGGATGGGCGATCGGTCTTGACCGTCCGGAGGGCATCGAGGTGATCTGAAATTATGCAGTTTGGAGGGCTGTGAGATTTGGGATGCATTGCTGGGTGATGATGGCATATAGGACATCGGGATCGAGGTCTGCGCCGTTCTCCCAAACGATCGTGCCGAGTTCTGGGTTGACTTGCACGGTAGCAAAGTAGAGCGGGTCTTGGAGTGGGGCGAAGATGCCGGAGAAGGGGATGATTTGGGTGAAATCGACTGTGCCTTCGATATTGTCCTCAAATCGCAGGTGGAGTTGATAGTTGGGAAGGGGTTGAACGTGTGTGATGTCTTTTAACATGGTTACTCCAAGGGTTCGATCGGTTCTAAGGTTTGAGCGAGGCGGGCAAGTTCCCAGTTTGCGAGGAGTTCGGCTTGGTGTTCGAGTGCCCATTCTTTGACGAGAGTCCAGGTGCGATTTGAAAGTTCTCCTTTGAGGATAGTAAGGGGATTGATGCTGACGATCGCTTTTTGTTTTCCATAACGGACATGGAAATGAGGCGGTGGATGGTCGTTGTAGTAGAGGGTGATGATGATGCCGAAGAATCGGCTGATTTCAGGCATGGCAATTACAGGCTTGGAGAATCATTCTGATTTTATTCTAACATCACGGTCGATCGCCTCTCCCCAAAAAGCCGATCGCACTTCCCCACATTCCTATTCCTCTAAGCAATCGCGCTGACGACAGAAAACCGATCGCTTTTCCGTTGGTGGATGGGCGATCGTGATGTATTGAAACGTTTCCATTCTTGAGAGGACGGAAGTAATCCTCTGCATTTTTCATATCGGTAAGTTGCCGAATAATTTGTATGTTTTCTATCAAGCGTGTATCAATTCAAAGAAAACTACCTCCTAGAATACGCTCTCTAAATGTGAGCATATGCTCTTAGCTACGATTTCACCAAGACGAACAGGAACAGCATTACCGATTAAACGTCCGAGCTTAGAGAAATTAACCTTTTCACCAGGAGAAAGAAATTGATAACTCTTTGGAAATGTTTGAAGAATAGCAGCTTCTCTTAAAGAAATTGCGCGGTCTTGCTCTGGATGGCCAAATCGACCATTACCATATCCAAAACATTGGGTTGTTATTGTGGGGGAAGGTGAGTCCCATTCCATACGTCCGTAAACACTAGAATAAGTTTTTCCAGATTTCTTACGATGACACTCCGCAATTAATGACTCATCCCAGTCACGCCAGGTACCTCCGGGCTTTGAGGCTTGAATGCGACGTAGATTAAGATCACTTAATGCTGAAGCCGAATGAAGCGGATCATCAGGATCAGAACAACCAGCAGCTAAGATGGGAAGATATGATATTGCTTGGGACACTGTTTTAGCCTGTTTTCTGGATCGGTGAGGAGGCAAAAGCTGAATAGGTCCAAAGCGAGATGCGATAAGGACAAGTCTTCTTCGAGACTGTGGGACATCATAGTGCCGACAGTCTACGATCTCATATCGAAAATGATAGTCTTTTAAGCTATTTAAAAATTTCTCAAATACCGCATGGTCTAGAAGTTGCGGCACATTCTCCATTGTTACAAAATCTGGTTGAGACTCTGCTATCAGCCGGGAAAATTCAGCTACCAAGTCCCACTTGTCATTATTTTTAAATCGACGACTATTTTGGCTATAAGTAGAAAATGGCTGACATGGAGCACAACCTGCCAGTAAACGTAATTTTGAATTGCCGAATAAATCTAAGAGTTCATTGCCTGTCAATTTACTAATATCACGCTCAACAAAAGTAGCCTTATTGTTCTTTTCATAAGGAAAACGGCAATGCGGGTCAAGATCTACTCCTGCAATAACTCGAATTCCTCCTTTGGCCAACCCATGGGTTAGCCCACCTACCCCGCAGAATAAATCGACGCCATGAACCAACTGTTTTAAACGATGCTTTTGCTCACATTGATTACTAGGTTTATGTGAAGTCATTTTATTTAAAGCCTCTCATATTCTCTGTTCTGGAGTTAGAAACTCATGCATTTCAATTGATGAGTTAAGACAGGAAATAACTTCTCGCAAGTACGAACTTGTCCGTTCAGCTAGTTCACGAAGATCACTTACAGTCATTCCTTCACTACATTCTGCAAACGAAAGGCTTCCATGAGCCAATTCATTCCGAAGATGCCTAATAAATTTTAATGGTCCTTTATCATCTCTAAATGGACGTTTTACCCCTTTATATACATCAGAAGTTATCCTAAAAGAGAAGCCCAAACGATCGCACATAATTTCGCCAATTGACTCATCATCCCAATTACCGCCTGCGCCTTTCTCAATTTTAAAAGTAGATATAGGGGCAGCTTGTACTAAGTGGTTACAAAGACTTAATGCAGACTCAAGACGATTTTCATAATTTAGATCTACATGTGTACGGGCTGTAAATCTTACCCATTGTCTTCTCAATGGTTCAGATAGATGCGCAGGATAAGTGCCTCTATCAATTACATTTCTAGAAACTGTATCTAAACATAATGTGATGGTTGATTCCACAAGATTATACAGTTGGAGATAAACGCTGGAATAGAGAATACGTTGCTGCTGCGCAGTGATTGTAGTGCCACTTTTACCAAACTGAGGAGTACCATCTTGAACCTGTTTCTCTAGAGCCTCTAACAGGTCAAGATAAGTTTCAACCTCTTGTAGGCGCTCTTCAAATGCACTATGTAAGTCATCCATTCTCACACCTCAAGTAAACGCTTGCGGACGAAATCAATACGATTTATGAGCTTACTTTTCACATTTGCACCATCAGCACCCGTGACTTCTGCAAACTCTTGACTTTTCAACCATTGCTCAATTTCAAGCTTATCCACTATCAGGTTAGGATTTTCTTTTAAAGCCAAATAAACCCCAATGGCAATAGATTCAAAACGAGCGCTAGGTGTAGCTTTTCCATTAGATGCTTTTTTAAAACCAAAAGGGAAATTCTCAGAGATGAATGTCATAGTCTGAACAAATCTATCTCTGTAAAGTTTGATGGTGCTTGAACTCTTTGAAAACTCTAAATTTTTCTTCTTAGTATAGTCAAAGTTAAAAGCGGCTACTCTGTCTTTATATTCATTTAATCCATCTCCATAAGCAAAGAAGCGTGTCACTAGCTCTTCTCTTCTTCTCTCTGAAATTAGTTTTTCTGATGCTGGCGCAAGTTTCATAAAGAGTGGATCTTTTGCTAGTGAAATTACAAGATCAAGAAACGGACCCCCTAGCGCTCCTCTTCGTATTTCTGCTTTATTTGCAACTTTACTCCCTGTATTAATTCTTTCAAATAGATCAAATCGAGATGATTCGTCGGTATGTTCGTTAAGAACGATTCCTCGAATTGAACGATTTTTAATTTTTCTTTGGCGGGATTCTGGCAAATCCTTAAATTGAAGTCCATTTAACAAATTTAGTTCTTCTAGATCTTTTAGAGGAAACCCACCGAGAATGAATTGTTCAATTGTCCGTAGTCTTTGTGAGCCATCAACTATTTCAAGCTTCCCTGTCTCTGCGCTTTCCCAAAAGAATAAAAATGGTATTGGAAGACCCATTAATACTGACTCAATGAATCGAGACTTTCTCTCATCTTCCCATGTGAATTCACGTTGATAGTCTGGAACCTCAAAATCGCCACTCCTCATCTTCTGTGCTAATATTTCAATGGTATATTCAGTGATGTAAAAGTCAATACGTTTCGACTGCTCCACAATTTGTTTTTCGGCTAATTCAATTTGTGATTTGTGTGCTTCAGCACTTTTGTTTGTTGTCTCAAATCTCTCTTCATTGGGCATGACGCTATCCTTTTCGTTTGCGATCGATAATTACAAGATATGAAGGCTAATCTCTAGACAAACCATGATCTATAAAAGTTCAATTGAACAACATATTGTGTACCACTATGACATTATTACGATAGACTAAAAACTTCTATGGGAGTACTAAGATTTTGTGAAATATAGACAGGTCAATACCATTGTAGATTAAATGCTCTACTTTAATAGCAAGTCGGCAGAACAACTGTGCAATCGCCATTTTCCACAATGATCGCCAGAATTTTCAGCCCCGTCGTAGTCGGCAAATTCAACTTTTCACCCGCAAACCGCACCGTCTTCAACTCTCCCGCCCCAAACGTCAGAGCCGCATCCGTCGATCCGCCAAGCCTCGATCGCCATCCAACCTGAATCCCAAACCGATCTAAAACCCAACACCCACAACCCGATCGCATTCCCTCACGCCACCAACCGATCGCCCCCTTCAACCTTCCGTAACGCCCGAATTGCCAGTCAATGTTCCAATCTCGAAGATCTTAGGCAAAATAACAGAGACTCTTAACTCGAAGCCTCCCATGACGGACTCCCCAGTGCAACAGCTCCTCGATCAAGTCGCGCAAGCCTTCGATCGTCAGGACTATCGATCGGCCACCGTGTGCCTGAAGGAACTCTGGAAACTTCAGCCCGAAAACCCTCAAGTCCAGCTTTATCGCGGACGACTCTACGAAGCAGCGGGGAAATTGGAGCAGGCCAACACTACTTACAAGCAACTGCTCAAAGCCGTTCCCACGCCGAAAATCATGGCCCAAGCCCGTCAAGGCATCGATCGAGTGGAGAAGCTCACCCAAGAACAACGGCAGCAAGCTATCGCCCGATCGGTTTCCGCGCCCAATCAAGATAAGCACGGACTGTTAATCCTTGAATCCATCGATCCCGATCGCCGCACCGCCGCCGCCCGATCGCTCGCCACCATCATGCACGTCGATGCCTACAGCGCCCGGATGCAAATCCCGAATAGAGGATGGCGGATTTATCGTCGGGGACCCATCGGCGAAATGGCCCTCTACGGTCAGCAATTGCGATCGCACCACATTCCCGCCTTTTGGGTCACGGAAGAGAGCCTGTCTCACCCTCGCCTCATCCACCTCCAGTCCGTCATGACGGCTAATCCAAAACCGATCGTGCGGGGTCTTTTGAATGGCGATGTGCAGGAACTCCAGTTTGATTGGTCGGAGGTGACAGCGTGCGTACAGGGAAGTTTGCCCGTGTTCGATCGACTCCTAGACGTCGATACGTTGCGCCGCGAATATTCCAGCCGATCGAAAAAAGAAGGCGTGACAGACTATGCAGCCATGTTAGATCTCCATCTCACCGCCCAAAATACCATTCTGCGGTTTTGCGATCGCACCTACGACTTCCATCAGGGACACCCGTGGAATATTCCCGACCCACTCGAACAAACAGGCGTCCGATCGCAATGGAATTATGTTGTGAACTGGGCCAAATCTCACACGTCAAACGCTGTACATTGGAATGACTTCGCGCCCTTTGCCGACACCGCAATAGACTTTCCGCAGTTGTTGAAAGCGATCGATCCAGGGTTCTATTTGTACGGTCAGGAAGATAGTCGTTGGAATCCAGCGTTTCATCTTTACAGTTTGCTAGCGTTTGGGCGATCGGATTAAGAGTCTAATCTCTAGCAATCTGACTCATGGCTTCCTTCAGCGCACTCACTCCGATTCCAGATGTCGATCCTTGAGCGGTTAAGATCTGCTTCCACGATCGATTGTGGGGTTTGTCTCGAAACAATTGCAGCATGTGTCTCGTAATGCTGTGCAGCTTGTTGCCGTTTGCGATGTGTCGATCGACGTATTCAAACATCGCTTCAACCACTTCATGTCGCGATCGCACAGGTGACTCATCGCCATAAAATAACCGATCGGCCTCTGCAAATAAATACGGTGCATCATAAGCCGCACGACCAATCATCACAGCATTAACGTGATCCAATTGCGCTAGTGATTGCTCCAGCGTTACAAATCCGCCGTTAATCTCGATAAATAAATCTGGAAAATCCCGTTTCAACTGGTGTACATCTTCGTAACGCAAGGGTGGAATATCACGGTTCTCTTTGGGACTCAAACCTTGCAGCCAAGCTTTACGCGCATGAACACTAAAACGATCGCATCCCGCACTCGCTACGGTTTTGACAAAATCCACCATCTCTTCATAACTATCCCGATCGTCCACCCCAATGCGATGCTTCACGCTTACAGGAATCGTCGTTGCATTCTTCATTGCGCTAATGCAATCAGCCACGCGATCGGGCGTAAACATCAGACACGCACCAAAGTTTCCGCTCTGCA
Source organism: Synechococcales cyanobacterium (assembly GCA_043764895.1). Taxonomy (GTDB): domain Bacteria; phylum Cyanobacteriota; class Cyanobacteriia; order Leptolyngbyales; family Leptolyngbyaceae; genus JAAFJU01. Next base: position 2,032 of record JAYUJY010000201.1, on the reverse strand, counting down.
CCCGGCTACTCGGACAGCCGACGTTGAGATTAATTTCGTCATAGCCGAGATCTTCGGCGAGTTTTGCGCAGTGGGCTAGATCATTTGGGTCGTCCCCGCCGACTTGAAGCGCGATCGGATGTTCGATTTCTGAAAAGCCTAGTAGCTTATCCACGTCACCATGTTTGATCGCCTGACTCGTCACCATTTCGGTATACAGCAATGTATGGCGCGTGATTTGGCGCATGAAATAGCGATAGTGTCGATCGGTTCGATCCATCATGGGCGCGATGCTGAGCGGATAGTTAGGAAGCATTACGTCTTCTTGGATAGGTACTTTTTCAAAAATGGAGAAATCTCAGCAAAGACTAGTTTGGGATACTCCTCATGGAGCGATAACGAACCCGGTGTTCTCACCACTTGAACGCCTGAAAAATTTGCAACAATCTCATCTTCTTTCCGCGATTTCGGCGGCATTTGTTCACCGATTACCATCAACACAGGCAACCGCAACGGCTGGAAATATTTTAACCAATCTTCACTCGATCGCACCCCATCGAGTGCCCCCGTTACAAAAGCCGCCGACGCAAATCGTGCGCCCTTCACTTGGGTAATTTTGCGCTTCGATCGAAGAACTTCGGGAGTAATATTCGCCGGATTTGCATAGACATGGCGCTTCATCATGAAGTTCAAAAATGCATTAGTTGTATTTAGCCAGTATAAAAATTGCCCAATAATCGGAAGGTTAATCAACCCTTGTATGGCACGATAACGCTTCTTCTTCCCGTCGCCCATCATGCTCGGCAATGGGCCCCTCCAAGTCGGCGCAAGCAAAACAACCCAGCTCCACGGATTCGGAGCCTCCGCGACCAGATCCATCACGTAGCCTGCGGTGTGTCCTGCCGCCATCACGACGATGGGTTCGCTGAAGGTTTCTCGCACGAAGCTCCGCAACAATCCCCGAAACACCTTAGGCTCGTACTTAATGTTCGGTCGATCGCTCTCCCCGAAGCCGACCCAATCCAGGATATAGACCTTGTGATTAGTGGATAACAATGTGCCTAGTTCGCGCAGTTCATCTCGGCTAGAAATGGTGCTGAGGGCCGGGAGCAACAAAATCGGAGAGCCGTCACCCATGACTTCATAGGCGATCGAAATAGCCTTTTTTTCCCAACGCCAGTCATAGATTCGGGTGGAGTTCTCGATCGGTAAATCAATCGGCTCATCAACGGATTCAGCGATCGGCTCATCCAAAACAGGGTCGATCGATAGGCTTAGATCCAAATCCGGTTCTCGTTCTATCTCAACTAGCCTTTCAGTGGTTTCTTGATCTGCCATACCCTGAGCCTTCACATCACGTCTCAGCTAGTAGTTATAGCAGATGAAACGATCGGATTCCACGCGATCTCATGGCATTTCAGGCGACCTCGCTGTCCAATTCACTCGCCTTTTGCTGCATCAGCTTAAAGATATTGTAAAACCCGTTCGCCCGAGAAGGCGTCAAGCTCACATCTAGCCCTGTGTCTTTAATAAAATCCGGGGCAAGCGCAACGATTTCCTGCGGGGTTAACCCATTCATGCCCTCCAGCAGCAGCCCCACCAGCCCCTTCACGAGTACTGCATCGGCATCGCCCACAAAGGCCACAGTGCCGTCGTCTAAAGCCGCTGTAATGAACACTTGCGACACGCAGCCCATGACTTTATTTCGATCGGTTTTGTCGGCATCCGGCATCGCCTCGACTTTTTTGGCGTAGTGAATGAGCTGCTCGTACTTGCGTTTTGGGTCGGTGACGCGGGCAAAACGTTGGACTATTTTTTCGAGCGCGGGGGGAAGAACGGTGGATGCAGTCATAGCAATTTTTATGAGAGTTACGGGATAAGGTGGGCTATAATTTCTGAGAATAAATCTCATTCTCATTTTCTAGCGATGGAATTATGATTTTGAGTGCATCTATTTTTTGTGGAGAATAACACCAATGGATTGTAAAACCGCTACTAAAGTTTACCTCGCAGGAAACCCCCTGACCAAGATTCAAGAACTGTTTCCTGAAAC
>JAYUJY010000200.1:0-17642 GCA_043764895.1 Synechococcales cyanobacterium | reverse complement strand
TTTCCAGAGACCGTAGGGGCATGGCTTGCCGTGCCCCAAACCCAACGGAGAATAGATCAATAGGTCTGATTATCTGGATTGTTTGCAATACTGGGCTTATTTACGCCGCATAGTACTAGTGATCCAACCCTTGACTTGCACCTTAATTAGGTCAGCCAGTTTCTTTGCTGGGCGGCTAAAACCGCTTGGGTTCGATCGCTGACCTGTAATTTGTGCAAAATGGCGTGAACATGGACCCGAACCGTTCCAGTGCAAATGTATAAAATAATCGCAATTTCTGAATTGGTTTTGCGCTGGGCGACAAGGGCGAGGACATCTTGTTCGCGAGGGGTGAGGGGGTTTTCGGAGTCTGAAGACTTGGGCTGAACCTCGGCCACCATTTGTCTAAGAGTTTGGGTTGCGGAGGTGTCCCACCAGGATGCTCCGGCCACGACCGATCGGACTGCTAACACTAAGTTCTCAGATGCAATTCCTTTGACACAGTAGCCCTGAACGCCCATGGTGATCAAGCGATTGACTAAAGCCGAGTCGTCCCGAGACGTCAGAATCAAAATCGGCAAAGTCGGCTGGTAAGATTTGAGCTGGCGACAGGTTTCGATTCCGCCGATACCCGGAAGTCCGAGGTCAAGAATGACGAGATCAAAGAGAGATTGTTGGGCTATTGTCAGTGCTGCTTCGCCGTCTTCAGCTTCAATAACGTCTTGAATGGTCGGTTCTTGCTGCAACCGCACGCGCAGTCCCAATCGAAAAAGCTCGTCATCTTCAACTAAGAGGAGACGGAGTGCGTCACTGGACATAAGGATCACTGGACAAGATCATCACAGAACATAGCCATCACAGAACATAGCCATCACAGAACTATAGCCATCACGGGCTAGGATTGAGAAATCGGTAGCTGAAACGCGAAAACGGACCCTCGTTGAAAAAGAGACTCCGCCCAAATTGTACCGTGATGTGCGGTGATGATTTGTCGAGCGAGATAAAGTCCGAGTCCTGATCCTTTGGCCTGACGATCGCTTTCGCCTTGATAAAACCGCTGAAAGAGGTGTTCGAGTTCGCCCGGTTGTAAGCCTGCACCTTGATCCTTAACGTGGACAGAATGCTGAAATCCCGAAGACTCCAGAATGACCTCTATTCGATCGCCCCGACTGGAATGATTAATAGCATTGACGAGCAGATTCATCAGAACCCGTTGAAGTTGCAGTTCATCCGCTTCTAGCTTCAACGATCGTCGAAATTCAGATTGTCCATGACCAATTGAAATCTGCACTTGGCGATGATAGGCAAGCGCCGCGACTTGATTTGCTGTTTCTTCAACGAGCATCGTCAGGTCTATGGGTTCAAGGTTTAACCTGAGTCCGGCTGAATCATTTCGGTAGACGTCTAGCAGCGTTTCGAGAAGTTGAAGACTCGTTCGGTGACTGCGTTCCATCGTAGATAGAACTTGAGATTGAAGGCTAGAAATCGGGCCAAAATGTCCTTGAAGAAAAGCATCTAAGGTTGCGATCGCCCCCAATAGAGGTGTCTTGAGATCATGGGTGAGGGTTGAGGCAAAGTCTTCTCTCATGCTCTCAAGCTGCGATTTGGCTGTGAGCTGTGATTGTTGATGGACGATCGCTCTAGCATAATGAGTGTTGCGCAGACTCAGAACAGCCGTAACGACTATGGAGAGATTGGCCACAAGACGATTTATAACAGCAGGCAATGTCACCAACTCACTATTCGGAACCCATAGATTTAGTAACATTAGGAACGCAATAACTCCCGTAATCATGACCACAAACCGTTGAGGGAGACGCCGATTTGCAATCAACAGCGGAAATAAATACAAAAACCCCAGGATGTATTCAGGTGGTGTAAAGAAATCCAAGACCATGATCACAATAAGGACAACACAGACGGAGAGAAGATCTCGCTTTTGCCAGATTCGATCGGAGCGGTCTGTCGGATGTGTTGTCAAATTTGCCATTGCAGAGAATCCAAATTGCTAGCCTATTTATTTCACTATTCTAAATAATTTTAGGGTCATTGCGTTTGTCTCGGCGTTTAGATTTTGGCTAAACACTCTGACCAAAAAATCTGGTAGATCCGCTTCTAGTTCGAGTTGTGGCGATCGACTTAGAATCTATACCTGTCTATATCTTGGCAAAATAGCTTAAACCTTGTGATGATTCATAAATCTCAAATTCTAATCGTCATTTTGTCTTTACATTGAATTAGGAACACTGATTTATGATTCAGGGCTGGTTTCAGATCGCATTGACGCTATTCATTGTGATTCTCATAACGCCTCTATTGGGCAAGTACATCGCCAATGTTTTTCTTAAGGAAAGAACAGTCTTAGATTCAATATTGGGCAAACTCGATCGTGTGATTTATAAGGCGATCGGTCTTCGGAACCGACCGGATATGACGGGTTGGCAGTATGTCCGAGCGATTTTAATTAGCAATCTAATAATGGGAATCTTTGTATTCCTAATTTTGGTGCTGCAACCCATCCTTCCTCTGAATCCAACGGGAGTCGGAAGTGTAAGCTGGGACGTTGCGTTTCACACCACTGTTTCATTTCTGACTAACACTGACCAGCAGCATTATTCTGGTGAAACTGCCCTTAGCTATGGGTCTCAGGTCTTTGCCTTAGGATTTTTGCTGTTTACATCAGCCGCAACAGGATTGTCTGTTGGCATTGCCTTTATTCGAGGACTGACGGGCCGATCGCTCGGAAATTTCTACGAGGATTTGGTGTTGGCCATTACTCGAATCCTGCTTCCTATTTCGATTGTTGGAGCGGTGATTCTAATCGCAACAGGTGTGCCAGAGACGATCGCAGGAGCCGTGCCAGTGACGACTCTAGATGGGACAGCCCAAACGATTGCCCGTGGACCTGTAGCCCATTTTGAAATCATTAAGCAACTCGGTGAAAACGGCGGCGGTTTCTTTGGGGCAAACTCGGCGCATCCCTTTGAAAATCCGAATGGATTGAGCAATTTTATTGAAATTGTTGCCATGGTTGCGATTCCGTCTTCACTCATCTATACCTACGGGATTTTTACGAACAACTTGAAGCAAGCTTGGCTAGTGTATGGCATTGTTCTTGCATTCTTTATTCCGTTGCTGATTGTGACGGCGATCGGTGAGTTTCAAGGCAATTCTCAAGTCAATACGCTTCTCGGCTCAGTGGCTCCAAATTTGGAAGGAAAGGAAGTGCGGTTTGGTTGGGCGCAGAGCGCACTGTGGGCCATTGTGACCACTGCAACCATGTGTGGCGCTGTGAATGGGATGCATGACTCCCTGATGCCTCCCGGAGGATTCTCTACATTGCTGAATCTATTTTTACAAATCGTCTGGGGCGGACAGGGAACGGGAACGGCCTATCTGTTTGTCTACTTGATTTTGGCAGTGTTCTTAACTGGATTGATGGTGGGACGAACGCCAGAATTCTTAGGACGAAAGATTGAGAAGCCTGAGATTGTATTTGCCAGCGTGATTTTGTTGATTCATCCGATCGCCATTCTGATTCCCGCCTCAATCACGTTAGCATTCTCAGAAACATTGGCTGGAATTAGCAATCCTGGCTTCCACGGGTTGTCTCAGGTGATGTATGAGTACGCCTCAGCCTCTGCAAATAATGGTTCAGGCTTTGAAGGACTCGGCGATGGCACGCTTTGGTGGAACTTGAGCGCCTCAGCATCCATGTTAATCGGACGGTATATTCCGATCGTGGCACTCTTATTGCTCGCAGAAGGCATGGCCCGCAAGCAACCTGTTCCCATGACGGATGGGACGCTGAGAACCGATACCGGACTGTTTACGAGTATTACAGGCATTGTTATTTTGATTCTTGGCGTGTTGACGTTCTTGCCTGTTTTGGCCTTAGGACCGATCGCAGAAGCGTTTCAAATTTCAAAACCCCTAATCGGTGGGTAGTCGCCAGTTCTATTCCCCTAATTCCCTTGATAAAGCGGGGGAACATGAGTTCTTTTCAGAGTCCCTAATAATATTCAACCCATAACTAACTATGGAAACGTCAGATAACCCCGTCCGATCGTCGCGCCAGTCGAAGTCTAAAGCGAAGAGTAAAGGGCTGTATAAACGTGCTGTCAAAGAAGCTTTTCTGAAGCTTGATCCTAGGATTCAGCTCCGAAATCCAGTGATGTTTCTGGTGTGGATTGGGACGATCGTTACGGCACTGCTCACGATTAATCCCAATCTTTTTGGACCGTCACCCGATAAGAATCCTGTGGTTTTTAATGGCTTGATTACCATTATTTTACTGTTCACGATTCTATTCGCAAACTTTGCCGAAGCCGTTGCAGAAGGACGCGGTAAAGCACAAGCTGAATCACTCCGAGCCACCAAATCAGATTCCCTCGCACGCAAGCTATCCCCCGATGGAGCCATTCAAGAAGTCAGTTCGACCCAACTGCGAAAAGGCGATCTCATTAAAGTGATTGCTGGAGATGTCATTCCAGCCGATGGTGAAGTCACGCAAGGAATGGCGTCGGTGGATGAATCAGCGATTACTGGAGAGTCGGCTCCCGTGCTAAAGCAGCCCGGAACTGACATCGCTAGTTCGGTCACGGGAGGAACGCGGATTTTGTCCGATGAACTCGTGATTCGGGTGACGTCCGATCCGGGGAAAGGGTTTATCGATCGCATGATTGCGCTAGTCGAAGGTGCAGAGCGGAGTAAAACACCGAATGAAATTGCCCTCACCGTGTTGCTTGCCGTATTAACGCAAGTGTTTCTCATCGTAATCGCAACGATGTCGCCTATTGCTAATTATGTGAATGCACCCGTTAGCGTTGCCGTATTGATTTCATTGCTAGTTGCATTGATTCCTACGACGATCGGCGGGTTGCTAAGTGCGATCGGGATTGCCGGGATGGACCGTGTGGCGCAGTTTAACGTCATTGCAACCTCCGGTCGAGCGGTCGAAGCCTGCGGTGATATCAATACCTTGGTGCTCGACAAAACAGGGACGATTACGCTAGGCAATCGGTTGGCGGAAGAGTTTATTCCGGTGAACGGCTACTCAGTCCAAGACATCGCGCAAATCGCCCTCAATGCCAGTGTCTTCGATGAAACGCCTGAAGGCAAATCGATTGTCACCTTGGCCGAAAAGCTCGGGGCTACAGTAACGTTCGATCGATCTGCCTCCGAAGGCATTGAATTTTCGGCCCGAACTCGGATGAGCGGAACGGATCTGCCGGATGGGACAAACGCTCGTAAAGGGGCTGTGGATGCGGTGAAAGGCTTTGTCCGATCGAAAGGCGGCCTGATTCCTGATCAACTCAATACAGAGTATGAGAAAGTCTCGCGTCTTGGCGGAACACCGCTTGCCGTTTGTCAAAACAATGATGTTTATGGCATCATTTATCTCAAAGATATTATTAAGCCGGGGATTAAAGAACGCTTTGGGCAACTGCGGCGCATGGGCATTCGGACCATCATGCTCACAGGTGACAACCGAATCACAGCGTCAGTGATTGCTGCCGAAGCGGGAGTAGATGACTTCATCGCCGAAGCCACGCCTGAGGACAAAATCGAAGTGATTCGATCGGAGCAAGCAAAAGGTAAGCTCGTGGCCATGACAGGTGATGGCACCAATGATGCCCCAGCCCTCGCTCAAGCCAATGTCGGTGTGGCCATGAATTCAGGAACCCAAGCGGCGAAGGAAGCGGCCAACATGGTGGACTTGGATTCTGATCCGACGAAGCTCATTGATATCGTAACGATCGGCAAACAGTTGCTGATTACGCGCGGTGCCTTGACGACGTTTTCGATCGCCAATGACATTGCCAAATACTTCGCGATTATTCCGGCTATTTTTGCTGGAGCGGGCATCGGAGACCTGAATGTCATGAGGCTAGCGAGTACTCAGTCTGCGGTCCTTTCAGCGTTGATTTACAATGCGCTGATTATTCCGGCCTTGATTCCTCTAGCGTTGAAGGGGGTGAAGTTCCGACCGCTCACGGCAGACCAACTGCTAGCGCGAAATATCTTGATCTACGGTTTAGGTGGCGTCGTTGCACCGTTTATTGCAATTAAGGTACTTGATCTAATAGTCGTTGCGGTGGGTTTATCGTAAGGATTTATGGTGTTATGTCATTAGAAAAACCAATTCATTTAGGAGATCTATGATGCAAGATGTATTGACCCGATTTTGGCAGAAACGTGTTCCGAAGATTCTCTTACTTGCGTTGCTGAGTTCGGTTGCGATCGCTCCTGCCGTCCAAGCTGCAACGGGCATTTCGCTCGATCGAGGCCAGATGTTGGCGCTGGTTCTACTGGGAATCACAACCGTTTCGTTAAGCGTTTATTTATTTGTTGTCATTTTTCAACCGGAGCGTTTCTAATATGAACCTGACACAAGATTTTTTCAAGTCGCTGAGATTGGTATTTGCATTGTGGATTCTTACAGCCGTTATCTATCCAATGATCATGTTAGTGATTGGCCAAGTTGTTTTCCCCTATCAATCCAATGGGAGTCTTCTCAGTAATGGCGCAGGTCAAACCGTTGGGTCTGCCTTAATCGGCCAGCCGTTTAAAAGCGATCGTTATTTCTTGAGCCGTCCTAGCAGCATTGACTATGCCACCCAGCCTGCTGTAGCCACGACTGGAGTCTCCGGGGGCAGCAACCTTGCACCGAGTAATCCAGCATTGTTCGATCGAATTAAGCCCGAAGCTCAACGTCTCCAGCAGTCCCAAATCAAACCCACCGCCGATCTGTTGTATGCGTCTGGATCAGGACTCGATCCGCACATTAGTCTAGAAGCGGCTCAGGCTCAAGTTCCGCGCGTGGCTCAAGTTCGCAAATTAACCGAAGACCAGGTTCAAAAGTTGGTGAATCAGGCCGTTGATGGACGGGCGATCGGAATCTTGGGTGAACCAGGTGTTAATGTATTGAAATTAAACTTGTCTTTAGACAAAGGTTAGATTGCTATGTTTGACCCAAACCACATCTCGCCTTCTGATTCTTTCGCTGCGCAGTCTTCTTCCAGACGAGGAAAACATAAAATTTTTATCGGGATGTCTCCGGGTGTCGGGAAGACGTTCAAGATGCTGGAAGAAGCCCTTATTTTGAAAGATCAAGGCATTGATGTGGTGGTTGGGTTGCTCGAAACCCACGGTCGCAAAGAAACGATCGCACGCGCGATCGGGCTAGAACTCATCGAGCGTCAGATGATTGCTACTAATCCTGAAATGGATACACGGGCAATTCTAAAACGATCGCCGCAGTTTGTCTTAGTCGATGAACTTGCGCATACGAATGTGCCGGGTTCCGATCGAGAGAAGCGTTATCAAGATGTAGAGGTGATATTAAACGCTGGAATTAACGTGTATTCCACGCTGAATATTCAACATATTGAAAGTCTCAATGATATCGTCGCCCGAATTACGAGTGTGATTGTCAGGGAGCGCGTCCCCGATCGCGTATTGGAAGAAGCCGATCAAGTGGTGGTGGTCGATGTGACTCCCGAAACGTTACAGGAACGGCTCAAAGATGGGAAAATATATGCGCCCGATAAGATAGAACAATCCCTCTCGAACTTTTTCAAACGCCGAAATTTAATTGCGTTGCGGGAACTTGCGCTGCGGGAAGTGGCGGATACGGTCGAAGATGAAAGTGAAGATTCAGATGGCTTTTCTCATGCGGTTTGTAATATCCATGAACGTATTTTAATTTGTGTTTCTACGTACCCAAATTCAGCCCAGCTCATTCGTCGGGGCGCAAGAATTGCAAACTATATGAATGCTAGATTCTATGCACTCTTCATTGAGAGTCCCGATCGATTTCTCACGAAAGAAGAAAGTCTTCATATCGAAAATTGTGAACATCTCTGTGAAGAATTCGGGGGAGAGTTTCTAAAAGTAACGGGCCATAATATTGTAGATTTAATTGCGAACGTTGCGGACAAACAGCGAATTACTCAAATTGTTCTCGGTGAAAGCCAACAGTCGAGGTGGAAGCATCTCATTCGAGGATCGTTTACCCAAAAAATCATGCGCCGAATTTGGCAAAAGCGAATCGATTTACACATCATTGCGACTGATAAATCTTGACTCGCATTATGACGATCAACGCTTCTTTGCGCGAGATTTAGCAGCCTTGGATTCTTTGATTTCGATCGTCCCAAACTTCGGAGACCAGAAGCCGTCCTTTCCTTCAAAAAAAGCAACCTCTTTGCAGCGTTCTTTGCGATGTTCTAAAATTGAGCATCGCAGCATTGTTTTTTCTGTGCCTTCTTTCGTGTATCGATACTTTTCGAGCAGCGCACCGCAGATGGGACAGGGATGATCGGTGAAGGCTTGAGGATCTACGGGCCGATCGCTGTAGGGCAACTCGTACTTCTTCACGCCGGGATTCCAAAACATCACCGCGCCGCAGCTTCCATCGGAGCATTTTAGGAAGTGATTGGCCTTAAGTTTTTCAGATTTTGATGCGACTTTCCCCATCTTTTTTTGACACTTTGGACAGTTGAATCGGGTCAAATCCTTCGGTTCAAAATTGGGCGCGTCCGTCCCGTTTGAAGAAGCACCTTTTGAATAATTAGCTGAATTTTTTACAGTGCCTGTCTTCACTTCAGTTCCGATCTTTTGAGTCGCAGAGGCGATCGCAGGGGCGAAATAGTTACGATGCCACTGGGTTAGGTATTGCTCCCAGTTTTGATTTCCATCCGCAATGCGATCGAGATCGGCTTCCATTTGCGCTGTAAACTCCGGCTGGATTAGATCCGGCAACAGTTTTTCCAATGCTGCATCCAGTTCCAAACCCAATGCCGTGGGCTGTAGTTTGGATTTGACTACCGTAACGTATTCGCGTTCTTTGAGCGTTTTGACTGTGGGGGCGTAGGTGCTAGGGCGTCCGATGCCCTTACGTTCCATGAGTTGGACGAGCTTGGGTTCGCCGTAGCGGGGAGGGGGCTGGGTTTGTTTGGCGTCGGCTTGGGCCTCTTTCAGGGTGAGAGATTGTTGGCGGGTAAGATTAGGGAGGGCGTTATCGGCGCTGAGATTGTTCCAGTAGCGCGTGTAGCCTGCGAAAACAACCACTTGTCCACGGGCTTCCCAATGAGTGATGTCTGGAGCGACTCCAGCAGTGGTCATAATTCGGGTTTTTTGAAGCTGGACTGGGGCGCATTGAGAGGCTAGGGTCCGATTCCAGATCAATTCGTACAGTTTCGCATCGTCTGATGATAGGTTCAATTCATCTGGCATATTCCGAATGTCCGTCGGACGAATCGCTTCATGGGCCTCTTGGGCATTATTTCTAGACTTGTGACGCGTGGTATTTGCGGGTAGATTTTGCGGATCGAACTGTTGTAAATAATCGCGAACAGCCGCACAAAATGATTCCGCTAGTGTGACTGAATCCGTTCGCATGTACGTAATGTGACCTGCTTCATACAGCGATTGCGCGACCTTCATCGTGCTTTCAGGACTGAACTTTAGCTTTTGTCCTGCCGATTGCTGCAACGTTGAGGTGATAAACGGCGGCGGCGGGGACTGGCTGGTGATTTTGCCTTCGACTGAGAAGACGCTGTGGGGGAAGGAACGGGCGATCGCAATGACCCGATCGGCTTCAGCTTGCGTAGTCACGCGATCGGACTCAGGCGCTTTGTGATCGTCGGGGGCGTCTTCCGGCTCTTTGGTATGGACGGCTTTGGGTTTTCCTGCCGATCGGTAGAAGGCTTTAAATCCTTCTTGATAGTCAACCCAAACGCTCCAATAATCTTGCGGTGTGAATGCCAAAATTTCCCGTTCGCGCAGACAGAGGAGATGCAGCGTGGCGCTCTGAACTCGGCCCATGGATTTTGCGCCGTTGTTTAGCTTCCAGACGACGTGTTTGCTGCCTTTGTAGCCCACGAGCTTATCGAGACAATCCCGTGCGCGTCCGGCGGCGATCAGCGATTGGTCTAGCTTTCGAGGTTTGGCTATTGCGGCGTTGACTGATTCGGCGGTGATTTCGCTGTAGGTGACGCGGTGGGGATTTTTGAGCTTGAGGGCTTGCTGGAGATGCCAGCCAATGGTCTCGCCTTCGCGATCGGGATCGGTTGCGATGTAAACCTGATCCGCCTGTTTGACCGCCTGCCGCAGTTCAGCCAACACCTTCGCGCCCCGAGTGCCCCGTGCTTCGTAGCGACAGTCAATCCGATCGCCCGTCAGGTCAAAACCCAAGGAATCTTCGCCGTCGTTAGCGAGTTCCCGCACATGACCCATGCTGGCTTTGATGGTCCAGTCGCTGCCGAGGATTTGGGCGAGTTTTCGGAGCTTACCGGGTGATTCGATGAGGAGTAGATTTTTCATGACGTAGCCGCATCCCGGTAAAACAAACCTGCTGTACTAGATTGTACTACTAGTACTGTGCGGCGTAAATTAAGACCTGTATCAAAATCCGTTGGGTTTGGGGTACGGCATCGGGTGGACGGGTACCGATTTTGACTACTTCAGAAAGAGTCGCCTCTCTCGTCTAGAGCGCCAAATCCAACCCTGACCGCATCCGTCGTCCAACACCCTCCTCTCTCAGACAGCAGTCAACCTGGGTGCAGCGGGCTATGATAACCTTACAGGACAAACGGTTTAAGAGACTCAACTGAGCTTGCCGGATGCTGCCCGGTTCGAGTGCGAAAACAAGAAGTCTTAATTCCTCTATCTCATAATCTTTACATTTGTTTACACTTGTGACATATTGAAGATTAGGTTTACCCTAAGTTTTCCCATATGCCAAAGCTCTCTCCAACCTCCACAGACAGCGTTCGCCAGTACCTTAGAGAAATCGGACGCTATGCACTTCTCACCCATGAGCAGGAAATTACTTATGGAAAACAAGTCCAGCGCATGATGCCCTTGCTCGTCGTGCGGACTGAACTTACTCAACAAATAGAGCGATCGCCCTCTGATGAAGAGTGGGCCGATGCGGCAAAGCTAGAACTCGACAGCCTTAGACAGATTGTTCGGGACGGTGAACGCGCCAAACGAAAGATGGTGGAGGCGAATTTGCGATTGGTGGTATCCGTCGCAAAAAAGTACCAACGCCTGAATCTGGAAATGCTGGATCTGCTCCAGGAAGGGGGAATCGGACTCCAACGGGCCGCTGAAAAGTTTGACCCGATGAAGGGCTATCGATTTTCGACTTACTCTTACTGGTGGATTCGGCAGGCAATGACGCGGGCGATTTCGGAGCAAAGTCGGACGGTGCGGCTTCCGGTCCACATGACGGAAAAATTGAGCAAAATCAAGAAGACCCAGCGGCTTCTTGCGGTTAAGTTAGGACGGCCCAGCACAATCGCTGAAGTCGCTGAGATTTTGGAAATGAAGCCTCAGCAGGTTCGGGATTGTCTATTGCAGTCTCGGACGCCGATTTCGCTGGATGTCAAAGTCGGGGCGGAGCAAAACACTGAACTCGTGGAGCTATTGGAAGATGGCGGGATGAGTCCAGATGAGTATGCGACGCTCAGCGGAATGCGGGACAACTTAGCGCAGTGGATGCTAGATCTCACGCCGCAACAGCAGCAGGTGCTTAGACTCCGCTACGGTCTAGTCGATAACCAACCGATGACCTTGCAAGAGATTAGCGGCATTCTCAATCTCACCCGTGAGCGCATTCGCCAAATCGAGCAGGCCGCTATCAAACGTCTTCGCAAGTGTCAGACTGGAATGACGGGTTATCTAGTAGGTTAAGTTCCATGGCAATTCCTGAGGATCTTAAGGTTCTGGCCAATCATCTCGCGGGTGAATACACCAACCGATCGCAGGCGCTAGACGATCCGGTTTGGTATGTTCATCTCAAGGCATGGTGGCGATCGGTGCCGCTGTTTGTTGAGGATAGTCTTGTGCTATTTGCTGAACAGGCTAATGTGTTGAATCTCGCTAGTCCATACCGTCAAAGGCTAATACGGTTGTGCGTGCGGGAGGACAAGTTGGTCGGCCAGTTCTACCAGTTTGTGGATCCCAATGCAGTGCTGGGAGCTGGTCAGTATCCAATTCAGCTCTCCAAGATTCAAACAGCGGAAATTCGGGAGTTGCCCGGTTGTATTTTGGATATAGAAAGACGAGGCGATCGCTTTAGTGGAACTCCTAGGCCGAGCGATCGCTGTTGTTTTAGTTACCCAGATGGTCGTGGGGGTACAAATACCGGGGAGGTGGAACTGGGGTTTGAAGTGGGTCCAGGATACTTCCACAGCTACGATCGAGGCATTCATCCGGAGACTCGCAAAGTGATTTGGGGCGCAACGCTGGGTCCTTATCGTTACACTAAACTATAGTCCTACTTCCCAATTCTTATGAACTCCGATCGCCTAGTTCAAGTCGAATTAAAGCTCCGATCGAAGGCGCTGAATGAACGCAAAGAGGCCCTAGATGAGTTAGCTAAAGCCCCCTCTGATATAGCAGTTCCAGCGTTACAGCGTCTGGCCGAAGAGTCAGATTTTTTGTTTCGTCGCTTTGCGGTCATGGGACTCGGAAATCATACGACGCCCGAATCGTTAGCCACGCTGAAGCAGCTCTTAGACAACGAAAAAGATTCCAATGTGTTGGCGGAAGTTGCAAATTCCCTATTTGAATTTGGAGATGAGGCGTTGCCGTTATTGCCGGAACTTTTTTCTCGAAGTGACAACTGGCTGGTGCGTCAAAGTATTTTAGGAATACTGGCCGAATCCGATCGTCCGGATGTGTTATTCGGGGTGATTCAAGTGGGACTAGATGATGAAAATCCAACCACTCGTGAAGCCGCTATTTTGGCCTTGGGGCAATTATTAAATAGCCAACATCGTGAAACCGTAATCGTTCAGCTCTTAGAACTCGCTCAGTCAACTATTTGGCGAAATCGATGGCGATCGGCGACGGTGTTGTGTCTTGTGAAGGACGATCGATCGCGCATAGCTCTCGCGAAATTGCGGACCGATGAAAACCACTATGTCGTTGCAGCGGCCTTAGAGTCCGGATTGGGCTGAAGCATTTTCTCGCACGAGACGTGGCATCACAATCAGGAAGGTCCACCACCACAGGCCGATCGCACTGCCCACTGGAATGGTAATCCAAAGACGATGAAAGAGGAGCCAACTGCCGACGACAATTCCAATTCCGGTTAATACAATGGTCCAAGGCTGACACCAAAAGGGTTTGTGTGCCCAAAGGTCGCCGGAGTCTGTGGAGTGGGTCATGGTAGGTGGGAGCAGGATTAGGGTATTGACACTGTATTAGTTTAGCGTATTAGTTTAGCGCCGATTGGGTTAGCCATGATGACCGTATCCCTCTCAAAGTGTACAGCAAGCCCTACGGTCTCTGAAACCCAAATCTGTAGGGGCATGGCTATGCCGTGCCCAAAACCCAACGAAGAATCAATCAATGCTCTAGGTTTAATTGATTTCAAGACAGGCACTGCTTACGCCGTGCAGGACTAGTTGTCTGTTCAGAAATAGCCTGAAAGTCCCAGTTCTCGTCGTACTAGAGATAACGGCTTATCCCAATTATCTTCCACCGGATAAGCCACGACAGGTTTCGATGCCTGCCCCATCCGCACCCCCCGCACGATCGCCTGCAACAATGGAATTGTCCAAAGCGGATTTGTTAAACTTAATGGAACAAAGGATAAAACAAACACATTCAACAGATCGCGATATTGCACTAACGTAAACGCAGCAACCCCAAATTCTCCAACGGGACTGGCATCGTATCCGGCAATGATATGGAAAATATCATGCCCCACAGACGTGCGTTGTTCGAGCCAATTGTCCTCTGGGAAACTAAATGCGTTGGGATCGAGTCCTAGTCTGATCATATGTCTCGCATAGGCTCCCCCTAATGAGTCGGCGGGGAGCTGTGAAAGTTCAGCCAGATCGATCGCGATGGTCCGCCCGGATAAGTGCGCTGCTTGTCGTGCCAATCGAGCATTGACCCATCGCTGCCACTGACTCTGCCGCTGGGCCTGTAAAATATGCCGAATCCCAATCCCTGGATTGCCTAAAAACGTCTGATAGGCTAACGCAACTTCCCGCCAGTTCACACCTATTAGTGGAAAATTCAGCCCCCGATTGTAGCGCGATCGAGCCGTCATTAATCTAGCCATCATTTACCTCTACAGTGAATACGATCGTTTGCTATGCACTTTTTTGCATACGTCTAAGATATATGCAAAAAAGTGCATAGTCAAGTAGACTTTACAAAGTTGTTGGATTAGGTGTGATGGCTTTATCCCATGCGATTTTGGCGGTGTTGGCGAGTCGATCGTGTAGTGGGTATGACTTGGCAAAGCAATTTGATGGCTCGGTGGGCTTTTTTTGGCACGCGACGCACCAGCAGATTTATCGGGAATTGACCAAACTTGAGGAGAATGGCTGGGTCGATGGATTGATGGTTGAACAAAATGGACGTCCGGATAAGAAGTCCTACTCCATCAATGCGGCGGGGACGGTTCATCTTCAAGACTGGATTTCGCAGCCGACGCCCCTAGCCCCGATGAAAGATGAATTGCTGACCAAACTGTTTGTGGGCCATCTCGTGCCGATCGAAACCCTTCTACAGCGCCTTCAGGAAACGCGATCGCAACATACTGACAACCTGGCGACCTATCACACCATTGAGCAGCAGTTTTTTGCGAATCCAGCGACGCTCTCACCGCAATTTCGCTGTCAATATCTCACGCTCCGCAACGGCATTCATTATGAAACAGGCTGGTTAGCATGGTGCGATGAAGCGATCGCAGTTCTTTTAGGCGAACAACATTGAAGCTCTATTGATTCTCTCGGCAGATCAATTGCCAGTTTCGGCCATTGCTTCGGGAGTTTAGTCAAGAGCAGGGCTGGTTAGAGGCTTAGAGGTAACTGGTTGGGCAATATAGTACAATTGAACGTACACACCTCTGGAAATCTCTTCAACTATGCGTCGTGACTCGATCTTTTATAAATTATTTCAGCAATTTCCAGGATTATTGTTTGATCTGCTGGATGATCAGCCAGAAAATGCACAAGGCTATCGGTTTGATTCAGTTTCAATCAAGGAACCGAGGTTTGAAATTGATGGGGTATTTTTGCCGCCGGATTCTGAGACGCCGGGTACAGTCTACTTTACGGAAGTTCAGTTTCAAAAAGACGAACAGTTATACGAACGAGTATTTGGCGAATCATTTGTGTATTTTATCGCAATCGACATCGCTTTTCGGATTGGCAAGTTGCCATTATTTATCCCTCGCGGAGTGTGGAGCAATCGGACGCTTATCCCTATCGCGCACTGCTCAATAGTAACCAGGTTCATCGGATCTATTTAGATTCTTTGGGTGATATTGATCAATTGCCATTGGGAGTTGCCCTGATGGTATTAACAACGCTTTCAGATGAGACTGCGCCTGCCACGGCAAGAAATCTATTGGGTCGGGCTGAACGAGAAACTTCCTCATCTCAGACCCGACAATGCATAATAGAGATGATCAGTACGATCATTGTGTATAAGTTTACTCATTTATCGCGACAGGAGATTGATGCTATGTTAGGTGTAACGATCGAAGATACAAGGGTATACCGCGAAGCTCAGGAAGATAAGGCCAAGACGATCGCTATCAACTTGCTCCAACAGGGAATCTCGATAGAGGCGATCGCTCAAGCAACGGGGTTGACGATCGCTCAACTTCAAGAGATGCAATCCCAGTTCACTTAAGATTTTGTAGCTTCCTGGGATCGGCATTCACGACTCATGACTAAACGACCATTGGCGAGTTGATAAAAGCCCAAAGGTTCGACGGTCGGATCTCCTTTTTGCCAAGGACGAGTTGTAATTTTGGTAATGGGATTGGTTGGATATTGCGAGGGAGAAAGATCGCCGGGACGGTTTGGAAATTCGCCGATTCCGGTGATGTAAAAGGTGCCTTCGGGTTAGACTGTTTTGGATGAATCTGGTGTCGGTTGTGATTGTTCCGCAAGAGAGTGAACCGCTAGTGTTGATGTCTACGCGATCGCTCATTCCCCAACGTCCCATCCGGCACAATCAAACTCTGCGCCAACACCCCATTACTCCAACATCCCCAAGCTCCAACCCCTAACAATAGACTGACCCAATAGCGAACCATAAGACAATCCCCAGCAGAAACACCCAGGCATTTCTACCGTACCAAAACAATCGCAAGTCCGATCGTCCCATTCAATATATTTAATCTTTCTACATTTTCGCGGAGGCCCGATGCTATGGGCGATCGGCTTGAAGCTGTTGGAGTTGAGCGATCGTCAGTCCAGTGACTTCAGCGATCGTCTCTAGATCCAGTTTCTTGCGGAGAAGGTTGAGTGCGATCGTCTGCCGTTCCTTCTCCATACCCTTCTCCATGCCCTTCTCCATACCCTTCTCCATACCCTTCTCCATGCCCTTCTCTTCCCAACTTGTCATCGTCTGCATAATTTCCTCCTTTTGATTCATGCCCATTCTATCAATTTCAGACTGAAAGATCTCCTCCTCCTTAACATCTAAACGAAGATAGCTATCCACGAATTTTGAGATTAACCGACTTTTTGCCGGATCCAGCTTTAAGGTCACCAACAGTCGTAAACACTCTGCCTTGACCTTTGGACGATCGTTTTTAGCAATCTTCATCTTGGACATCAGAGCTGCGGCCACGGGGTTTGATTGAGCGAGATAATCCCGCCAGTCCAACTGATTGAGTTGAATCGCCGCAAAATTAAACTCCAACACCTTCAGATGCGGAAATCCAACCGTGTAGCTGGTTTTAGCCGCTTTTTTAGGTTTGTCGTAGGAGAAAACAGCAATGGGATAAATCGGCTTCAAATGCTTTTGATGGAGTCGTGCAAAGTAGAAAAATAACCGTTGGGGAAAGATGGTTTGGCTGGTGGATTGTGGTTCTAGATGAATTAAAATTGTTGCATCTTCTCCAGCCAGCTTTACCTCCGCTAATAGATCCACAATTTTCTCTTCCCCCTCGACCAAATCAACAAAGTATTCCTGTTGTAAAAAAGTAACTGACGTGGGATCAATCGTCGCTGCGAACTCCGGCAGAAACAAGTCCAGAAATTCTATAAAAAACGTGGAAATTAACTCCTTGAAGGCTTGATCATAACCGATCGATTCATCCAGCATTGGTTGCGGATCTGAAGAGTTAACCATAAATCAGGTTGAGAGCAATAATTGATTCGTATTATTGTACTACATCTTATCTTGCACCTTTCAGCCAAACCGTTGGCAACGCCTCCCAAAGGGAATCGCACTTCCCCGTCATTCGATCGCCCAACTTCGCCCTTTCTCAAGCTAGAAACAATTCGCTATTCTAAACTTAATCAATCCCCATCAAGTGTGTCTCCCATGAACCTCCCAAAATTTCTCCTTCACCTCAGCGTACTCAGTCTCATCGGCATTAGCGCCCCGATCGCTGAAGCCAACTATCGGCCTAAAAAAGTCGGACGTTACAACGGACCCGCCATCCCCACCGGAACCCGCAGCGCCTGCGACAACACTCAATCGCCCCATCGCCTCACCCCGATCGCCCCCTCAGCCACATCGGACAAACCGCCACCGCCAGCGTCACCTGGTACGTCCCCGAAGACAAGTCGGCGTTGCTGAAAATAGGTATGAATCTATCAAACCAAGTTCTTAGAAAGTTCATCTAGCTTAAGTCCTAGTTTGGAAAATAAAATTATTCATACCTA
>JAYUJY010000199.1:0-1086 GCA_043764895.1 Synechococcales cyanobacterium | reverse complement strand
ATTGGCAGTTTGATCCGAAGGGTCAATGGATTAAGGAAAAGTTGCGCGGGTTTCGGTTAGTAGATGGTCAATATGTACCGATCGTCAATGGTCAAAGTTTGGGATTGGGATTGCGGTTAGAAGTCGCTGGGAAACTTATTTCGTTTTATCGATTAGACAATGGCGCAAAATTACTGACTCCCCTTGAGCTGTATAAGAGAGAACAAGAGCTTGAAGAGCAACTCCTAGCAGAACGATCGCAAGCCAAAGCGCAACTTATGGCGGAACGATCGCAAGCCGAAGCGCAACTTGTGGCGGAACGATCGAAATCTGAAGAACTCCAACGACAACTCGATCGGTACCGTGAACGACTAGGAGAATGATTCCTCTCACTTGGCCGATCAATTTCTACCGGGAGGAAGCTTCAGGTCATCAATCCGAATTGGGATAGATTAGGCCCAGATTAAGGTGATGATTTTGTAGCCGAGTTCGAGCGCTATAATGGTTTTGTTCTTTATGCACTCTATATATGAATCTCCCCATTTCAGTAGACCATGCAGAACGACTAAACTTCCATTTTCTATTGGAAGAGAGTTCTGATGGACAGATACTCGGGACGATCGCTGAACTTCCCGGCTGTCAGGTCACTACAACAACTCAAGAAAATGCGATCGTTGAACTCCAACAAATGGCGCGCGATCGAGTCGCTAAGATGACTGTGGTTCCCTTTAGTCTACCGATTCGTCTTGAAGAACCACAGGAGGAGAATCCTTGGGAAGAGTTTATTGGGATGTATGAAGGTGATCCAATTTTTGCTGAGATCGCGGCAGAATTGAGAGCAGAGAGAAGTCTAGAACACTTGGGTTGGGTCAAATAAATAGATTGTTAACATTATTGATTGGACTCAGTAGATGCTACTTGGCCGATCGATTTCCACGGGGGGAAGCTTCAGGTCATCAATGCGAATTTGAATAGGTCATGCCCAAATTAGCGTGATGATTTTGTTGGTATGATGTTAAGACAAACCTAAACCATCGTTTCATCCATTGGGGAGAGTCCAAATGACAGCAACGATCGCAACCCCGATTCATTACCCTTGCGGAGACG
>JAYUJY010000198.1:0-3945 GCA_043764895.1 Synechococcales cyanobacterium | reverse complement strand
AATGCTGGCACACTCAGTTAGATTGCTACTTCACTACTTGAAATTTGGGGATGTCCCAGTCCCGCTTCGATTCATACACTAATTCAGCAACGCCGTTTGGGTATCAGCAAGCTTGATAAACTGAACCTGGATGGCTAAAGCCGGACTTGCGATCGTTAGAGAGATCGCCGAAAGGGTTAAGACTAGTTTTTTCATTATGACGGATTAATTTTTTAAATTTCTAAAAAAGCTAATCGCTCTAATCTGACTTACGGAATGAGACATCAGTAGATTTGCTCACGCTTATTGAAGCAAAGAAATTAGACATCGCTCATCTGCCCTAGGCACTACGCCTTCGAGAAGTTTTGGGCCTAGACTTCCACGGGTGTGGAAGTCTAGAATTTGATATCGTCCAGAGAGAATTCGGGGAGATTGGGCGGAATGACGCTCAGAGGGGCGGTGGCTTTGTAGCTTTCGCGCTTGGTGGCCGTCTCAATCGTAATCGCTTCAATTTGAATTTCGAGGCTGCCGAGGGGAACCGTGAGGGTCGTGGTCGCTTCGAGGGTGTCCGGTTCCGTGCTCGATAAAAAGTCGATGAGGTAGCGAGGGCCATCCAGCAAGGTCCGAGTGGCGCGATCGTTGATCCACAGCTTGACGTAGAGCTTGGGCTGGAGGTTAGGGAGTTTGAGCTTGATAGTGAGAGATTGTCCAGCGACCACTTCAGTAACGGCTTCGATTTCGAGGCGAGGAGTGGGAATCGGATCGTCGTCTGGAATCGTCTCTGGAACGCTTTCAACCAGGCTGAACGGGGCCATGACCATGGGGGTTGGGTCATTGAGGACAACGGTTTCGGTCGGGAGCGGTCGGCGGGTGGCGAAGGGATTGAGGGGGGTCTCGGGCTGGGACGAAAGGGGAAGCCGTTCAGCCGTAATGTCAATGGTTTTCAGATCGTCGGGATCATCAAGATCGAGGGGAGCCGTGGTGTTGTAGAAATCAGGGGGCAGAGCCTGATCGAGGTCTTCAAGCAAATCCGAACCCAGCGCAGGCACTTCAGAGAGCAATCGGTCCTCTTCGAGACGGTCTTCGTTTAGCACGTCTTCATGCAGCCGATCGTCATTCAACCCGTCGTCATCCAACCCATCGTCATCAGGCAAATCAAAGGGAGACGGAGGTTCTGCGGGGTCATGCCAGGTCTCAGGCTCAAATAAAACATTTAGCTCCGTCTCAGGAGCGGGGGTTCTGAGGAAGGTTGGGAGGGCGAGGGGAGGACGATCGCTGCGGTCCCGATCGGGTTGATAGAGCTTGGGGGGAAGCTGAGAGGGGGAAGGGGTCCGAAATTCGTTTGGAGCACTGGTTTGATTGATCATTCCAAGAAATTCATCGTTGAATTCGGGACCAGTCGGATCAGAGGGGGGCACGGGTAAATCATCGGTAACGCTGGGCCGCGTGGTGGATTTGAGGGGTTCTGGAAGCGCTGAAAGCAAGCGATCGAGGGCCGCCAATAGCGTGAAGGATTGTGTAGCTCGGGGCAACTCTTCAGCGCCCTGGATAAAGGTTATTTCGCCGAGAAAGAGTTGTCCAGTAAGGGCTGTCGGCAGAACAATGCCAATCTGGAAGTCGTAGGGGAGGAGAAGCGTGGTGAAGGTGACGGGCGTGGTGACGATCGGGTCACCCGATTGAGGATCGCGGATGGTGGTTGTGAAGGTGCAGGTTTGCAGTTCGATCGGTGGTGAGGACGGTTCGGATAAGGTGAGGCGACCGCTGAGGATGAGGGTTTGTCCCGGTTGGATGTCGTAGGTTGGGGCGGTAAGGGTGAGGGTGAGCGGAGAATTACGATCGGAGATGGGTTCTGCCATTGGATCGGCGATCTGAGTAGCGATCGGCTCTGCCATAGGTACCAGAATTGGATCAGGACTCAAATCGTGAATCTGGACCGGAACATCTATCGGTTGAACATCTATCGGTTGAACATCTATCGGTTGAGCGTCTTCAGACACGGGATCTAAAACGTTGTTTGAAGACTCTTCTACAACAGGCTCTTCTAAAACAGGCTGAGACCAATCAGGTTCCCATTCTCCGGCCAAGTCCGATTCTTTAGGAAGGACATGGAGCTGAATGGAATAGTGGCCTGCGTAACCAAGGAGGTCGCTCGTGAGGTCGTTGGGGGTACAAGACATCTCCCAAATTCCAGGATGGAGCAGGGTAAACGGAATAATGACCATTAATCCATCGGCGCTCGTCTGGCCCGATCGAGTCTGGGTCCGGCGCTTGGGGGGCGATTCTTCGGTGGCTTCGTGGGTGATCTGGATCCCGATTTTGGTGTTAGTCACGGCGGTCCGAATCAAGACGCGATACCGACCTTCAAGGATTTCAACATCGGGCGATTCAAGGGGAAGCCAGGAGCGATCGCCCTCCTGTTGTAGAAGAAATTCCCAGTTGTTTTGCCCAGCCATGGTGATGATGCCGCCCTACAGATGAACTTCGTAAGTTTACCTTACGCGCCTTTAAAAAGGACCGATCGCGCGATTACGATCAGTCCTTTTTAAATTTTCACAGGCTGTTTCACTCGCTGCGACCAGCAGGATAATCAGCAGGGAAATCCAAGATTAGCCTAAGCCACCTTGCAACAGGCCATTCAGCAACGGCAGATTGGTAAGAATCAGATAGGCAAAAAATGCACCACCCGTTGCTCCAATAAAGAAGCCGCCCGTAAACTTGCTCCAGCCTTGGGCGCTTTGGAGATCGTTGCTTTTGTTGGATTCGTCACTTTGGAAGGTGACACTTCCGTAGGACGATAGGCAAATGGTGGCAATGATGATGAGACCGATCGTTGAGAGCAATCCAGCCATTGAGGCCATTTCGGTATTCCGCAGAGGCCCGAGCAAGGTCCAAGGTCCAAGAAGGAAATAGCCGTGGGCCATCCCGACTTCGAGGCCACGCCGCAAGGGAGAAAGTCCTTTGCGATACGCAGGAAGGTTACCGATAAACGCTCTGGTGAGACCGGAGTCGCTGACTGGGGTAGAAAGATGACCCACGAATGGATCGCCGTTATAAGCTTTAACAAGTGTCATGCGTGATAATTCCTTTCAGATTCTGTGTAGAACAGAGAAATTCGATTTCAATCATATGCTGCGAGCTTGATCCGTTCGACAGTTGAGGGCGATCGCTTTAGAAAAGTTCACTTGAAGGGTTAGGAAAGTTCATGGTTAATGAGGTAAGCGGAAGAGCTGAATCCGTGCAGTTAGCAAGGGGAGCGATCTTACGACGGGCAACCGCCCGAGATTCGCGAGCAATGAGGGGGCTGATAAAGGAGTTGGGCTGGACCTTACGTCAGGGGAGGCGATTGTCGTTTCTAGAGGCGGGACCCACGATGGGAACGTGGGTGATGATGGGGCTAGTCGGGGGATGGTTAGGATGGGTGCTCGCCCAAGGGCTGGTGATGGTGGCGACGATCGGTCTGAGCATCTCGGTGATGTTGTGGGGGTTAGTCCTGTGGAATCCGTTGATTCATTGGTCGGAGTATTGGGTGGTGGTGGTGGGCCAACAAGTGGTTGCTTGCGCGAAGCTCTATGAGGGTGAGGAGACATCGGAGCTGTATGACGTGTTTGTGGGGCGGGAGTGGCGGGGTCTGGGGTTTGGGCAGGCGTTAGTCCGGATGGCGATCGAGGAGGCTCGGTATCCGGTGTATTTGGCGAGTTTGCCCGATGCTGTCGGGTTTTATGAAGCGTTGGGGTTTCGGGTCATCGGGGGGACAAGGTTAGATCTACGATTACGGGGACGGTTAAGTTTGGAAAATCCGCATTATCAGAAGCTGGGCTTGACGCCGATGGTGCGATCGGGGCAGGTGAATTTATGACAAAAAAACCGCACGATCAATTCGCAAAACAGTATCTAAGGGATCTGCATGAAAATAAAGTCCCTATTGAAGAGGCCCCCAACCCCCAATTCTGGGGGCTTCGGAAATTC
>JAYUJY010000197.1:0-3961 GCA_043764895.1 Synechococcales cyanobacterium | reverse complement strand
TTTCATGGTCCGATCGCGCCGTCTCTTTCGCTTGAAACAGACACCACACCACACCGATCAGCGCCAGCATGAAGCAAACGGCCCAGAGCTTGGATTGGGACGATAGGGAAATCTGTGGCTCGATGACCGTCGGATAGACCATCAAGGCCAACAGCGATCCCCCGTTACTTAAGCCATACAGGAAATAGGGATTTTTGTCGGTTTGAGAGAACCAAGATTGCAATAACGATGAAGTCGTCGAAAGGATGATCATTGGAAGTCCGATCGATACCAACACGGTGATCAGGATTTGTAAAACAGGACTATTCGGCAAATTCTCCACTCGGTGCAATTCTATAGGCAGGAAAAGGAGAGCAAGGGCGATCGCACTGATATGAACCAGTTTCTGAACCCGATGGGATGCCTTTCCCAGCCAATGAGCATAGAGATAGCCTAGGAGCAATAGCAATTGAAAGCAGGCAAGACAGGTGGTCCAGATGGCCGCTCCTCCACCAAATTGTGGCAGGAGTAGCTTGGCAAAAAATAGCTCCAGCCAGAACATCAAGAAGGCCGACAGAAACGTCGTCAGCCCAAAGACTACGGTTATATTCATAACACTCTATTGAAGAGGACAATTTCAGCCCGATCGTTAATCTCGATCGATTTGAGTAGGCGCGTGAGCCTCGACCGATTGATGGAGGTGATAATGCACTTGAGCAAAACGATTTAAGTCATCTTGGCGCAAATCAGATAAGGTCTGGTCGCCATATTGATAGAAAATCAAGCCCTGACCGTCTAGCCCAGAACGACCGTCTAGCGCTGAAACTTGCACTAATGGACCTTCTAGAACGATCGAATAGTGCTGGCCCTGACCTGTACCCAATTGTTCCGCAACTTCGGTCAGGAATGCCGGATAGCGAGGGTCTGGGTCAAGCAAATCCACTATCCCATCGCGATCGCTGTCCGATGAGTATGGATTGGTGCCGAGAAGGTAAATTTCATCGTAGTCAGAAAGGCCATCAAAATCGGTGTCCCTTGCCGCTAAGGGAACAGGGAGACGAGAAGAGATCTGAGTCATGGCATATTGCCTTGTGTATTGGGTCGTTTATCTCTACTATTTCAAGGAGAACCGTAACCAAAGAACAAACATTAAGCAAAATCGATTTCTACACTATAAAGGACGATCGCCTTTCTGGGTACTTATTTATCACTACTCTATTTATTAGCTACATGATGAAGTAAGCGATCGGTCCTATGACGATGTACTGCAAGTTAAATTTTAGAAGCGACAAGGCCCTCATAGAGCGCGATCTGAAATTTTCGATACCCGCTCTGCCTCACTTCTCCGTTCATGTATTATGCTATATCTACGGATATAACTATATTTAGGTATGAAAATTAATTCCTCTCCTCAATCTCGCTCCCCTAGCAATGAAGATATCATCAAGCAATGGCTGCAAGGCTATGCGAAAGGCTCCGTCTACACCTATACCTATAGCTATCAGTTCTTCATGGAGGTCTTAAACCACAAGCCCCTCGTTGATTTGACCCAAGACGATATTCTCTTCGTTCAAGACGAAATCTCCGCCCTCCTCAATGCTGCTGAAACCCAGAATGCCAAACGAACCATTCGCAGCAAAGGCGTTGGAATCCGATCGCTCCTGAATCATCTTTTCAGAAACGATTTAATTACCCAAGACCTCGCATCTATCATTGATTTAAAGCATCCCAAACTTATTAACCCTTTTCAGGAGAGGGTGATTGATTATCAATTTGTCGATACCTGCTCCCTCCAGACGTTAGATTCCCAGCAGCGGATGCTGTTTTGGTTAGTCGTTTTTGTTCGACTCCCAATCATCGATGTGCTGGCTATAACCTGGGCAGACTTTGACACAGGCAATCGCTCTATTCGGATTATCGGACGAGATGAACAGGTGACTCGGGTTAATCTAGATGCTAAGGTTTGGGGCTATCTACTAGAGATGAAAGCACCGAACACCTATCAATTTGATCCCGTCTTTGATGAGCATAATAAATTATCAGCCAAACGCACGATCGACCAATTGCTCCGGTCTTTAGGTTTCGCCGATGGTATTAAGTGTTTATCCAACCCCAATCATCAAGTTATTTTTAATCCCGTGTTCAGTCTTCCTTCTTAAACATTTTAATTGTTGATCCTCATGCTTAAAAAACAATTCCTACCCATGATTCAACCTAGCCGACCGACGATCGAAATAGAAGACGAGAAAGGGGAGGGCTATCTGGTGCTCTGCTGGGAAGACGCACGGTATGACCTCGATGAATTCATCTTTGAACCCGGCGTTGTCTACGCACTGACAGAGCGCACCACCGATCAAGAGACTTTTCTCCTTGTAGTCGGTTATGAATTTTTGCCCCTCGACACCATGAGAAAGGCGATCGAGAAAGAGGATGTGCAAGTTGACCTTATCATTCGATGGGTGACTGAGAAGGGTCCCGACCTCGTGGCGAGTCCTCACCTCACTCGCTACCGTTTCCCTGAATGTCTAAACCATGACCTCTCGCCCGATCGTTTCATCATTGAAGCATTAGCTGAAGGAGTGGTCGAAGCGAAGGGCACCATCGTCCCCACTTTGAAAACGCCTGCACCTATTCAAGCCGCCGTCAAAATTGTTGAAAAGAAAAAGAAGAAGACACCGATCGACCTCACTCATACCGATCTCGGTCAACTTAAGAAAGCCAACACTAAGGCTAAAAAAACGCCGATCGTCCCGCCAAAACCTATCACGACCATCAAGGAAAATAAAGCTAAATTAGTCCCGATTCCAATTCCAGTCCCAATTCCAGTCCCAGTCCCAACTCCGCTTTCTCAGCCCGAGAAATCAACGATGGTCATTCGCACGGATGACATGCGTCGGGTTCAGAAAGTCCTTCTACATTGGGTGGAAATCGCTAAGGCCAACTCCAATAAGGAACTTCAATGGGCGATCGTCCATCACTCTTATCATGAGTTTAAAATCATTAGAGGTGAAGACACCATCCTTAATTTCAATCATTACGATCGACTTCTCTCTACTGAACTAACCACAAAACAGCTCAAGGACGAGTTTGAATTGATGACAAATGGCATCATGAGTTGCCAATCGGAAACAGCGCCCATTCATGAAGTCGCTAGACACATTTTTCTTCGCTCTACTTCTTTTACAGAATCGTCCATTTATGACCTATTGCTCCACATGCTCTCAATCAAAAAGGTCGGCTTCACTACCAAATCTAGATCCTAAATTCCCTAATTTCACGTTTCATCTACTCCTTTTGACGCATTTTTATCGCTTTTCTATTTATCCTATCCCTCAATGCTTTATGGAAGTAGTACTTTAGAGAGAGAAGTTTATTCCAAACTTTATCAATGACTGTTTTTTAAACCGCACATCCCTTAAACAAAGTGAATGGTTAAACCTGCCCTTTAAAACTTACAGCATTGGAATAGACCTCGCTGGACTCATCTTTCACCTCCTGCACTACTAATGGCTACTTGTACACTTTATTAAATCTAGTTTCCGCCTCCACATCAAATCAGGGCTCTTACAGTCTAAGATTGCCAGCTCTATTTTGTCCCAACTAGACGCTCATTAGGAAGAGCGCACTTTAGTCTTTTCTATATTCTGGAGAATCAATCCATGAATCCTATGTTTAATCTTGACTTATTGAGCTTTGCATTAAGTTCAATACCCTTTGGGTTGTCTATTTGGAACCCAAGACTTCGATCGTTCATCTGGACTGAAGCCCAAGCCACCATCCATGGGCTTCATCTCAACCAGTTCGATGGCCGTCTAGAGTCTTTTTTACAGGCTATCCATCCTCATGATGTCGAGTTTGTCCGTGATTTCTTTACCGATATCGCTTATCCAGAACCTGATATCGGGCTTCGGCCTTACCGTATTCTGGACGGTAACGGTCACACTCGTTGGATTCAAATTCACTTCCACTGGATGGACGACCC
>JAYUJY010000196.1:0-18221 GCA_043764895.1 Synechococcales cyanobacterium | reverse complement strand
TAGGGGCCTCATGGGATGCAACGATCAATTTACACTTTATGGAACATTGGCTCGATTCCTTAAAAAACAACTTAATATCTTAAGCCTGAGTAGTTACTCTAAATCATTGAATTTCGGGTCTTACAAGTTCATCTTTTCGAGTGCCTGCTTCTTTCGCTGAATAGCAGCTAGTCGTGCTGTGGAGAAGTCTTTCGTTAATTGATGAAAAGGGTGATGTCTACTCATAGCTATTCGTCCAGATTCAGTCTGAGGGCGTAACCTTGGGCGGCACCGGATCGTAGCCCCCTTCAAAAAACGGCTGGCAGCGGCAGATTCGCTTCGTTGCTAGCCACGACCCCTTCAGCGGTCCATGGACCTCGATCGCTTCTAGGGCATATTGGGAACAGGTCGGCATAAACCGACACGAGGGAGGCGTGAGGGGTGAGATGACGGTTCGATACCCTTTAATCAAGAGAATTAATAGAATTTTCACGGAAGGCGGACAAACGGTTAAGGTAAACTGAGCAGTGAGAAAATTCTAGCTGAGTAACCGCCATGGCTTTCATCTATCCGGACAATCTTCGTTACACTGATACCCACGAATACATCAATCTGGACGAAGACATTGCCACCGTCGGCATTACCGCGTTTGCCATTGACCAGTTAGGCGACATTGTGTTTCTGGAACTCCCCGAAGAAGGCGATGAAGTCGTCCAAGGGGAAAAGTTTGGGACGATCGAATCCGTCAAGGCCGTGGAAGATCTGAAGGCTCCGGTCACTGGAACGGTTGTGGCCGTCAATTCAGCCATGGTCGATGCGCCGGAACATTTGGCTGACGATCCCTACGTCGATGGCTGGCTGATCAAAATCGAAGTCGAGGACGTCGAAGAAGTCGAAGCCGCGATGACCGCCACGGTTTATAGCGGAATGGTAGAAGGAAAGTAGGACGCAGACACTCTTTAATTTTAAATCCTCGATCGCCCGGTTCATCATGGATCTGTTTCTCTCTAAACTGCTGCCGCTCTTCATTTATCCGATCGGGCTATCGTGTCTGATTCTAATGGTCTCTATGGGTGCGATTCTAAAACGACGATCGCGCCTCGGGATTTTGGGTATTAGCGTTGCGATCGCTATTCTGTGGATTAGCAGCAGCAACGGGTTTAGCACCTGGATTGTCCGATCGCTAGAGCAACAGTATCCATCGGGGGATGTACCTCAGGTTGGTGCTATTGTTCTGCTTGGCGGAGCGACTAATTCTCAACTTCCTCCTCGTCCTTGGATTGAAGTTTCAGAGGAAGGCGATCGGGTTTTGTACACGGCAAAACTATACCGAGAAAATCGTGCCCCTTTAATCATTCCAACGGGAGGACGAGTCGAATGGAAAGGTCCGGGAAGTCCGGAAGCTGAAGATATGGCAACGCTAATGGAAACAATGGGCGTGCCGCGATTGGCCATGATTCTGGAACCCAAAGCCCTCAATACCTATGAAAACGCGGTTAACGTCAAAGCGATTCTGACCGAACGTAAGATCGATCGGTTTTTACTCGTCACGTCTGCCACTCATATGCCCCGATCGATGATGATCTTCCGCAAGCTAGGAATGAACCCGATTGCCGCTCCCACCGATTACTGGAAGACCGATCGGGAAGCCAATCTCACGAGTTTGGAGAGCCGAATTCTCAATCTTCTTCCCGATGCGGATAATCTTCGTGATACCAACCGGGCGATCAAAGAATACGTCGGCATTGTGATTTACAAGCTGAAGGGTTGGGCTTAGCAGGTTTTCTTAAAGATCAATCGTGGTGATAATTAGCACCCGATCCCCCAACACTATGTGGCCCAAGTAAGCCCAGTATTGCAAACAATCCAAACAGTTAGACCTATTGATCTATTCTTCGTTGGGTTCCGGGCACGGCTTGCCGTGCCCCTACAGTCTCTGAAACCCGGATGTGTAGGGGCATGGCTCGCCGTGCCCCAAACCTAACGAAGAGGTTCTGAATACCTGGCTTATTACGCCGCATGGTACTGGGATAATCGAGTGTTTTAATACTCATGAAAAACCAAACAATCTGCAATTGTGACTTAATATCGCTAAATGGGCACTTTTAGGTGAGTTGTTAAGTGAGATTTTATGGGACCTTTGATCTTTCTCATTGTGCTGGTCTCGATCGCTGCATTCATTGGCATTGATAGCTACAATCGCCTCGTTACTCAGCGCAACCGCTACAAAAATGCCTACGCGCAAATAGATGTCCAGTTGCAACGACGGTATGATCTGATTCCCAATCTGGTCGAAATTGCCAAAAAATATCTTACCCATGAGCGCGAAACCCTCGAAGCTGTAATTGCCGCACGAAACAGCGCGATCGGGGCAAGCGGTGCGGCTGCACGTAGTCCTGGAAATCCAGCAGCTATGCAAAACCTCGGTCAGGCTGAAGGTGTGCTCAACGGAGCATTGGGTCGATTATTTGCAGTGAGTGAATCCTATCCCGATCTCAAGGCCGATGGAACAATGATGCAGCTCTCTGAAGAACTGACCTCCACCGAAAATCGGGTCGGGTTTGCGCGTCAAGCGTTTAATGATGCGACCACACTTTACAACACCACCAAAGACGCTTTTCCGAGTAATTTAATTGCGGGTCAGTTTGGGTTTAGTGCGGCTGAATTACTGGCAGAAGTTGCTCCAGAAATAAAAGCTGCGCCACGGGTGGCGTTTTAGTAAGAATTAAGGGAGAAGAAGAGATTAAATCATTGCCATGAATTTTTTTGAACAACAGGATCGATCGCGGCGTGCGACCCAGCAACTACTCGGATTGTTTTCAGCCGCCGTGGTGTTTATTTGTATCTGTGTCTACGGTGGCGTGATGCTAGTGATGAATACTAGTAAATCTCCCCCCTATCTAACCTGTCAACCCGTCATTCCGGTTAGCCCGACAGCGACTCCGACTGCTAGTCCTGCTCCTCGACTTAAAGGGTGGGACGGCGAAAATAACCGCATTAGCTCTGGTCGTAGTCCAGTCAGAACTTTGGATTCTAATATCAGTCCTTATCTGCGTTCAACGAATTCTAGGTTTGCTAGCAGCAATGTTCGTTGTTATCGCACAACGGTCTGGTGGAATGGGCAGATCTTTTGTGGCGCATTTAGCTTGACGGCTGGAATCATTGGCATGGTTAGCGGGTGGAAAATAAATCAATTGAAAGCGGGCGGTGCTTGTATTGCTGTGGAACTCGGCGGGCGGCGAGTCCTAGCCGAAATTGCGACACCAGCCGAATTACAATTACTGAATATTGTCGAAGAAATGGCGATCGCAGCCACGATCGCAGTCCCGTCGGTATACATACTTGATAGTGAACTCGGAATTAACTGTTTTGCAGCCGGATTTACCGTTAATGATGCGGTAATTGGGGTAACGCGGGGGAGTTTGAACAAACTGAGTCGGGATGAACTGCAAGGCGCGATCGCTCACGAATTTAGCCATATTCTGAATGGGGATATGGCTATGAATATTCGACTGACTGGACTATTACACGGCATTTTAGCCCTGTATCTAGTAGGCCGAGTTTTGATCTGTTTCAATTCAAATCGCAACCCACTGGGTTATCTGGGCTTTTTGCTAATGGTGATTGGGGCTTCGGGTTGTTTGGCCGGAAGATTAATTCAAAGTGCGATCTCTCGTCAGCGAGAACTTCTAGCGGATGCCTCGGCCGTCCAATTTACGCGCAATCCTGATGCCGTTGCTAGTGCCATGGCTAAAGCCAGTGATTTTGGTTCTTATCTGAGTTCTCCCTATGCAGAAACCAATAATCATATGTTTTTTGCGCCAG
The DNA here is from genome assembly GCA_043764895.1 of Synechococcales cyanobacterium. GTDB lineage: Bacteria > Cyanobacteriota > Cyanobacteriia > Leptolyngbyales > Leptolyngbyaceae > JAAFJU01. The sequence goes on along the minus strand of JAYUJY010000196.1, from coordinate 14,417 downwards.
CGATCGACTTTGGCACTCTTACGGGTCTCTTTTCGGCGCATCCAACCGCAGCTCGGCGGAAAAACGTAATCATGGGTACAGGTCAGCGATTGGGCCAGAAAATTGTAATTAATGGCGAAACGGTGCCGACATTCAAGCCAATTATCAGCACCAGTATGACCCGTCCAACACACCCTGAGATGAACGAGACCCCAGCACGGGGTGAATTAGTCAATCCTGTGGGTGAATATGCCGCACTGGCTTATATCTATGCCCTATTGCTGAACCCAGATCAGGCGACCCAGCAATTAGATTATCTCGATCGAATCGAAGAACCCGCCGTAATCGCACAAATTACCCAGTTTCAATCGACTATAGCAGGTTTACCCTTGCAGCAAAGATTAGTAGCGATCGAACAACAAGTGGCTAAAATTCGCGGTACCGAACACGCACCACGCTTATTCAAAGCGGCAACGGAGATGATGACCACCGTGGCTGATGAAGATTGGCAAACCGCTATTGTCTATTTGATTCTTAATCATCGGCTCACCCTTATAAAGAGTACCGCCGCAACCTATCACTCGATCGAGGATGTTTGGGTCGAGATGATTAATATCATTAGTACCGTTGCTCGATTCAGTAGCGATCGCTCTAAAGATATTAGTTATGGTTTTGAGGCGAGTTTGCTACGATTACCACCCAATCTAGCGAAACAAGCACAGTTGCCACCCGCTATCACTTGGCGGGAATTTCAGGCTGATCTAACCAAAATAGCGGCTGCAAATCCTAACGTTAAGCAAACGCTGATTGCCGCTTGCTTGGAAATTCTCATCACCCAACGTCGGCCTGCACCCGCGACCCGCGATCTGATGCGATCGATCGCCATCTGCCTCGACTGTCCAGTTCCACCTTTACTCGCTCGGCTGGATCGGTCTCCTTCGTTAACAGCTCGATTGTGACGAATAGCCTAGTATTATGCGGCGAAATAAGACCTGGATTAAACCCCCTTGGGTTTGGGGCACGGCATGGCCATGCCCCTACGGTCTCTGGAAAGATAGACTCTTGAAAGATAAATCTGTAGGGGCAGGGCTCGCCGTGCCCCAAACCCAACGAGGAGGAATTAAGTATCTAGATTATTTAAGCCCAATAGCCTAATCAGGCAACCGAATGGGAATCTGGAGTTGAGCGGCGATCGATTGCAGCGGAGCGCGGAGTTTGTCTAAATCAGGCACTTGTTTTAAAACAGGCGATACTGCATTCAAAATCGCAAAGAAGTATGCCTTAATTCGGACTAGTTTGCGACGATAGACAATGTTCACTTCAGACTGAAGATCGTCCAGATACACTTCAATCAGTTCTCGACGATTATCCGGAATGAATTGAATGTTCGATTGAATTTGGGCGATCGATTGTCCCAACCGCCCATAGTCTAACGTCGCAGGATCAAACGGGGCGGCATTTTGGTTCGGAGTAGAATCCATGCCTGAAGCGGCGATCGCAGCCGACGACAGCCCTGCATTCACCAGTGACGCCTTGCCCTCGTCCGTCAGATACGCCCGCACCACCAAAAACTCTCGCGTCGCATTGTCATAGACCTTTGCCACCTTCAGATAACCATCATCGGCCATGGTGTTGAGGTAGTAACTCAGCATTTGCATCGACGAACCCGTTGCATTCACAATGTCATCCCCAGTGATGTTGCCGTCATCAATCACTTTTAGAATCTTAAGCTGTCGATCGTTCAATGCCATCAGAATGTCCTTAACCCAAAACACGGTCTACAAGGTCCGAAAAAGCCTAAAACACTCGACGAGGACTCAACAACTTCATTCCGCCAAAGAGACACCCAAAAGAGACGAAAAATGTCCATAGACTGACCGGACGGAGAATCACCCCACTACTCATGAAGATACAGGCAATCCCCACAGCAATCAGAATCCAGCCTAGAAACTTGTCTCGGCTAGCCGCATTCAGCACCACCCAAAGACCGGATAGCGAAAAGATAACCGATCCAGCAGCCGGAATTTTCTGCCAGCCGTAGGAACTGGATTGAGTCGTAAAAATAATGTCTTGCCCGACGGTGTAAAGACCGAAAAGAACAAGAGCCGTTCCAATAAGAGACTTCAGAATAGACATATTTTTGGATTAGATTATTTTAGATTGAGAGAGTCTTGGATTGAGACCGTCAGCCTCAAATTCCTCAGTCCAATTCTACAGTTGAATACTTCCCGCCGCACAATCTCGCAGCCAAGTTCTAATCCCTTGGGCGATCGCACCTTGACTGCTATCGTACGTTTCAGTAATCCAGTCCCCTTTCGGATATCGACTCGTCCTTGAAAAAGTTTTCACCAACCGCCAACCCGCCTGAGTTTTGACTAAAAAGATCCAATGGTATTGCTGAAACTCATAGATTTTTTGGGCACTGGCCTGTCGTTCTAGCGTCGTCAGAAAAACTTGATGAAGATTCGGATCCCGCTTAAGACTGGGAACATCGATCGGCTCCAATTCTGGCTGACTCGCCACCACCACTTGAGTGAGTTCCGCCATTTCCTGTCGAGATCGACCTCGAATGATGGCTCGATTAGCATAGCTCGGCAAATCTCGAACCAACAACGCTGACACCGATCCGATCGCTTCAGGGCAGATCGATCGGGCAAATGCTGGAGCGATCGGAAGGACGATGGCCAGAACGATCGTCTTTAAAAAGACTCGCTTCATGACATCTCGCTTCATGACATATCAGCCACAATGCTGTGGAACATTACAGTTGGATCTGCGGCCCCCGTAATCGGTCGCCCAATCACCAGATAAGTCGCCCCCGCTGCCATCGCCTCTTTTGGCGTCATGACTCGCTGCTGATCGCCATGTTCGCTGCCATCCGGACGAACGCCAGGGCACACTAGGACAAACTCCGGTCCACAGGCCGATCGCAACGCCTGCGCCTCCTGCGGCGAACACACCGCACCTGCCAAGCCACTTTTTTGCGCCAGTTCGGCCATCGATCGCGTGTAGGGGTTGACGTCAATAGGCACTTGCAGCTCATGATTCAGCATTTTAGGGCTGATGCTGGTTAACAACGTGACGGCAATGATCTGGGGCGGTTCGACGCCCGCTTGCTTTGCGGCGATCGCTGCTGCCGCCTGTGCCCGTTGCAGTCCCACACCGCCGTTCACCGCATGAACCGTCAACAAATCCACCCCATAGCGAGCCGCTGAGGCACAAGCTCCAGCCACGGTATTGGGAATGTCGTGGAATTTTAAATCTAGGAAAATCTTTTTGTTGCGCTGTTTTAAGATTTGCAACACATTCGGCCCGGTCGCCACAAATAGCTCCAACCCCACCTTCCAAAACCGCACCTCCGGCAATCGATCGATCAGCGCAATCGCCGCTGCCTCTGTCGGAACATCTAGCGGGACAATAATGCGATCGGCAGGGTTAAGCAGCATCATAGCGACAACTAAATTAAGATCGCCATATTATAACTCAACCCCACAGACCCCTTACGCCTCGATCACCACCCGCAAATTTCCCCGTTTCCGAAGCACCCGACAGGATGTAGTGGTTCCGCTGCGTTCGCTAGAAGAACTCCCTTGGCGAATAAACTCCAAATCCAACACCGTCGAACCCACATGTAAATTCGTTACGGTCAGATGCTGAATATCCATCGGTAAAGCGGGATCAATGATTCGTAAACAATGTCCTGGCGCATCCGGGACCAGATTCGTCATCATCTGCATGAGTTGAAACACCGTTCCCGTCGCCCAAGCCTGGGGAGAACAGGCGACCGGATAGCGCACGGGTTCGGCATTGGCCTGACGCTCATAGCCACAGATCAATTCCGGAGGTCGCTGGTAAGGCTGGCGCATGGTCATATCCAGCAACGACTGCCCCAGTTCCAAGGCGTGGTCCACATGCCCCTGCGATCGCAGCCCCAGCGCAATCATGCCATTGTCATGGGGCCATACAGAACCCAAGTGATACCCCATGGGATTGTACGCCGGAGATAGGCTGCTCAAGGTTCGGATGCCCCAGCCATTGAACATATCCGGAGCCTGAAGCCGATCGGCCACGCTTTGAGCTTTATCGGCGTCCAAAATCCCGAGGTTCAGACAATGCCCCGGATTGGACGTAATACTATCCACTTGTTTCCCGTCGCCGTCTAGCGCTAGCGCAATGAATCCCTCCTCAGGCATCCAGAAGTCTTGATTAAATCGGACTTTAAGATCTGCTGCCTCTTGGAGCCATCGATCGCCCAGATCAGGTCGTTTTCGGAGATACGCGATTTCACTCATTCGCATCTTCGCAGCGTAGGTATAGCCCTGGACTTCGCATAAGGTAATGGGACCTGTGGCCATCTTGCCATGGCGATCGACAATGCAATCGCCAGAATCTTTCCAGCCTTGGTTTGCGAGTCCGCGCTTGGATTTTTTGCTGTAGCTCAAATATCCGGTTTCAACGGAGTTTCGATCGATCCAGGTCATGGCCGCTAGAGCGTTTTCCCAAAGCCCTTCCAGGGTTTCTCGATCGGCGGTCCAGGCATAATACTCGGCGTACAGCATCAGCCACAGCGGCGTCGCATCAATGGTTCCGTAGTACGGCGTATGGGGGATCAACTGGCAACGGGCCATCTCACCCGATCGGATTTCGTGGAGGATTTTTCCTGGTTCTTCTTCGCGCCAGTCGTCGTCTACTTTGCCTTGATAATGGGCCAATACCGTCAAGGTATCGCGGGCGATCGCCGGATTGATCATCAAGGTCTGAGAGGCCGCAATAATGGAATCTCGGCCAAATAAGGTACAAAACCAAGGAATTCCAGCAGACAAGATTTTGCGATCTTCAAAGGTCTGACGCAGAAGATAAATGTCCTGTTCCGCGCGATCGATTACTTGATTAATCGCCTTATTATCCGTCCGAATCTGCGTCATCGCCCCGCGCCATTCCTGTTCTTCCACCATCTCCGCCGCACGGGCTTGACTCAGGGTCATGGGAACGGGGACTCGGGAAACGGGCTGACTGTTCATCAGCGGGTTCAGTCGATAGCTGATGCGTTCAGTCTGGTGAGAGTCCATTTCAAGAGTCCACAGCGCCGTGTAGCCTTTAAATGCGGTGGGAGGATGATTCAGGAATTCAATGTGGGACTCCATCACGTTGCCGTCCATGCCTTGATAGGCCATGGTGAGTTCGCGGGTGTCCTGGTGGAGTTGGTAGTCGTCAGGATGGGTGGCTGATGGCTCGACTCGGCGCAGGAGCTTACCGTGATCGTTTCGATCGAAGCCCCGAATCTCAAACAAGTCCATGAAATCCGCATCAAAGCTCAAACTCAGGTCAAATTTCACCGACTGAGTGCTGTAGTTCGTCAACGTGATTTCTTCAAACAACCCGCCATTGAGCACCTGTTCCCGGTGGATGCCGATCGTCTCGGCGGGGATATTGTCTAGGCGAGGATTGGCGCAGAGGACGGACAGCGAAAACCCTTTGTAGGCGTTGCTACTGAGCAAAATCGGAAAGCACTCATTAATCTGTAGCTCCAGCCGACTGAGAAACCGCGAGTCCCGGCAAAACAGCCCCATACTGGTGACCACACCGTCATCGAGGCAGCCGGAAATGTTGCCCAGCGTGTCGGTAATGAGAAATAAATCATCATCTTTAACCGTCAAGGTCTGCTCCATCCCTTCACTCGGGGCAGAGGCCCAACTGGGAATGGATAACGTCTCAGCGGGAAGATAGTGCCGTCTGCCGAGTTCTAAGATTTCCCCGGCGAGGTGATGAATCGCGCTCGCTTCTGGTACAACGGTTGCGTTTGGGGCGACGTTTGGCGTGGTTTCTGGGTTGGTTTTTTCTGGTATGACATCCGTTATGTTGGGGACTGAATCTGATTTAGCGCCTTTTTGGATAACGGGTGGTTGCTCCTGGGATTGAGTTTTCTGAGCCTGGGTGGGAGATTTTGTCGGCATAAAACTCACTTCTGCCCGATCATCGGTGCAATAACGGCTATGGTTCTAGATTAAGTCGTGAATCCACATAAAAACTATTTTTCAGAATTCTTAAGAGTCTTGCCTATTTTACCCAGGTCATGATTTTACCCAGGTCATGAAAATTTAAGGGGTCTTCAGTCATCTAGCTCACAGTCAACTGCCGTTAAATTGACTATGATAGTAAACCTAAGGAATCAAGTCGATCGATCGCTATCATTCCAGCGATCGAGGTTGAACATTCTTTTGTTTTCGTCTAGTGAACGGTTCTAGCCGATCGAATCCCTGGCAGATGTGTGGCGAATGGCATCTGTCCGTCAGTCCGAGGGAAAGTGCGATACGGTTAGGCCAAATTTAGTCCTTTGAGAGGTGCCCTGTGGCTCTGTATGCCGAACTTCACCGTCACTTAGGTGGGAGTGTAGTGCCCAGAATTTTGTGGCGATATCTAGAACGCAGCGAATCTAAGTTGACGGCTGATTTTGAAAATTATGCGGGATTTGAGGCGTTTTACACGCGCCCGCGCAACACGCTGGAAGAATATTTGGAGTTACATAGCTTAGTGGAGAAAGTGCAGACTCCGGAAAGTTTGCCGTACTTTATCTATCGTCTCCTAAGGGGCGCGTATGTCTTTGAAAATTTGGCGTACTTGGAGCTGCGATCGACGCCGTATTTGCGTACGGATGAGACGCGGAGTCAGTCTGAACGCATTGAACAGATGACAGATGTGGTCAATATCATCGGACAGGCCAGTCGGCAGGTAGAATATCCGATCGTCACGAGCCAAATTGTCTGTATGCACACAAAGCTGCCGTTTGAAGTCAATAAGGCGATCGTCGATCTAGCCATTGACAACCCGCACTTTGTCTGTGGGATTGATATTGCTGGGAGCGACAGGCTGTATGGCGAACGGATGCCGGAATTTGTCAAGCTCTACAAATACGCCCGCGATCGGGGGGTCAAAACGACGGGACACTTATATGAAACCGTCAATGGCTGCTATCCTGAGCTGCTGCCGTATCTGATGCGAATCGGCCACGGGATTCAGATTCCATTGCTGTACCCTGAGTTGCTGAAAGAGGTTGCCGCCAACGGCCAATGTCTGGAAGTGTGTCCATCAACGTATCCCAAGACTGGAACATTGAAAGATATTTCAGAATTGAAAGTAGTCTTCGATCGGGCTTTTGATGCGGGGGTTGATATTGCAATCTGTACAGACAATGCGGGGTTGCATAATGTGCGGCTGACGCAAGAATATGAAAACCTGCTGACGATGGATATTATTGGATTTGAAGAATTGCAAGCCTGTCAGGAAGCCGCTTTTCGCCATGGATTTGCCTGGTCTTACCATGAGCGTCCGGCCTCAATGTTAAGTCGGCTCATGCAGTGGGAGGGCGACGCGAAAGCTCTGGTCTAGAGATTTAGAATAGTCCCCGGATTCCTATTTAGAGTTCTAGTTTAGATCCTTAACGTGGGAAGCCGAGGATTCAGTTTAAGCAAATATTTTAAATAGTTGGTTAAGTTTTCAAAACAAAAACTAAATCAGTCTTAAGAGGGATGACAAGCAAGAAATTCAATAACTTAATTGACAAAAAAGAGAAGATACCTAATGCTTCTTATCAGTGCTTTATAGTCCATCCAAAAACAAGTTCATATTTTTCACAGATCTAAATTATGGGTTGAATAAGAAAGGTCGCTCCAATAACATGAATTTTGGTCATGTTGTGAAGTGATATTTTTGTCTGACATAATAACGTTTTGAGACCTCACAAATTCACCTATTAAGATAGAGTCCTGATCATGAAAATGCAGTATCTCCTAGATTTGATTGCACGGAAAACCGACGTACATTCAGAACTACCGTTCTACCGATTTTTGCGAAATACGAGTGTTCCGCCTCAAGATAGAATGGCTTTTGCGCCCTGCTTTACCTTTTTTGTCATGAGCTTTAGTGATTTGAACCGTCAAGTTCTTCGCGAAGAGCCTACAACCGATCCAATTCAGGCCATGATTAACGATCATAGCTATGGAGACGAAGATCATTGGATTTGGTTTTTAGAAGATATCTGTAAATTAAATTATGACATTAATGCAACCTTCGCAGAATCCATGCGGTTCCTGTGGAGCGATGAAACCATGGTTCAACGCAAAGTTTCGCGTTGGATGTTGCAGACTGCTGCGATGGCAAAGCCGATTCATCGACTCGTTTTTGTAGAAGCGATCGAAAGCATTGCAGGCGTGTTCTTATCCACGACGAGAGACGTTTCAGTAGAACTGCGATCGATCGATCAGCGTGACTGTCGATATTTTGGTAACATGCATTCCATGTCTGATGAAGGACATGAAATGCATACTGATGAAATGATTGAATTTATTGGAAATCTTCCGTTGACTGAGGACGAATCGGAAGAAGCTCTTCGGCTAATCGATGAAACATTTGATATGTTTGCAAATTTAGTAAGTGATCTCCTAGCCCACGCCAAGGTCCCTAAGATTGCAAATGGGAGTTTCGTGTATACCTACGAAATGCGGACTTATAATATCCGGAAGGTTAAGCCTTTGGGTGCTTATTTGGTGGAATCCGGACTGCTAAGCGACGAGAAATTAAATTTGGCGCTAATTGAGCAGCGGAAAACCGGACAGCGATTAGGTGATGTTGTTTCTGGTTATGGCTGGATCAACAAGCATACGATCGAATATATGATCGAAAAGTTAGTGATGCCTGAACGTCAGAATGATAGTTCATTCATCACTGAAGAGGCTTCTAAAAATTTAGTTGCTGCCTAAAGATTTTTAGCTATTAACGCTAATTCAAATTTGCATATTCATCAAAGTGGAATCTCAATCGTAAATTCAGTCCCCTGACCCGGTACGGAATGACAAGTGAGACTCCCTTGGTGTTTTTGTACCACAATTTGATAGCTAATAAATAGTCCTAATCCTGTTCCAGTCCCGATCGGTTTGGTTGTGAAGAAGGGATCAAAAATCTTCTTCATGGCTGGCTCCGAAATCCCACTGCCATTGTCAGAAATCCGAATTTTAACGCTGAAGTTCTGAATGAGTTCAGTTTGGATTGTAATGATTGGGCTGGGTTCAGGATGCGATCGAAAGCTGACTGCATCGATCGCATTGTTTAGAATATTCATAAAAACTTGATTGAGCTGTCTGGCAAAACAAGCCACTTTGGGTATCTGACCATACTGCTTCACGATTTGAATCGCCGATGTGGTGTTTGGCGTGAGGCGATGCTGCAAGAGAAGCAATGTGCTATCAAGCCCTTCGTGAATGTCCACAGGTTTTATATCAGATTCATCTAGGCGAGAAAAGTTACGTAAGGATAAGACGATCGTCCGAATCCGATCGGCTCCTATCTCCATCGATTTCAACATTTGAGGAAGATCGTTTCGCACAAATTCGAGTTCTATTTCTTCCATTTTCAACTGAATTTCGGGTAGAGCCTTTGGGTAACAAGATTCATAAATTTGAATGAGATCGAGTAGGTTCTTCATGTATTCACTAGTGTATTTTACGTTTCCATAAATAAAGTTAATAGGATTATTAATCTCATGGGCAACACCTGCCACCATTTGTCCGATCGAAGACATTTTCTCAGTCTGGATGAGTTGACTCTGAGTCTGTTGTAGCTCGGCTAATATATTTAAGAGATCCTGATTTTTAACATTAAGTTCCTGGGTTCGCTGGTGTACTTTTTGTTCTAGCGTGTCGTAGAGTTCTGCATTTTGGAGTGAGATAGCCGCTTGGGAGGTTAAGAGATTCAGAATTTTGAGTCGATCGTATGTAAAGACATTCGCAGTTAATGTATTTTCTAGATACAAAATTCCAATTAACGTCCCTTGATATAAAATCGGAGTACACAAAATACTTTTTGGCTGGTGAGTAACGATGTAGGGGTCTGTTCTAAAGCTTATCTCGACTCTAGCATCGTCCATTACCAATGTTTCAGTGGTCTGCATTACATAATGAATAATAGAGTGCGGTAATTCATGGGTATCCGTAGGCATCGGTTGTAGGACAAGAGGCTCTGCTATTGTGGAGTGTGACGACATCAGCCATTTCTCATCATTAAGTAACAATAGAATGCATTTTTGAGCGCCCGCATGAGTGAGCATCGCTTGCATGAGAACGGTGAGCAATTTTTCTAGTTGGATTTCGCTCGATAACGCTTGCAATGATTTGACGATCGTTTCTAAATCAAACTGATGGCTAACATTGTGATGGTGAGTCTGTTCCCTATTTTCGCACGCACGACTTAGCCCAAAGGGATTTACGTCACGTCGATGAATAGGATGATTAGCGCGATCGATTTTTATAAGCGGCATTAATAAATGAGGATAACGGCTTTCCAAATCCTTCACCTTAGCCACGGCCCCCCAGCGCCCATACTTATAGTAGGCATCTGTAAAATAAGACTGCGCGATTCTTGGTTTACCCCAAGCCAAATAAAATCGTCCCGCGAGTTCACATGCCAAGGCTTCTTCATTTAGATAATGGTTTTCTTGAGCGGCTGCAATGGCCAAGTCATAATATTCGATCGCCTCTGCGCGCGCTCCTATAACTCGATAGCGTTCTGCTTCTACGAGGTAAAATTTATGTAAATGGTTCATCGGCGCATGGTGTGCCCAATGTTTTAATTCGACTTGATTCTCCGCCACTTGCCGCAAGATGTCTGCTGAATTTTCGATCGAATATAACGCTAAAGCTGACAATGAATCATAAAGGTAATAAACCGATGTACTAAAATACCCGGTACTTCCTGCTAAATATTGCCTTCCTTGAAGTGCATTCTCTCGGGCTTGACTAAAATCTTCAAATAAGTAGCTGATGATCAGTCGATGTAAATGTAAAAGATGTAATCCAGTCACATCGTTTGCTTTTAATAAAAGGGGTTCGGCTTTATCACAAGCTTCATCAAAGGCTTTACTTATTCGCTTCCCAGCATATTCATTCGGATCAAGTAAGTATGAGATAGACTGCCAAAAAATTTGACAGTAGTTGAGATTAGTAATTTGCTTAGAGTTTGATAAAACTTCTATATAAGACTTAATTTCTTTTTCTAACAACGCGAGATCATGTCCCACTAAATAGGTGTTATGAGCAAGATGTTGTAGGCAATATCCAACATATTCTATATTCCCAATTTCTAACGATATTTGATAGCCTTCTAATAGTAAAGGCAATACTTCTCTAATATGTCGTTTATTATGGGCTAAAAAAGCTCCAACAACAAAGTAGGTTCTTGCTGTAAGGTCTTTATTATTCGATTTTGAGGTTAGTTGAATGGCTAAATCAGAGAAACTATTGGCTATATCCGTCTTTCGTAAGATGCCATTAAGGAGCATTCCATAACAGGCATAACACAGTGCAGAAAGTGGAGCGTTACCATATTGAATAGATGAGTTTACTTGCGATAGGATTAGCAGTGGATAGAGCGAAGGAATCGCTAAAAAGACCGCAGGCATAACTCCCATTACAATCCGCATGACCGCAAGTTTATTTATATTATCCATCTGTGGCAAGTCGGTCAGACTACTAATGGGTCGATCGCCCAATAGCTTGGCTGTTGCTTGAAATGCCTCCGAAATATCGGACGAATTAGCATCCATCGGCAAATCAAACCCAAGAGGCTTTAGGGCTATCTGTGCGATCGAAATGGCCTCTAATAACCGATTTTGTGAACAATGGGATTGAATTTTAATTTCATAGGTTCTGACCCGATCGAGATGACATATAGCATTTTCTAATAGGGTTTCAGCCCAATTTTCCATGGCTTTAAATGCCCCAATATTAGCAGCAGATTCTATTGCTAACTCATAGATTTCTAGAGCCAGACCATATTGATGTTGCCAGCAGTCATCTCTTAATAAATACATTGCTTCAGTCAGATAGTTTATTGCTGACGGATAAGCTGTCGCGGCAATAGCCTTATGGCCTGCCATCAGATTTAGCTGCACTAATTGTTCACGCTCTACTGAATTCTTAATTAAAGCCGCACCAAAATTCAATGGATTAACAATAGAAAAAATTTTTTCCTCTCGATCGGCTTTAGGTATGTGGGCGAGTAATAACTGACCGATTTCGAGATGAACTTGTTTTTTTTGATCATCTTGAATCAAAGCATAGGCGGCTTGTTGAACTCGATCGTGAAGAAATTGATAAGTCGCAGTGCCTAAGTTCGCAGTGCTTAAGTTCGCAGTGCCTAGGTTGTGACTCTCTGAACGATCGGGTTTCAAGATGAGAAGCCCTTCTTGAACGGCTGAATCTAGATCAACCGCTACTTCATGGCATGATTTTTGACGAACGATTGCTAATGTCGCTAATTCAAACTGATTACCTATACAGGCAGCAAAGGTCAGGGCTTCTTGAGTCAGCTTAGATAGCTTCTGTAGCTTTATGCCCATAAACTCAACCACGTCTTCAGTCAGGACTTGAGACTGAATTTGTTCCAGATCAAATTTCCAAGATTGGGTCGATCGATCCAGGCTAATCCATCCCTCTTCATGACAAGACTTAAGCAGTTGGCGACTAAAGAACGGATTTCCTTGAGTAACACGATGGATAAACTGACTGAGCGATCGGGCTGCATCATCAGAACTATTTAGACTATCCGCAACCAAATGATTAATATCTTCAAGACTCAAGGGAGTCAATACAATCGGGGTGATTAGAGTGCCTGATTGTTGGATTTCTGCCAAGATTTGAATCAGCGGATGGGCGATCGTAACTTCATTGTCCCGGTACGCTCCAATGAAGAGTAGAAAATGGCTGGACTCACTGGTTAAGAGTTGCATTAGCCGCAGAGTCGCCAAATCTGCCCATTGTAAATCATCTAGAAAAATAACTAAGGGATGGTCTTTTGCGGCAAAGATTTGGATGAATTTTTGAATGAGTAAGTTAAACCGATTTTGAGCGGCGCTCCCTGATAATTCGATCGCAGGAGGTTGGACTCCAATCACGTTAATCAGTTCTGGAATAACTTCAATAATGACCGCAGCACTATCACCTAACGCCCGCAAAATCTTCAGCTTCCAGCGTTCGACTTGAGCCGTACCTTGGCCCAATAACTGTCCCATCAAATCACGCAGTGCCTGGACGAGCGCACTGAAGGGAATATTACGATGAAATTGGTCAAACTTACCTTTAATAAAATATCCTTTTTGCCTCAAAATTAGCTTGTGAATCTCCTGAATGATCGCTGTCTTACCCACGCCAGAATGACCCGTTACCAAGATTAATTCAGATCGCTGCCTGACGTTATTGAGTTCAGAAATACGATCGAATGCCGCTAACAGTATGGCAACATCATGTTCTCTTCCATAAAGTTTTTCGGAAATTATGAATCGATCGCTCCGATCCCATTGCCCTAATTCAAACGGCTGAATCGTTCTAGTCTGTTCCCATTGCTGCTGACAAATCATCAAATCATGCCTAATTCCAACGGCACTTTGATAACGCTCCTCCACATTTTTAGCCATTAATTTAGCAACAATTTCCGATAAGACCTGTGGCACCTCAGCATTGAGACTCGTAACCGTTGAAGGATGGACGGCCAAATGAAAATGCAACAGCTCCATGGGATTTTCACAACAAAAAGGCAGTTGTCCACTCAGCAACTCAAAGAATGTTACCCCCAATGCATAAAAATCGGTTCGGTAATCAATGCCGCAATTAATTCGACCTGTTTGTTCGGGTGAAAGATAGGCAAGAGTTCCTTCTAAGGCATGGACCGCCAAGGGTGAGGAAGTCGCTAGATTTAGACAAGAGGCAATGCTGAAGTCGATTAATTTGACCTGCTGTGTATGGAGATTAATCAAAAGATTTGCAGGCTTGATATCTTTATGAATCACCTGATAACGGGACAATCCTTCCAAAGCCGTCACGATTTGCGTTGCAATCTGAAAAAATCTTGAGAGACCCACGCCCACCTGTTCAGGGTCCTGCGATCGCCATAGTTCGATCGCCTGTTGAAGCGAAATCCCCCCAAAATCTTCCATGACCAAGACCTCACGGTTTTGGTAGGTTTCCAAGCCATGGGTCTTAATCACGCCTGGAATATCCAGTTTTTGGGCGATCGTGGATTGATTCCGAAACTGTGAGAGTTCACTGAGGTTGGGATAGTCACTTTTTAGCATTTTAAGGATAACCGGAGTCTGGTCATCCCCTCGTTGCCCACGATAAACTAAAGTTCGGCTGCCTTCATAAAGCTGCTCCGTTACCTGATAAGCATTAAGCATCCAGCTTTGTGAGGGATTCATACAGACACGCATTAGTTGGGGGAACAAGAGACAGAATCTGTTCCATCTCCGCCTCTTAATGTTTCCCAGAAGTGTTAGCTGACGCAACATGCTTTGAGCCAACTTATGAAACACTTAATATTTCATAAGTTTTGGGCTATCGACTAGAAATATCCCGATCGGCCTGATCCACTCTTCAAACCGTCGTCCCAAAACG